>CAVAON010000019.1:13516-29157 GCA_963590215.1 Anaerovoracaceae bacterium | reverse complement strand
TTCAGGAAGCTTTGTTACTTATGGCAGAGGATCTTTTGAAGTAACCTCAATAGGGATGGAAACTGAGGTTGGCAAGATTGCAGGGCTTATCAGGAATGCAGAAGAAAAGAAAACACCTCTTCAAAAAAATCTTGATGATTTTGGCAAAAAACTTTCTATCCTTATACTCGTATTCTGTGCTGTACTGTTTGGTATAACTGTTGCGAGAGGCGGAGCTGTAGCAGATGCTTTTCTATTTGCAGTGGCTCTTGCAGTTGCAGCGATTCCTGAAGCTTTGAGTTCGATTGTAACTATTGTACTTGCCTTTGGCACACAAAAAATGGCTAAAGAGCATGCAATTATCAGAAAGCTGCAGGCGGTTGAAGGGTTGGGAAGCGTATCAGTTATTTGTTCGGACAAGACAGGGACTCTTACACAAAATAAAATGACAGTTGAATACTGTTATACAGATGGTTTGAATATTGAAGTAGGTGACATTGATATTAAAGAAAAAAACCAAAGAGAACTTGTGCTGTTTGGCATACTTTGTAATGATTCACAGATTGCAAACGGTGAAGAAATTGGAGACCCTACAGAAACAGCGCTTGTAAGATTTGGAGAAAATTCAAAGCTTGACTCACAGAAAACAAGGCAGGAGCATCCGAGAATAAGCGAGGTGCCATTTGACAGTGACAGAAAACTTATGTCTACAGAGCATATGATTGGAAACAGGTACACAATGGTTGTAAAGGGTGCCTGTGATGTACTCCTTGGCAGAATTACGGCGATTAATGAAAACGGGCATGTTCGTGAGATTACGCAGGCTGATATAGCTGATATAGAAAAAGCCAACAGGAGTTTTTCAGAAAACGGCCTGAGAGTGCTTGCTTTTGCATTTAAAACTCTTGAAGAACCTAAGGAACTGTCATATGAAGATGAATATGAGCTGATATTCGCAGGACTTATAGCCATGATGGATCCGCCAAGAGAAGAATCGTCTGCTGCTGTTTCAGAATGCATAAATGCCGGGATAAGACCTGTTATGATTACAGGAGATCATAAGGTGACTGCTGCAGCGATAGCCAAAAGAATAGGTATATTACAGGATGAAAAAGAAGCTTGCGAAGGTGCTGTAATTGATTCGATGACGGACGAACAGTTAAAGGAATTTGTCCCGGGAATATCAGTTTATGCAAGAGTATCACCGGAGCATAAGATAAGGATTGTGCGCGCGTGGCAGGAAAAAGGCAGCATTGTTGCTATGACAGGTGATGGAGTTAATGATGCACCGGCACTCAAACAGGCTGATATAGGGGTTGCGATGGGAATCACAGGTAGTGAAGTATCCAAGGATGCTGCTGCTATGGTGCTTACAGATGATAATTTCGCAACTATTGTTAAGGCAGTTGAAAACGGTAGAAATATTTATCAGAACATCAAAAATGCAATACAATTTTTGCTGTCTGGGAACTTCGGTGCAATACTTGCTGTGCTTTATGCTTCAGTTGCAGGACTTCCCGTGCCTTTTGCCCCGGTACACCTTTTGTTTATAAATTTGCTTACAGACAGCCTGCCTGCAATTGCGCTGGGACTTGAGCCTCACAATCAGACAGTGATGAAGGAAAAACCAAGGGCTGCAGATGAATCGATACTTACAAAATCATATCTTGCAAGCATAGGTACAGAGGGACTTTGTATAGGAGCAATGTCAGTGATAGCATTTATGATAGGCTACAGTACAGGAGAAACAGCACTTGCGAGTACCATGGCGTTTGGAACGCTTTGTATGAGCAGGCTGATTCATGGCTTTAACTGTAAAGCAAAAGAACCTGTGATTTTTACAAAGAGATTTTTTAACAATATATATCTGATTGGAGCTTTTTTGCTGGGGACTGCACTTATTACAGCGGTAATGGTAATACCGGCACTTCAGGGGCTGTTTAGTGTGCAGAGCCTTGGCATTAATCAGCTTCTTACAGTATATGGCCTTGCATTTGCAAATCTGCCCGTAATACAGCTTATGAAAAAAATACGCTGCAGCATATTAAAAAACAGATAATTTATAATATATCATATTTGAGGACGTATTGGCGAAACCTGAGTAATTGCAAGGGCTTCGCCTTTTTTTGTGCGCCGGACAGAGAAAAAAGCCGTCTTTGATATGGGTTGCCAAAGCAAGGTAAACTGATGTATAATATTACGATGAATGCAAGATGAAAGGAGGAGGCTCAATGGACATGGAAGAGAGGACTTTTGATGATGCTGTAGAGGAAATAATAAAGCTGCTTGAAAACAGACAGTACAGAAGCGCCAGAGAGGAGATTCTCAAATGCAACGGCGTTGATGCAGCTGAAGTACTCGAAGAAATAATAGAAGAGCTTGGAATCAATATTGCCATAGTAGTATTCCGTATGTTGCCAAAGGACATGTCCGTAGAGGTCTTTTCATACCTTACAAGTGACGACCAGAAAGATATCATAAATGGAATTACAGATGTAGAGCTGTCATATATAATTGATGAACTTGATTTTGACGATAAAATTGATGTACTCGAAGAGCTTCCTGCCAATATAGTTGATAAAATACTGGAGAAATCCACAAAAGCAGAGCGTAAACTCATAAATACTTTTTTGAATTATCCTGACGATTGTGCAGGATCCCTTATGACACCTGAATATATCAGTCTTCAGGGAAATATGACTGTTAGAGAAGCCCTTAAACATATCAAAGATGAAGGAATGGACTCTGAAACTGTATATACATGTTATGTTAAATCGGCAGGCAGGAAACTGGAAGGTATTGTATCTCTCAGAACTCTGGTGATTTCAGATGATGATATACTTGTTTCTGAGCTGATGCATACTGATTTTGTAAACGTGAATGTATATGATGACCAGGAAGAAGTTTCTGATGCATTTATGAAGTATGGCTTTCTTGCGATTCCTGTTGTTGATAATGAGGGACGGCTTGTAGGCATTGTTACTATAGATGATATTATGGATGTCATAGAGGAGGAAGCTACAGAAGATATTGAGAGAATGGCCGGTGTGTTAAGCGATGATGATGACAGAGCTTATCTTGATACAAGCGTATGGGGTCATATCAGAAGCAGGATTATGTGGCTTACACTTATGATGTTTACAGCCATGATAACAGGTGGGATTCTGGGAGCATTTGAGGATATGCTTACGCCTACACTTGTATGCTATATACCTCTTCTAATGGGGACATCGGGCAATGCTGGCAATCAGGCTGCGACACTTGTAACAAGAGGCATTGCAATAGGAGATCTTGATACAGATGATGTTCTCAAGGTCTTATGGAAAGAATTCAGGATTAGCATAGGAATATGCCTGGTGCTTGGAGGGATTAATTTTATCAAAGTGCTTACGATAGACAGAGTTGATATTACAACAGCGGTGATTATAAATCTATCCCTTGTAATTATCGTTATAATCGCTAAGATGCTTGGAGGACTTATCCCTATGGCTGCAAAGAAACTGGGAATAGACCCGGCACTGGTTGCAAATCCGCTGCTTACTTCATTATCTGATATGATTTCGGTTATAACTTATTTTGCAATAGCGACAGCAATGCTGTCAAATATCTAAAAAATGAAAAACAGATATCTGATAACAAAAGAATATGTAAACAGTATATTAAAAAAAAGAACACAGGATATGCACAAAGGGCAGTGCGGCAGGGTATTGATTATAGCAGGAAGCAAAACTATGACAGGCGCTGCGGTGCTGTGTGCAAAAGGTGCATTCAGGTCAGGTGCAGGTCTTGTATATGCCAGTCTTCCTCTAGAAATATTTTCAGTTATGCAAATCTCTGTTCCTGAAGCAATATGCGTTGTGAGAAATTGTGAATCGGATTTGAGTATATATGATGCAATTGCTGTAGGACCCGGGATAGGAAGTGACAAAACAAACATAGACATAATTAGGAGGTTACTTGCAGAATTCAAAAAAACGCTGGTAATAGATGCGGATGGATTAAATATTATAGCATCAGCAAATCTTTTTGAAGAAATGAAGAGGAGCAAAGCAGATATAGTTATAACTCCTCACATGGGCGAAGCGGCAAGACTTCTTGGGGATAACCTCGACAAGCGCGAGATAATCGCAAGCAGGTTGTCATATCTGACAGGCGCGACAGCTGTTCTCAAAGGTGCAGGCACTATAGTTACACATGACGGAGAAGCTCTGTATACTAATACTACAGGAAATCCGGGAATGGCAACAGCAGGCGCAGGAGATACACTGACCGGAATAATAACATCCCTGGCAGCTCAAGGGTATAACTCTTTTGAAGCGGCATCATGCGGAGTATATATACATGGTCTTGCCGGAGATTTGGCAGCAAATGATATGGGTCAATGGGGCATCATGGCATCTGATATTGCCGAATTTACGCCGTTAGCCATCAAAAACATAATTGACATCTGATTCGATGGTAAACTTTTTCTATAAATGGTATTTTGAAAGGTGAACAAAATGAATTACAAAGAACTTGAAACGATTGCAGCAAAAGTAAGAGTAAACGTCATTAAAGCTATATATAGTGCAGGATCGGGGCATCCTGGCGGATCGTTGTCTGCAGCAGATATAGTTACGTGTCTTTACTTCAACGAAATGAATGTTGATCCTGATGACCCTGACAAGTGGGACAGAGACAAACTGGTTCTTTCCAAAGGACATGCAGGACCAGTACAGTATGCGGCTCTTGCAGAACGAGGATACTTCCCTGCAGATGATATTATGTCACTTCGAAAGCTGGGTTCGGCTTTCCAGGGGCATCCATGCAAAGGTAAAGTTAAAGGCATAGAGATGTCCACAGGTTCGCTGGGACAGGGCATATCTGCATCAGTAGGCATGGCGATAGCAAACAAGCTTGACAAAAATCCCGGAAGGATATATACGATATTGGGTGATGGTGAGCTGCAGGAAGGTCTTGTATGGGAAGCTGCGATGTCAGCGTCGCATTACAGTCTTGACAATCTTACAGCTGTTGTAGACTGGAACGGACTGCAGATTGATGGCAGGAACGAGGACGTAATGACAGTTGCTCCAATAGAAGAAAAATTCAAAGCCTTTGGCTGGAATGTGATGATTGTTGACGGACATGATATGAAACAGCTTCATGAGGCATTTGAGGCAGCAAAAAACTGCAAAGAAAAACCGACAGCAATAATAGCAAAAACAGTAAAAGGTAAAGGCGTTTCATTTATGGAAGACCAGGCGGGATGGCATGGCAAGGCTCCGGATGAACAGCAGGCCAGACAGGCAGTAGCAGAACTTGGAGGTGAATGGTAATGGCAGACAAAATGGCGACAAGAGAAGCTTATGGCAAAGCACTTGTAGAGCTTGGTAAAAAGTATGATAACCTGGTGGTTATGGATGCAGACCTTTCAGGTTCGACCAAAACAGCTCTTTTTGCAAAAGCATATCCCGAAAGATTTTTCAATATGGGTATTGCAGAGCAGAACATGTATGCAGCTGCAGCAGGACTTGCCACATCAGGTAAAATCGTATGTGCAAGCACGTTTGCAATGTTTGCGGCAGGTAGGGCATTTGAAATTATACGTAATTCTATAGGATATACGCACGCAAATGTTAAAATATGTGCAACTCATGCAGGCATAACTGTAGGTGAAGACGGAGCAACACATCAGACTTTTGAGGATATTGCACTGATGCGTACAATACCTGGGATGACAGTTATAAATCCAAGCGATGGTGTATCCGCAACGAAACTTCTTGAAAAAGCTTTAGAAATACAGGGACCTTGCTATATAAGACTTGGCAGAAGTGCAGTACCTGTGTTCTATGATGAGTCAGCAGACTTTGAAATAGGCAAAGGTAAAACTCTAAAAGAAGGAAAAGATGCAACGGTGATAGCAACGGGTATAATGGTGAATGAAGCTATGATGGCTGCAGAGGAGCTCCTGAAACAGAATATAGATATAAGGGTTATAGATTTGCATACTATCAAGCCGATAGACAAAGATATAATTATAAAGGCTGCTAGGGAAACAGGTGCTATAGTTACAGCAGAGGAACACTCAGTAATAGGAGGTCTTGGCAGTGCAGTTGCAGAGGTTGTAGCAACAGAAGCTCCTGTGAAAATGAGATTCATCGGACAGCATGATGTATTTGGTGAGTCAGGCAAACCTGATGAATTAAAGAAAAAATATGGTATGACAGCAGATGCTATAGTAGGGGCTGTCAAAGAGCTGATATAACTGAATATGAACTTTAAAAAATAGACCACAAACCGCTATGATTTTTGTCACAGTAAAGAAGCCTGCGACAATTCAATGGCGGTTATGTTTTTATAAGATTTACGCAAATGTTTAGATATTGTATACAAAAACTAAAAAAAGACGTAAAAAATACATTTAATAGAAAAGATGTTGACTAATGCAAATGCACCTCGTATAATTATATGCAAGAGCAAACTGTATGCTTGTAATATACAGTTTGGATGATATATAATTAAGGCGATAAATAGAAGTAATAGAGAATGCAGAGGCATATAAGATAATCCTTGATAAGGAAATTAACTTTAAAGAGGAATCTATTGCAGAGAATGAGATATTAAGGTGCGCTTATGACACGCAAATTGTTGCCGGGTAGTTCGCGTAATCAATCTAAGGAATTACTCATATAGTTTGTATTTGACGCTAAACTGTAGTATAATTGAGGTATAATTGAAGCTTTTTGAAAGGACAAATTTAATGATTGAATTTTCAAATGTCACCAAGACATACAATTCCAATATAGGGATTGAAAATGTAAGTGTTAAAATAAATCAGGGAGATTTTGTATTTCTTGTAGGACCAAGTGGTGCAGGCAAATCAACATTTGTCAAGCTCATATTAAAAGAAATCAATCCTGATTCGGGAAGTATCAAAATCAAAGGACGAGAGATTACAACCATGGTAAACAAAGACATACCGGAGCTTCGAAGAAACATAGGTATGGTATTCCAGGATTTCAGACTTCTCCCCAAAAAAACCGTATACGAAAATGTCGCTTTTGCGATGGAGGTGATTCACAGAACTCCAAGGTCAATCAGCAGGCATGTGCCTCAGGCACTGAGTCTTGTAGGTATCAGTGATAAAGCTGACAGATATCCTGATGAGCTTTCTGCAGGTGAGCAGCAAAGAGTTGCAATTGCGCGTGCAATCATAAATAACCCGCGCATGCTTATAGCAGATGAGCCTACAGGTAATCTTGACCCTGAAACAGCATGGGAGATAATGATGCTGTTAAACCAGATAAACAAAAAAGGAACTACAATTGTTATGGTTACACATTCAAAGGACATTGTTGACAAGATGGGCAAAAGAGTAATAGCTATCGAAAACGGCCATATTGTCAGAGATGATGTAGGCGCTTATAACATAGATGATGATGTCGCCGATTCAAATGAAACATTTACAGGAGGGTTGCTTGACTGATGCTTAATTCTTTGCGATACACAATAAAACAGGCTTTTGGTCAGGTGTTCAGAAACAAAACAATGAGCATAGCCTCTGTTTTTTCAATAACAGCAATGCTTCTTATATTGGGCATTTTTTTCATACTGGTAATAAATATTAATATGGTTACAGAGTCAGTCAAAGCTGATTATGATACCATAGAGGTGTTTATGCTCGAAGATTCAAGTGAAGAAGATGTTCAGACAATAATAACAGGTATGACAGGCTTTGATGGCGTAGAGAGTGCAACCTATCGCACCAAAGAAGAAGCCTTGTCAATATTAAAAGAAAGATGGGGAGAGCAGGGATATCTGCTTGATAACCTTGCCGAAAACCCGTTGCCTGATTCAGTTGTAATTAAAATTTCAAGTCTCGAAAAAGCGCAGGCTGTGGCTGACAAAGCCGGTTCTTTTCATGGCATCGAAAAAGTCAATTATTACAAACAGACTGTAGACAAAATTATGAAGGTTACAGATTTCATACAGCTTGCGGCTCTGATAATCATGGCATTTCTGGTCATAGTATCAGTAGTGGTTGTCGCGAATACTGTCAAACTCACAGTATTTGCAAGGGGTGATGAAATCAGTATTATGAAATATATAGGTGCAACCAACTGGTTTGTAAGAGGGCCGTTTCTTGTTGAAGGTATTATCATAGGACTTTTTTCTGCAATAATATCAGTGCTGATAACAGCTCTTGTTTACTCAAGAATTATTGCAGGTGTAGGTGACAACATGATGCTTATGTTATCGACACCTATGGTTCCGGAAGAATTTCTTGTCAAAAATATAATCGTTATATTTGTTGCACTTGGCGTAAGCATAGGGGCATGCGGCAGTATTATCTCAATGAGAAAATTTCTTGATGTATAGAGGTGTTGATTTTGATGAAAAAATTTATTCTTATATGGATTTTAACATTGGCTATAGTGATGTCAGTTGCAATGGGCTCATTTGTATATGCTGATAATCTCAGCAATATAAATTCTCAGATAAATGACAAAAAATCAGAGCTTTCTCAGGGAAAACAGGAAGAAAAAGAACTTAAATCTGAAATAAATCAGCTGACAGAGAAAATAGACGGTATGCAGGATGAGATTGATACGCTTCAAAGTGAAATAAACAATACTGAGTTCAAAATAACTGCAGCTCAAAACAAACTGAGCAAGCTGCAAAACAGGATTGAAAAACAGAATGAAGACCTGAACGAGCGTTTGAGAAACATGTACATGAATGACAATACCAGTTTTGTTGAAGTGCTTTTGAATTCCGAAAGCTTATCAGAACTGCTTGTTAACCTTGACCTTATCAAGCGTATACACAAAAGCGACAAAGAGGTTTTAGAGCAGCTCAAAACACAGCATGCACAGGTTGAAAAACAAAAAAAAGAGTTGGATGAGCTTAATACCTCTCTTAAGTCACAACAGGATGAGATAGAATCAAAACAGGATTCACTTAATGCTGACAAGTCAGCCCTAAACAAAAAACGCCAGGCTGTTGCTTCCGAAAATGCTGAGCTTTCAGAAGAAATTGCAGACCTGCAGGCAGCAGCAGATGCACTCACATCACAGATTAAAAGCTATGGGCAAAGCAGCAGTACTTATTCCGGATCCATGATATGGCCTGCTTCGGGCAGTATATCGTGTGAATATGGATATAGATATTGCCCATTCCATGGATATGAGCTTCATACCGGAATAGATATAGCTGTAGGGACAGGCACCAGTGTTAAAGCGGCTGCTTCTGGTGTTGTAAGGCAGGCATATTACAACAGCAGCTATGGCAATATGGTCCTTATAGATAACGGCGGAGGAATATATACACTCTATGCCCACAACAGCAGTCTTCTTGTGAGCGCGGGACAGAGCGTATCACAAGGACAGGTTATTGCCAGATCAGGGAATACAGGCAACTCTACAGGCCCTCATGTCCATTTTGAAGTAAGAGTAAACGGCCAGTATGTAAATCCAAGGAACTATTTATAAGATGACTAAGTTAAACCCTATAGTAATTGAATTACTCAGCAAAAGAGGAATAAAAGAAAAACAAGACATTATGGAATTTATAAGTCCTTCACCGAGAAGGACTTATGACCCTTTTTTGATGCTGAATATGGATGAAGCATCAGATGTAATTCTGAAATATATCAGAGAAGGCAAAAAAATCTGTATATATGGCGACTATGATGCTGACGGAATAACATCTGTTGCTATTATGATGCAGTCACTTCGTAAGCTGACAGACAATGTATTTTATTATATACCGTCAAGATTTGTAGAAGGATATGGACTTAATATTGAGGCTATTCATAATATCAGAGAAAAAGGCGCCAGTCTGATTGTGACTGTAGACTGCGGCAGTGTATCATACAATGAAGTTTCATATGCAAAAAATCTGGGCATCGAAGTTGTTGTTACAGATCACCATAATATAGACGAAAGGGCGGCGGATTGCCTGATTGTAAATCCAAAGCAGGAGGATTGCAATTATCCATTCAAAGAGCTTGCAGGATGTGGTGTGGCTTTTAAGCTTGTATGTGCATTGCAAAGAAAAACAGGTCAGGACAAAAGCTTTCTCAAAGACGTGCTTGATCTTGTTGCGATAGGTACTATAGGTGATATTGTACCACTTACTGATGAAAACAGAACTCTTGTCAAGTATGGGCTCAAAGCCCTTAGAACCACCAGACGCAAGGGACTTTTGAAGCTCCTTGAAATGATGGCATTAAGACCTGCAACAATCAATGCAGACAATATTGCATATGTATTGGTGCCTCATCTTAATGCGGCAGGCAGAATGAAGGATGCATCCATGTGTGTTGAGATGTTGCTTTCTGATGATGACAGGCTTATACACAACGGAGCAGAGGAGCTTATTAGATGTAACAAGGAAAGACGTCGTGTACAGGATGAAGCTTATGACAAATGTGTTGATATAGTTGAAAAGCATCTGAAGGACAAAAACTTCATAATGATAAAATGTCTTGATGCACACGAGGGAATTACAGGTATAGTTGCAGGCAAGTTAAAAGATAAATATAAACGGCCGGTTGCAATTGTGACACCAACTGCAGACGGACTTAAAGGTACAGGCAGAAGCGTAAGCAGACTTAATATTTATGACATAATGAAAAATCATGAGGAATATCTGGACAAATTTGGAGGACACGCGGCAGCCTGCGGGTTTACCATGTCAGATGCTAATTTCAGAGAATTGTCAAACAGCCTTGATGATACAGTAGCTCATATGCTTGAAGCCGACAGCTCCATATTTGATGAAGAAATAAATATCGATATGGAGCTCACTGTGGATCAGATAAATCTGAAGCTTTTTAATGATATACAGCTTATAGCACCATTTGGCCACAAAAACAGAAAACCTGTATTTGAGATAAAAAACGTTGCAGTAAGAAATGTATATTTTATGGGTGCTGACAAATCGCATATTAAATTCAATGCCTGTGATGTATATGGCAATTATGTCAGATGTGTATTGTTTAACAAAGCTCAGGAAAACAAAGACATAATCAAAGAAAACAATACAGTTACAATTACAGGTTATCTGGATGAACAAAAATGGAGAAATACCCATGATGTTCAGATAATTATAAACAGTGTGAAGTAGAGGGATTAGTTTTGAAAAAAAGACAGTATACTGCAATAATCCTCATTGCAGGAATAATATTAGGCATGTTGATTATGTGGATAATTACAAGCTGTGCGGGAGGATTTATCAAAGTCAATGCATCAGAGTATGATGATATGCTGAAAACATACAAGAAATACAGCAAACTTGAACAACTGTATAACTATATAGATGAAAATTACTATACGGATATAGATGATGATAAGCTCATAGAAGGCGCATATTCTGGACTTGTCAAAGCTCTTGATGATCCATATTCTTCATATATGTCCAGTGATAAATATGAAGAATGGAATTCAGATGTAAGCGGTGAATTTGGAGGCATAGGAGTCACATTTACAGAAAATGATGATGGGGAATTTGAAATTGTGAGTGTGATTGATGACACTCCCGCATATAATGCGGGGCTTCGTGCAGGTGATATCATAGAGTCAGTAGACGGTAAAACATATGATGACATGAATGATCTGGTGACTGTAATAAGGGGTGAAGAGGGCTCCAGGCTCAAACTCAAATATAAAAGAGAAGATGCCGAAAAAACAGTTACGATAACAAGAGATACGATACAAATAGAAAGCGTGAAGAGCAAAATACGCAAAGACAATATTGGGTATATCAGGATATCATCATTTATAGAAACAACATCAGAGGACTTCAAAGATGCATTAAGCAGGATGGAGAAGGCTGATGTCAGGGGCATGGTTATAGACATACGCAACAATGGAGGCGGACTTGTCGAGGAAGGTCTCGCTATAGCAGATGAACTTCTTGGCAAATGTACTCTGGTATGCTATGTGGATAGCAATGGCAAACAAACTTACAGCTATTCTGACAAAGACAAAACAGATATACCGTATGTACTGCTTGTAGACGGCGCGACAGCAAGTACTTCAGAGATACTTACTGCAGCGGTCAAAGACAATAATGGAGGCAAAATAGTAGGAACTAAAACATTTGGCAAAGGTATAATTCAAACCACATCCAGGTTCAAAGACGGATCTGCAATTAAACTGACAGTCATGCAATATCTGTCGCCTGATGGCAATGAAATCCACAAAAAAGGGGTTAAACCTGATTATACAGTCAAGCTCAAAAAAAATGATGACACAGATTATCAGCTGAACAAAGCACTGGAGATTTTGAAACAGAATTGATAGTTGTTGACTTGCATAATCTGTAATGATATAATCGTACTGTAAAGCGTGAAAGTGAAATGTGAAAGGAGTCTGACATGTCATACGAATCAAAATTCAAAAGAGAAGATATCGATGAGCTTTTTGCTGCAATTCTGCTACTCGAGAACGAAGAGGACTGCTACAGATTTTTCGAAGATATCTGCACAATAAATGAAATCCATGCTATTGCTCAGAGGCTGCAGGTTGCAAAGCTGCTTTCCCAAAAGAAAACTTATGCTGAGATTGAAGAAAAAACTAAGGCTTCTACAGCCACAATCAGTAGAATCAACAAATGTCTTTTGTATGGCGCGGATGGATACAAATATGTTTTAGACAGGCTCAAAGACAAATAGGCGATATTGATGCAGGACGCCATGATACAAATGGCGTTTTTTGGTGCAAATATGAAGATATACTGGACAAAACAAAAAAGAGACAGCGAATTTCTTGCAGCCAAGGCTCTTAAACTTTATTGCGGAGATTCGGATATGCTTTGCCATGATGATAAAGGCAGACCATATTTTCAAAACAGCAAAATCAACATATCTATATCCCACAGTGATAATATGTGGCTTTGTGTGCTTTGCAAAGATAAAGCCAGTATAGATATTGAACATGTGGCAGATAGAGAATATCTCAGGATAGCAGACAGATTCTTTTCTCAGGCAGAGAAGCAGTTTGTGAGGAGCGCTGGTGCAGATGGCTTTTTCAGGCTATGGGTAAGAAAAGAATCCTATGTCAAATATATAGGCAAAGGTATATCGTATGGTCTTGAAAATTTTAGCCTTTCAGATGGAGTTTCATTAAAAGATGAATATGAAGATGTTCTTTTCAGAGAAATAGATTTTGGCAATGATTTCAGATGTGCAATCTGTATAGCAAAGGAGGACTTTTTTTGGAAACAAATAAGAACAGAAGAAATGCATATATAGCAGCGGTATGTTTTTCAATTGCCGTAGGTTTTTCATTTCTGGGTATCAAAACATGCACGCCGTTTGCAGATACGTTAACTATACTTACACACAGATATAATTGGGCATTCATTGCAGTGCTTTTGTTTATGGTCTACGACAGAATCAGAGGTAACCGCATAGAGCTCAAAGGGAAACCAAAGCGCAACCTGTTCCTTACAGCTTTATTTTATATTCTCTTTATGGCCATTCAGACATTCGGACTGAAATTTGCAACATCTGTTGAGAGTGCGATACTGTTTGCGATGGTGCCTATAATAGTCAAAATAATTGCTGGAATATTTTTGGGTGAAAAATCCGGTATAATACAGACTGCATTTGTGCTCTTATCTGTAGCTGCAGTAGTGTTTATGATTCTTATGGGTTCAACAGATCTCCATTTTAATCTTTGGGCAATGATTATACTTTTTATTTCAAGTGTTTGCATGGCACTAAGCAATGTGTTTATGAGATATGTAAGGACGCAGTACAGACCTGTCGAAATAACTGCGATGATTTCATTTATGGGATTTGTTGCTTTTAATGCAGCATATATAATAAGAGGTATATCACAGGGGACGATTGATCAGTACTTTTCACTTGTTACAAACTTCAAATTTGAATTTGCTGTATTTTATCTGGGGACAGCATGTATATTGCTCTCGTCTCAGTTGATGGCATATGCGCTCAGATATCTTGAGGCTGTTAAAGGCACCATATTCGGAAACGTTTCGACTGCAATATCAATAATAGCTGGAGTTGTTGTTCTTGGAGAGCCCCTCAAAGCATATCATATCATATGTGCAGCATTGATTATAATTGGTGTTTTGGGCATCAGTCTGTATCCGCAAAACAAAGATATACGGATAAAATAAGTATGGATAGTTCGCAACAATATTATTGATAGATGAAGATTTGTGGTGTATAATAATAAAAAATGACATACAGGAGGGACAGAGCAATGGTGCAATTAATGATAGGTCACAAGGGAAGCGGCAAGACAAAACACATGATAGAGCTTGCCAACAGCTCAGTTGATAAGGCCAGCGGAAACATTGTTTTCATAACCAAAAATCAAAGACTTATGTATGATCTTAAGCATGAGATGAGAGTAGTATGTATGGAGGATTTTCCACACATCACCAATAGTGACGAATACATAGGTTTTATATATGGGATAATAAGCGGAGATCACGACCTTGAAACAATTTTCATAGACGGTATTATGAAACATGCAGATTTTTCAATAGGAGATCTTCCTGAGTATATAGACAGGCTCAAAAAAATATCAGCTCTTTATGAAGTTAATTTTGTTGTGAGCCTGAGTGCAGACAAAGAAGAAATGACAGATGTTGATTTCAGCGGATGTGATATTCTGAATTAATATCAGATAGGCGATGGTAACATCGCCTATAATTTTTGATTGGAGTAGCTATGAAAAAAGTATATAGTTGTGTATTACTTACGGGATTTCTGTTTGCAACAATGGAAGTCTCTCTTAAAGTTGCCGGAACAGGGATGGATTCTTTTCAGCTTACATTCCTGAGATTCTTCATAGGAGGCCTTATAATTCTTCCTTTTGCGATAGTTGAAATTAAAAAAAACAAAGTCAGAATCAGCCTCAAAGACATAGGCTTTCTGACAATAGTAGGTATTACTGGTATACCTCTTTCTATGCTGTTTTTTCAGCTTAGCGTTATGGAATGCAATGCGTCCACAGCTTCTGTACTTATATGTATAAATCCTCTGTTTACTATGATTTTTGCTCATTTCATACTGGATGAAAAAATGAATAGAGGCAAGTTAGTGGTTCTTTTTTTAGGTTTGATTGGTGTTGTGCTTATGATAAGACCATGGGACCTGCAGGAGGGAAACAGCGTGATTGGAATAGTATACATGCTTCTTGCTGATATATTTTTTGGACTTTATACATGCATAGGCAAAATCAGCACTGCCAAAGTAGGGACTTTTGCGCAGACAAGCTTCTCGTTTATATTGGGCTCACTGGTGCTGCTTATTGTAATTTTATTTATGGGTAAACCTGTTACAGCAGGAATAGCAGCAAACTGGATTGAAGTGATGTATATAAGCGTGTTTGTTACAGGGCTTGGATATATATCGTATTTTACGGCAATCAAGCTGTCAGATGCGGTTACAGGCTCCATAGCTTTCTTCATAAAGCCGGCGATAGCACCGGTGATTGCGGTAATTGTGCTTCATGATACGATACTCTGGAATACTTTTGCAGGCATTGCATTTATACTGGGGGCATCATATCTGAATATACATTTACAGAGAAAAGCATTCAAAGCAAAGGAGATTGCGGATGGAGATAATTGATATTGTAAGCACGGTAAATAAGCACAGACCGGGAATAATCGGTAGCCACAAGGGATTTTCAGTT
>CAVAON010000019.1:0-13506 GCA_963590215.1 Anaerovoracaceae bacterium | reverse complement strand
CCTCTTGTTGATATAGATGGAAAGATTCATATATTATATGAGGTGCGTTCTTCAAAAATAAAGAGACAGCCTGGAGAAATATGCTTCCCGGGTGGCGAAAAAGAACATGGAGAAACAGATCTTGAATGTGCTCTCAGAGAAACATCAGAAGAGCTTGGCATTGCTCAAAATAAGATATCTGTGATAGGGGAAATAGGGACTTTGTTTACCTTTAACAGATATGATATAAAAGCATATGCTGCACAGATAGACGAAAAGGTTCTAGAAAATGCAAAACCTAACAAAAGTGAGGTTAGTGACCTTTTTACAGTACCTCTTGATTTTTTTCTTAGCAATGAGCCTGAAATTTATTACAGCTATGCAAAACAGGAGGTACAGGATGATTTCCCTTTGGAACTGATAGGATTCCCAGAAGGATACAAATGGGCATCTGCAAAAATGGAAATACCTATATATGTTTATGATAAATATGTGATATGGGGCATTACCGGCAGGATAACAAAATATTTTGCCAATATGCTGAGAGGTAGAGGTGTTTAGATGCAGGTAGAACAGTTTGTTATGGCTTATGAAGCAGAGCAGGATCGTATTCGTGCACTGCTGCCAGACGGGTTTGAATCTATCAGACCGGTTTTGCGAATCAATACGGAAATAAGAGATGGCAGTGAAGTATATATTGAGTTTAATACTCCTGTGGAGCATGATGGTATGAGAGGCTGGCTCAATATATCAAACTGGAGCAGCAAAGCAGAACAGATAACATTTGCGAGAGAAAACGATACAGTTCATATTACAGCACCTTTTCTGAATGTTTCATATAAAGGTATTGGAATCGAGGGCGGCTGTCCTGCCGAAAAGGATAATGACGGGTGCTTCTTTGTTGCAGGAGAGGACATTGAACTTCGTCTGCCTGAGCAGATTAATGCCGGCAAAGAATTCTGTGACTGTAAATTCAAATGGTGTTTTTCGACAGATGATACAGGCGGCGAAAGCATAGGTAAGACTTTGCCGGCATACAATAAGGAGACTAAGAAACAGTATGCAAGGCAGGCTCTAACAGCAGAGAATGCTGCTAAAATCCAGTGTGAGCAGGTGCTTGGATCATATATAGTGAGATTTGGACGGTGATTCGTTTTGCAATACATAAAGAGCAGATACCACAATTTAGGGTATCTGCTCTTTCTTAGTATAGTTTGGTGTCTACGACCTTGGGCTCAAATCCGGCGTTTTCAAGAGCCTTAAGAATAGATTCTTTGTGTTCCGTGCCATATGCTTCCATAGTTACCCTCAGCTCTACGGCATTGATTCTGTTTATGCTGACAAACTGATTGTGCTCAAGCTTGATTACATTGCCATTTTCTTTTGCAATTATAGAGGCAACTTTTACAAGCTCTCCTGCTTTATCGGGAAGCAGCACAGATACGGAGAAAATCCTGTCCTTTTGAATCAGGCCGTGTTGCACTACTGAGGACATTGTAATTACATCCATATTGCCGCCGCTTAATACAACAACGGCTTTTTTGTCTTTGAGGTCAAGATGACTTAATGCCGCAACAGGCAGAAGCCCTGAGTTTTCGACAATCATCTTGTGATTTTCGACCATATCCAAAAAAGCTCCTATAAGCTCATTGTCATCAACTGTAACTATTTTGTGAATATTTTCTTTGCAGTAAGGGAATATGGTTTCTCCGACTCTTTTTACTGCAGTACCATCTGCGATGGTATTTGCACTTGGCAAAGTAACAGGTTCGCCCTTTTCAAATGCAGCAGTCATGCTTGCGGCAGTGCTTGGCTCTACACCGATTACTTTGATTTTGGGATTGAGCATTTTTGCAAGTGTTGAAATACCAGTGATAAGTCCTCCGCCCCCAATAGGTACAATTATGTAATCAACTGTAGGTAGTTCCTGTACTATCTCCATGGCAATACTGCCCTGACCTGTAGCTACAGCAAGGTCGTCAAAGGGGTGTATGAATGTATAACCATGTTCTCTTGCAAGCTCCATTGCTTTTTCGCAGGCATCATCATATACATCGCCATGCAGGACAATTTCAGCACCGTAGCTTTTGGTTCTGTTTATTTTAATAAGAGGGGTTACAGTTGGCATTACAATAGTTGCTTTGCATCCGAATTTCTTTGCAGCATAAGCCACTCCCTGGGCATGGTTTCCGGCAGAAGCCGTAATAAGCCCCTTAGCACGCTGCTCATCTGTCAATGTCGCAATCTTGTAATATGCCCCGCGAACCTTGTAGGCTCCAGTATACTGCATGTTTTCAGGCTTCAGATAGATTTTGCCACCTGTTTTACTGCTGAGGCTTTCGCTGTATTCGAGATTTGTGGGAAGAGTTACATTTTTGACAAGCTGCGCAGCCTCCTCAAAATTTTTAAGTGTTAGCTCCTTCATATTAATCCTCCGCGATAGCTATAGCTTCAACTTCGCAAAGAACATTTTTTGGAAGGGTCTTTACGGCAACGCAGGATCTTGCAGGAGCCTCTGTAAAATATTGCGCATAAATCTCATTAAAAGCCGCGAAGTCATCCATATTGCTTAGAAAACATGTTGTCTTGACAGTGTTTTTCTGTTCAGTGCCTGCGGCCTTTAGAACCTCCATAAGGTTTTTCATAACCTGATGAGTCTGAGTTTTGATATCTGTGCCGACAATATCTCCTGTCGCAGGATCCAAGGCTATCTGGCCTGAAGTAAATACCATTCCGTTTATTTTAATTGCCTGTGAATAAGGCCCTACTGCTGCGGGAGCCCTATCAGTGTGGATTTTGTTCATAATATACCTCCTTGAAGTTTATAATTAACGGTGAACTACCCATCACCTAAAGGTAGTGGGTTTTACACTCTAACTTATAAACAGTTTACCTTTATTTGCAAAGTTATTCAAGATAATATTAATTGAAAACAGCAAAGAAATATGATATTATTTATTCGCGTAACTCAATATTCTGAAAATATGAAGGCTAAAACAATGTGGGTTTCGGATTTTCATATTACAAGCAGCAAAATGGAGGTGCCAAATGACATATGATCCATCAAAAAGCATAGAATTATATATGCTTCGCGCAGAGAATTTTGATGAAGAGATTGCGCCTAATCAGAAAAAGTATTATCGCGATGCCGCAAAATGGCTTCACGAAAACCACTTTAACTCTATGCAGGAGGCAACTGAAGCAATGAAGCAGACACCTTTTTATGAGGGTGCAGGCATTGCAAAGACAATGGATGATATACAGCTTCGCATCAGAGCCATGAATGAAGCAGGTTATGATGATGTTGTCAAAATTCATGAAGAACGAAAAGAAAAATTCAAAGCAAGAGGCAATGAATATGCATTTTCGCATGAGTGGGTAGAGGATTACAACGAAGCAGCGAATAAATCCAGTGTATATTCAAAACGCAAAGAGGTTTTCGGCAGGCTGTTCAGCGGATATTTTGAAGCAGAATGCAACCCACAGAGCCACCACCGCAAAGAGGCGATTAAAGACATAGGCAAAGCTCTTGACGAGCTCAATAGTCTGGGGGTTACATTTGATGAGCTGGCAGACAGCAAAGTTTACAGAAATCTTACCATGGCAACCGAGACCGGCATTGCAAATTTCATTGAATACATACACCGATATATGAAAGGTGATATTAACAATGTCGATGATATGAGCAGCCTGACAGAGGAGCAGGATGAAGCTGCAAAATGGGTCACATCGCATAGAGCAGAAATCATAGAAGCAGGTAAAGCTGAGAAATGGCATGATGCATGCTGTATGGCAGTGCCGTCGGATGATCCTCTGGGATATGATTTCATTGCAATGAAGGAGGTCGAGTCCTGATGAATACAAATCAGAAATATATGCTTGATGCATACATGAAGCCCCTTTATGACGGTAAACCTGAAGGCACTTTGCTCGAAAGCGTCAAAAACCTCGAACAGAGGCTCACGGAATATGCCGATGATAATCCTTCATCAATGGATATGGTAGGGGACAGCGGCCTGAGGGATGAATACAATCAGATTTATATGGCTGTAATCAACAGAAACAACGATTACAGTACTTCAGATGAAGCTGACAAACCCAAAGCATTTGATTATTCAAAAGAACAGAGACTGCCTACAGTGCACGAGTTCCTTGATACATACAGGCTCGTATACGAAACCTCAGTCAAACCAAACAAAAGAGAGCTTACAGACAAGGCGTATCAGGAGCTTTTTGATGTCGAAAACAGGACAGACGACCTGATGGAAGCGCAGATTATAATTGAGAAGGAGCATCTTGTAGTCAATACTGTTACAGCAGAGTACAAATATATTGCGCAGGATTTCCTTGAAGCTGCCGATCCAAACTATGAGGTTATATCAGCTGGTGTCAAAAATTCAATTGGTTTATATGCAAATGCAAAGAGCCTGGATGAAGTTACATATATGGGAGAGCTGGCAAAGGCGGTATGTGATGATATTGCAGTGCAGTCAAAGCTCAAGCTTGAAATAATGACTAACTTCACAGCTCTCATATTTGGCTGGGAGCATTCAAAACGCAAGATTAGAGAGGGAGACAAAGAGAGCGCTTCTTATGCAAAATCTATGGTTGTTGCCAGAGATAAGATGCGCAGATATTATAGATTCCTTTCAGAGGATATGGGGATTACATTTGAAACAATGAAGCAGACTCCGTTTAACAGAATAATGATGTTAAACCCTCAGGGTCTTGACGAATTGTGGCGTATCAAAAAGACAATGCACCCCGATAATATCAGGGCAATTGAATATGTTCTCTTTGATGAGATTCTTTCCGAAAAAAGTATAGAGGAAATACTTATGACACCTCAGCCTTATCCGTATTATGAGATGATTGATTCAAACAGATATCCTGAGATTGATGAGGAATATGCGCAGCTGGCAGAGGAACTCAACAGAGATCTTAAATATTTCCAAAGAAACAGAACCCCTGAAGCCCAAAACAAAAAACACAGGGTTTCGCAGGAGGACCTGATAGATAATACCAGGACCATGACTATGAATATGGCAGCATCCTCGCAGACGGGAGCTTCCGGCAATACGGGAGAGGGCAAGTCGGCAGGAGTATTAAAAAACATATCTTCTGCCAAAACGGCAATGACACCTGATCTAAAAAAGAATATGGCAAAGGGAGCAGCGGCAGAAGCAGCAAAAGATATAGGTAAAGGACTTTTAAGAGGACTTTTCAGAAGATAAAAACAAACCGGCAAAACCGGGCATAAAAGGAAGGAGAAAATTTATGGGACTGATTAAAGCGGCAGTAGGAGCAATAGGCGGCACATTGGCTGACCAGTGGTTAGATTATTATTACTGTGATTCTTTAGACAAGGATGTACTTGTAGTCAAAGGCCAAAAAAGAGCTTCTGACAGATCATCAAACAAAAAAGGTGAGGATAATGTTATTTCAGACGGCTCCGGTATAGCAGTAGCCGAAGGACAGTGCATGATGATTGTAGAGCAGGGTAAGGTAATAGAACTGTGTGCTGAGCCCGGAGTATTTACATACAAGTCAGATATGACACCTTCAATATTTGCAGGAGATTTGAAATCGGGGTTAAAAGGTGCAGCAAAGGATGCCTTTGAGAGATTCAAATTCGGTGGCGGTGTAGGCAGAGACCAGAGAATTTACTATTTCAACAAAAAAGAAATACTGGGCAACAAATATGGAACAATGAATCCTGTACCATATAAAGTTGTAATAGACGAAGATCTTGGCAAAACATATCCTATCGATGTTCGCTGCAATGGCGAATATTCATACAAAATAGTTAATCCGATGCTGTTTTATGTCAACGTGTGTGCAAATGTTACAGACGAGTACAGAAGAGAAGAAATCGACAGCCAGTTAAAATCAGAGCTGCTTTCAGCACTTCAGCCGGCACTTGCCAAGGTATCGGCGATGCGTGTTGACTACAGTGAAATACCTGCGCATATCAATGATGTTAAAGAAGCGCTGATAGAAGTTCTTTCACCGCAGTGGAGTGAGCTTAGAGGTGTTGAGCTTGTATCCTTTGGTGTGAATTCAATTTCAGTTTCAGAAGAAGACAAAAAGAAAATACAGGATATGAAAGCTGCTGTTCTTATGTCAGATCCAAGACTTGCAGCAGGCAATATCGCACAGGCACAGGCAGATGCCATGAGAGCTGCAGCATCTAATGAAGGCAGTGGTGCCATGGGTGCTTTTATGGGAATGGGATTTGCAAGCGGCGCAGGCGGCATGACAAGCGGTAATCTGTTTGCGCAGGCACAGGCAGAAGAACAGATGAAGCAGGAAGCAAAGGCAAAAGCAGAAGCTGAAGCACAAAAACAGGCGCAGGCAGCACCGGCTGCAGGATCATGGACATGCAGCTGCGGAGCAGTAAACAGCGGCAAATTCTGCATGGAATGCGGCAATCCTAAACCTGCAGATGGATGGACATGCAGCTGCGGAGCAGTAAACAAAGGCAAATTCTGCCCTGAATGCGGTAAACCAAAGCCTGCAGGAGCATTGTTATACAAATGTGACAAATGCGGATGGGAGCCTGATGATCCGGCGCATCCACCTAAATTCTGCCCTGAATGCGGGGATATATTCGACGAAAATGATGCAAAATAAGGAGGAACGACATGGGTTTATTTGATAAAAAAGTATGCGATATATGCGGAGATAAAATAGGTCTTCTGGGTAACCGTAAGCTTGAAGACGGTAATTTGTGCAAGGACTGTGCAAAAAAACTTTCGCCATGGTTTGACGAAAGAAGGCATAGCAGCGTTGAAGAGATAAGAAATCAGCTTGATTATCGTGAAAAAAACAAAGAAGAAGTAAAAAAATTCAGCGTTACAAGAGAATGCGGCAATGATTATTACAAAGTATATTTTGATGATATACAGCAAAAATTCATCGTTACATCAGGCAGAGATTTCCGCGCATCAAATCCTGATGTGGTAAATTATTCTCAGATAGTAAACTGCTATGTTGAAGAAAAAGAAACAAGAGAAGAAGAGTACAGAGAAAATGCTCAGGGAGAGAGAGAAAGCTACAATCCTCCAAGATATGAATACAAATACAATTTTGTTATTCACCTTTCGGTAAATTCGCCATGGTTTGACGATATGGACTTCTCAGTACACAGCGGTTATGTTGAAAGACATGATATGATGAACAGGTATGCAGAGTATCAGTCCTTGTCAAACATGATAGCAAACAACCTCAATAATGCCAAAATGATGGCAAGTGGCAATCAGGCAGGAGGCATGGCAGGTCAGTTTGCAGGAGCAGCAGGCATGACTGCTGGCGTAGCAGGTATGGCGGCAGGCACTGCAGGTATGGCGGCAGGAGTCGCAGGAATGATGACAGGCCAGCAGACAGCTGTAAACAACCAGGCACCTGCGGGCGGCAACTGGTTCTGCCCTGAGTGCGGCAGTGCAAATCAGGGTAAATTCTGCGCATCATGCGGAACTCCAAAACCTGCAGCTGTGGCTCGCACATACAAATGCGACAAATGCGGATGGGAGCCTGATGATCCGGCAAATCCGCCAAAATTCTGCCCTGCATGCGGAGATCCGTTTAATGCAGATGATGCTAAATAGTTTGATAGATAAAGGAGGTGGATTTTTTGTCAGAACTACAGGAATATAAATGCCCGGCGTGTGGAGGAGCTCTTGAATTTGATGCTGCAAGCCAGCGTATGAAATGCCCGTTTTGCGATTCAGAATTTGATATGGAAGCATTCAGAACAGATAATACTTCAGATGAAGCTTCCGGAAGTGCACTTGAATGGGGAGAATCAGCAGGACAGCAATGGGAAAGCGGAGAAACTGACGGGCTGAAAATTTATACCTGCCAATCATGCGGCGGTGAAATAGTTGGAGAGGATAACCTCGGAGCAACAAGCTGTCCGTATTGCGGCAACCAGGTTGTAATGACGGGGCAGTTCTCAGGAGATCTTAAACCTGATTATGTGATACCTTTCAAGATAGACAAAAAAAGTGCAAAAGAAAAACTCAAAGAATACGTTGCAGGCAAGAAATTTGTGCCAAAGATGTTCAAAGACGAAAATCATATAGACGAAATCAAAGGCATATATGTACCTGTATGGCTCTTCGATGCGAATGTAAATGCTGACGTTAACTATATCGGCAGAAACATCAGACATTGGAGTGACAGCAACTTTGATTATACTGAGACTGAGACCTTCAATATTATGCGCTCAGGAAACATTTCTTTTGAAAGAGTTCCCGTAGACGGCTCAGAAAAAATGGAGGATGATCTCATGGAGTCAATAGAGCCGTTTGATTTTAATGATGCTGTGGATTTTCAGACAGCTTACCTTGCAGGTTATCTTGCAGAAAGATATGATGTTAATGAAGAGCAGAGTATTGACCGCGCAAATCAGAGAATAGAGCAAAGTACAACAGATGCTTTCAGAGAAACAGTTACAGGTTATACCTTTGTTGAAAAAGCTTCTGCAAATATGAATCTGAACAGCGGCAAAGCAAGCTATGCACTCTATCCTGTATGGATATTAAATACCACATACAGGGATGAGCATTTCAAGTTTGCAATAAATGGTCAGACCGGTAAAATGGCCGGAGACCTGCCTGTTGATGAAGGCGGTTTGTGGAGATACTTCGGCATCTGGGCAGCTATATGCAGTGCAGTTATTTACGGTATTTCATGGTTTGTTGTGTAATTGCGGAGGTGGCTTATGAAAAGAACAATATCAACAATATTTATTTCCCTGCTTCTCTGCATTTTTACAGCATTTCCTGTAGCGGCAGTGCAGGATGCGGACTATAGCAGACTTATAGATGATGCGATGCTGCTTTATGATACGGAAGCAGAGGAAATATCTCAGAAACTTGATGAAGTAAGTGAAGAATATGAATGCGATGTAATCATTGTCACAGTATATTCGTTGGATGGCAAGAGCGCACAGGAATATGCTGACGATTTTTATGATGTAAGCGGCTATGGCTTTGGAGATGAGCATGATGGCATACTCTTTCTTCTTGCCATGGAAGACAGAGACTGGGCGATTACAACGACAGGATATGGCATTACTGCTTTTACTGATGCCGGACAAAGCTACATTATGGACAACATAATGTCATCTCTTGGCGAAGATGATTACTATATGGCATTTTCAGATTTTGCTTATTATTGCAGTGATCTTCTGATGCAGGCAAGACAGGGCACACCTTATGATGTGAGCAGTACAGATGATGGTGACAACACTTTTGCCCATATAATATTTATTCCGATATCAATTATACTTGGACTTATCATTGCACTGTTTATCAAAAAAAGCAAGAGAAAAAGTCTGAAAAATGTCAGATTCAAAAAAGATGCTGCAGATTATACTGCTCCGGGAAGTCTTAATATAATTTATCAGACAGATAATTTTGTATCAAGAACAGTTAACAGAGTTCCCAAACCAAAAGATAATGACATGGGTGGAAGCAGCACTCATGTGAGTTCATCAGGGGTCACTCATGGTGGCTCATCAGGCAAGTTCTGATAATATGATTGTAAAGCAAAAGGCTGTCTCTGAGATGGCCTTTTGCTGAAAAGTGTGATAAACAGGCAAGAAAAAGGAGGGGCAGATGGCAGACAGGCAAAAAACAGCAAAGAATGCAGCCATAGTATGTATTGCTATAGCTGTTGCTTATGCATGCAGTATGCTTGAGCAATTCGAAATCGGTGGCCAGACTCCCGGGTTTATCAGAGTGCTGATATATCTTGCGATGTTTATTGTCTGGATTATAAGAGTGAATCGCACTGTGCAGCAGCAGGCCACCAAAAAATATCTGCTCATAATAGGCATTCTTATGGTATTCTGGCTTTATATCCGAAGCATTAAACTTGAGTTTGCTTTATCTTTGCCGGGAATGAGAATATGCTGGTATCTATATTACCTGCCTATGCTGTTTATTCCGGTAGCGGCGCTTTTGGCCGCACTTACCATTGGTAAAGCAGACGGCGAAAGACTAAGCTCAAAAACAGCTGTTTTCTGGATTGTAAGTGCGGGGCTGCTGATGCTTGTCCTTACAAATGACTTTAACCAGCTTGTTTTTGTATTCCCCGAAAATGTGCCGCCTGCTTTGCGCAGCGACAGCATATACAGCTATGGTCCGGTGTATTTTGTTGTAGTGGGGTGGATGCTTGCTTTAGGTATTGCAGCTCTTGCAGTTATGTATGTCAAATGCAGGTTGCCTCATCTCAAAAGAATTTTCTGGATATCACTGGTTCCCATTGCCATTGCCCTTTTATATACTGTTCTTTATTGCATCGGTTTTGAATGGCTCAGATTCTGGCTTGGAGATATGACAGTAGTGCACTGCCTGCTTTTTACAGCTACTCTTGAATGGTGTATTATGTGCGGGATGATTCGATCTAATACCGGATACAAAGATTTGTTTGAAATATCATTTGACTGCTCTGCGCAGATTGCAGATCAGAGCTTCTGCATCCGGTACAGATCCGGTGATGCACAGCCGGTTACAGGAGCACAGATAAGAAAAGCACTTCAAAGCCCCTTTGCAACGGATGACGGCAAGGTGCTTCATGCTATGAAAATAAGAGGGGGTTATGCAGTCTGGACGGAGGACATCAGCGACCTTCTGGCTCAGGAGGAAGAGCTTAGAATTCTGCAGGAAGAGCTACAGGAGAGAAATGAGCTGCTCCGTTCCGAATATATGATGGAAGAAAAACGACGCAAGGTAGAGGAGCAAAACAGGCTCTATGATCTCCTTCAGGAAGTAACACAAAAACAACTCGACAGGATTGCGCTGCTGGTGCAGGAGTATCAGTGGCAGGAAAAAAACTCAGAAGCAGCTGGAACAATTCTTGCCAAGATTACTGTGTTATGCAGTTATATCAAGCGCCGCAGACATCTGGAGCTGATAGCCGACAGAGACTTTGCAGTGCCTGCAAGAGAGCTTGAGATGGCATTCTCAGAATCCCTGCGGGCTCTTGAACTTTTGGGTGTGACAAGCAGTCTGTTTGTAGATGTAGAGAAACAGCTTGCAGGTTCAGATGCTGTCATGCTTTATGGATTTTTCGAGAATGTAATAGAATCGGATATGGAAAAACTGCATTCGTTGTATGTCCGCACAGCAGCTCGGAATGAGGGACTGCGCATAACTATCACTGCAGAAAGCGATGCTGACCTGTCAGGGATTAGAAAGCAGTATCCCGATGCTGAATTTGAAAGGTATGATGATGAACAGACATGCATGCTTGTGCTGCGAAAGAGAGGTGAATGCTGATGACCCCTTTCATTTCTCTTCCCGATACATACAGGACTCTGATTGGCATTTTGCTTTTTTCCATCCTTGTTGCTGAGATGAGTCTGGTTATTTACAAAACAAGCAATGGTGCGCCAATAAAAAAATGCATTCCCGAGTGCCTTATAATGTCAGTAAGCGGTTTTATGCTGCTTGCTGCTATTATGCAGAGTATGCCGTGGATTATATATCCCTCTATAATTTTGTCAGCAGCAGTTCATACATTAATTGCATTTCACAGGGAAAAGCAGAGAATAGAAAGCAGCCTTTCGTCAAATTCCGTCAGAAAAGTTATAGATGATCTGCCGATGGGCATGTGCTTTGCAAACCCTGACGGGATTATCGTTCTGATTAACAAAAGAATGCAGGAGCTTACAGGAGAGATGCTTGGCTTTTGCCCTCAAATGCTTGATGAACTGACGGAGGCTTTTGCTTCATACGAAAACAGCACATCATTGCCAGGCAGCTGTATCTGCACGTTGAAAGACAGTATTTATCGTTTTCGTGTTTATGAGTATACCCTTGATGATTATCAGGGGTGGAAACAGGTGACAGCATACGATATTACCAGACAGTACAAGGTGGGCGAACAGCTGCGTATAGAAAACGAAAAATTGAAAGAGATAAACAAAAAGCTCCGGAAAATGTATGACAGAATGAATGATGACATCAGAGAAAAAGAAAGTCTTGAACTCAAAGTTTATGTTCATGATACTATTGGCAGAAGCATTCTTACCGTGCAGGACATCATGCACAGCGGTGAGGAAACACGGCAAAAGGTGCAGGCCCTGAGAGAGGCGGTCGGTATATTGTCAAAAAGACATATACCTCTTGAAAAAACGATGGATGAAGTAAGTCGCACTGCTGCAGAAATGGGAATCAGAGTGCAGGTGACAGGCTGCATACCGGAGAATATGGCTATTGAAAGCCTTGTGGCTGCAGCGGCGCGCGAATGTGTAACAAATTGCGTGAAGCATGCCGGAGGAAGCATGATTGAAGTTACAGTAGAGGAAACAGCGCAGTTTTATGAGATCAGAATCACAAATGACGGTAAGAGACCAGAAGGGGAAATAGTCGAAGGAAGTGGTCTCTCTTCGCTTCGCCGCAGCGTGGAAGCAGGCAGTGGGGAAATGAGCATATTGCACAATCCGGAATTTTGCCTGGTGCTGAGGATTCCGAGAAAGGACATATGAGGATGATTAATACTATATTAGTTGAAGATGATTTATATATTCAAAAACACCTGATAGCTGTTCTTGGCACTGATAGCGAATTCTATATTGCCGCTGCTGTCAGGGATGCTTTTGAGGCAGAAAGCTTGTGCAATGAGTCTGTCGATCTTGTGCTGATGGATGTTATGACACTTCATAAGCATTCGGGGCTTGCGGCAGGTAAACGCATCAGAAATAAGTATCCACGGATTAAGGTGGTTATTGTTACTTCTCTTGTTGACCCGGACGTGCTTTTACAGGCTAAGAGAGGTGCAGCCGACAGCCTGTGGTACAAAGACAGCAGCCCGCAAAAGCTTATAGAGGTGATTCGCAGCACTCTTTCGGGAGAGCATATATTCCCTGATTCCTCTCCGTCTGTTGAGATGAAAAAAACATTTTCAGACAAGTTTTCGCCGGTACAGATTGAAATCCTTCGTGCGTTTATTATGGGAGACACATACAGGGAAATTGCCGACAAATGGGGACTTTCGGTCAGCGGAGTACGCTGGAATATGGCAGAGATGATACGCATAGGAGGGTTTCGCAACAAAGCGGAGCTGGTAACTACGGCTATCGAAAACAAACTGATAGTGGCAACCCTGACAGACAGCGAAGATGAAGAATAACAGGAAGGCTGATTTTTTCTTTTGAGAAAAACTCAAAAGACATAAAAACCAAATATAAAACTCAGTGAATATGGTGAGATTTTTGTGGTCTTTTGAAAAAATGCAGAAATGCAATTCTACTAACATAAGTGTCAGTGACAACGGAAGAAACACATTATATACTTATAAGGACACAGTGTTGCTTTCACGCGTTATTGTGAAATTGCAGGGAACAAGGAAGGGAAATATCCTGCTTCAGTAAAGCTGTTTTTGAAAGGAGAGACAAAATGAAAAAAACAAAATTATTCAGAATACTGTTTATGCTTGCAGTAGCTGTTACAGTGATTGCAGCGTCAGCAATAATCGCATGCGCAAGCGATGTTGACAGAAATGCTGACTACAAAT
>CAVAON010000018.1:0-31778 GCA_963590215.1 Anaerovoracaceae bacterium | reverse complement strand
ATACCATTTTAAAAACGCTTTGTAAATTAATATCTTCTCTAAAATTCAGTTATTTATATATTCGTTGATTTTTTTACGTATTCTCTGCATTGCATTATCAATTGCTTTGTAGCTCTTGTCAAGAGACTGAGCGATTTCAGAATATTTCATGCCCTGAAGATATGCCTTAAGCACCTTGTGTTCCAGCTTGCTGAAAAGTGAGCTGGTTTCGTCGGTAAGTAGTGAAGACAAAGTATTTTCCATGAAAACATCTTCAGGATTGCTCGTCATATCGCTTCCAAGGGATTCCTCAAGTGTACCGCCGGTTTCTTCGTTAACAGTTGCAGAAAGCGACACAGAATTGTTAAGAGGCTGATGTCTCAGCCTTGTTGCCGTCTTGACTGCAGTAAGTATCTGGCGGTTTATACAAAGCTCTGCAAATGTTTTGAATGATGCTTCCCTGCCTTTGGAATAATCATGTATCGCTTTGAACAGTCCAATCATCCCTTCCTGTATAACATCCTCACTGTCCGCTCCGGCTATGAAATACAAATGGGCTTTGCCTCTTACCATATTCATGTATCTTCTAATCAGAAAGTCCTCTGCCTCTCTGTTGCCTGTCTGTGCAAGAGCTGCAAGAGCTTCATCCGACATAAAACTATAGTTTTTTGACATCTCTTTGTTTTCGCACCTCATACATTATAACTGCTGCCGCGTTGGAAGCATTAAGCGAATTTATTTTGCCTTTCATTGGCATGGAAACCACAAAGTCGCATTTTTCTTTGACAAGTCTGCTTATACCGCTTCCTTCACTGCCGATTACAACAGCAATCCCTCCTGTGAGATCCTGTCTGTAATACTCTGTGCCACCCATGTCACAGGCTGCAATCCAAAGGCCTTTTTGTTTGAGTTCTTCGATTGTCTGTGCGATATTTGTCACCTTGACGCAAGGAACGTACTCAAGCGCTCCCGCTGCGGCCTTTGCAACTGTTTCTGTCAATCCCACCGCACGTCTTTTGGGGATTATGACACCATGAGCTCCTGCGCATTCTGCTGGACGGATTACAGCTCCCAGATTGTGAGGGTCTTCAAGGTTGTCAAGTATTATTACAAACGGAGGCTCTCCCTGACTTTCGGCTTTTGCAAATACGTCTTCTATGCTACTATAGTTGTGAGCTGCTGCAAGAGCAATTACTCCCTGGTGATTCTGACCTCCTGCTGTTTTTTCAAAATATGCTTTGCCGCTATAATGGATAACAATTCCTCTGTCACGAGCCATGCCTGCTATTTTCGAGACTGAACCCTCCGCGCCATCTGCTATAACTATCTTCTCTATATCTCTACCACTTTTGAGTGCCTCTATAACAGGATTTCTACCGATTATGATATCAGTTCTTGCCTCCACTTTGCTCTCTTTGAAATCTCTTTCTCTGCTTCTATTTCTATTCTTTTTCTCTGCCATCTGCTATTTCTTTCTTCTGTATTCCAGAAACTGATATTCGTGCCCATTTTCACAGAGCACTTCACTTCTCCATACTATTTCCATATCATCACCCGGCTTTGGAAAATATGCATCTGCTTCAAACTCCTCATCAATGCGGGTTATATACAGAGTATCGCAATAAGGGGCAAACTGTCTGTAAACCTCTTCACCTCCGCATATATAGGCATCTTTGCTTTCGCATGCTTTGATAACCTCTTCAACACTTCTGCATACAGTAAAATCCTTTCCTTTTTCAAGATTTCTACTCAGCACGATAGTCTGCCTGCCAGGGAGAGGTCTGCCCCCGGGAAGCGACTCAAGGGTTTTGCGTCCCATAACCACCGTCTTGCCAATGGTTTTTTCTTTGAAGTATTTAAGATCACCCGGGATATGACAAAGGAGGTTTCCTTTGTTTCCTATTGCCCAGTTCCTGTCTGTTGCTGCTATTGCTTTCATGTCTCACCTTTATATTGCTATTGGGATGTTTTTAATCTGCTCGTTTTTTTGATAATCTGTAACCCTGATATCGTCTACCGTAAAATCATAAAAATCTTTGATCTCAGGATTGAGCTCAAATTTAGGTGCAGGAAACTGCGGCCTTGCAATAAGCTCTCTGATAATTGGTATGTGTCTGTCATATATATGGGCATCAGCGATTACATGAACCAGCTCTCCCGCTTCAAGCCCGCACACCTGTGCCAGCATCATCAGCAGCACCGAATACTGAACCACATTCCAGTTGTTAGCTGCAAGTATATCCTGCGACCTCTGATTCAATATGGCATTGAGTCTGTTCCCTGTAACGTTGAAAGTCATCGAATATGCACAAGGCTCAAGTCCCATTTCCATAAGATCATCAAATTTATATATATTAGTCATTATTCTTCTTGAATACGGCGTATTTTTGAGCTGCCATATGACATTGTCAACCTGATCCATACGTCCCTGATGGAAATCGTACTTAACACCCAGCTGATAGCCATAGGCCTTGCCTATGGAACCGTTCTCGTCTGCCCATTCATCCCATATATGGCTGCTCAGGTCTTTAATGTTGTTGGATTTCCTTTGCCATATCCACAGAATCTCATCCACAGCTGATTTAATCGCTGTAGGTCTAAGTGTAAGTGCGGGAAATTCTTCCTGCAGGTTGTATCTGTTTACGACTCCAAATTTTTTAATCGTATGGGCAGGTGTCCCATCCTCCCATACAGCTCTTACAGTCTGTCCTTCTGAAGAAAATCCGTTATCAAGTATATCCTGACACATATTTGCGAAAATAACATCTGCCTTACTCATAATATCCTCCTACAGAATCACATATCTGATTACAATGCCGATAATTCCCAGTATGATTATTGCTATCATAACTTTTTCGGAAGTTTTGAGAGGAGCCTTCCAAAAGGAACTGCCTCCAGCCTCCTGAACTTTTTTTCTGTTTTCGTCGGTATAAGCGCTGTTGGTTCTTGCATAATCCTTAATAGAATCTTCAAAGCGGTTGCTCTGGAGCTTTTTCTTTTTGGTTTTTTGTTCTGACATCAGTTTTCCTCACTGTCAATAATCTCTATAATCTGTGCTGCAAGCTGTTTTTCTCTTGCAATATCACCGTCAAGATGAACCTTGCCTATAAGGGCTTCACAGGCTGTTGCCCATTTGTATTCCATAGGGCTTGCACTTCTGGCTTTTGATGAGTATTTGTGATTTCGTGCTCTTTTGACAAGCCTTTGTTCCTCTTCATCAAGATCTTCAAATATTTTTTTAATGGCCTTAGCCTGTCCTGCGGCACTGACATACCTGACAGCTTCTTTGTGAAGCCTGTCCGCATGCACATTGCCTCCTTCCATCACATGCTCTCTGACATATACTTCATATACAGCATCACCGATATATGCAAGCGCCGTCGTGTTTATGTTTTTTGTGTCCATCTTATTCCTTTATGATTTCTACTCCCTGAGGCGTATCCTTAAGAGTAATCCCCTGTGCTTTGAGCATATCCCTTATTTCGTCTGCTCTTGCAAAGTTTTTTGCTTTTTTGGCTTCTGTACGCTCATTGACAAGTGCAAGTATTTCAGGGTCAACTCCTTCAAGCTTCTTTGCTGCTTCCTGCTCGTTTTTTTGTTTCAGCTCTGATGCTGATTTTAACAAATCAAGTGACAAAACACTGTCAAATTCACCAAGAAGCGCAAGTTTTGTTTTATCGTTTGTCTTGTATTTGAGCACATCATAAAGTGCAGTAATTGCCAGTGATGTGTTAAGGTCATTGCACATTGCTTTGTTGAATTTTTCTCTGAGCGCTGCAAGTGCTTCTTCGTCTGTCTGCTGGCTGTCATCTGCCTTGAGAGCTGCTATCTTAGCAATAAGTTTGTTGTAGGCTACTGTAGCATTGTCAAGAGCGTCAAATGAAAAAGTCAATGTTTTTCTATAGTGGGACTGCAGGCAGAAAAATCTGTATACAACAGGATTGTAACCTTTATCTTCAAGCAAAGATACTGTAAGGAATTCACCTTTTGATTTGCTCATTTTGCCTGTTTCATCGTTTAAATGAAGTACGTGGAACCACTGATTGCACCATTCATGCCCAAGGTATGCTTCTGACTGGGCTATTTCATTTGTATGATGAGGAAATGCATTGTCAATGCCTCCGCAATGTATGTCGCAGTATTCACCAAGATGCTTGATTGATATTGCAGAACACTCAATATGCCATCCCGGATAACCTATGCCCCACGGGCTGTCCCATTTGAGCTCCTGGTCGTCAAATTTTGATTTGGTAAACCACAGAACAAAGTCAGCTTTGTTTTTTTTGTTTTCGTCTTCAAATACGCCTTCTCTTACTCCTACAGCCAGGTCTTCTTCATCATGGTCGTTAAAGACGTAGTATTTATCTATTGTAGATGTATCAAAGTATACATTGCCTCCTGCAATATATGCATGGCCTGTTTCAAGCAGCTTCGATACCATTTCTATGTATTCAGGGATAAGGTTTGTTGCAGGCTCTACTACATCAGGTGTTTTAATGTTAAGCCTGCTGCAGTCTGAGAAAAATGCATCAGTATAAAATTTTGCAATATCCATAACTGTCTTGTTTTCTCTTTTGGCGCCTTTGACCATCTTGTCTTCGCCTGTATCTGCATCACTTGAAAGATGTCCGACATCAGTAATGTTCATTACTCTTTTGACATCATATCCATAATATCTGAGATATTTTTCGAGCACGTCCTCCATAATATAGCTTCTGAGATTCCCTATATGTGCAAAATGATAAACCGTAGGCCCGCATGTATACATCCCTGCTTTGCCTTCCTGTCTTGTTTTGAATATATCTTTTTTTCTTGTTAATGAATTATATAATCTTAAAGTTTCCATTTCAGTTCCTTTCGTTTTCTTTGTTTTCAAGTTGTCTCAATTTATTTTCAAGAAGTACGATACGCCTCCTGAGACATTCCATTTCAACTGCAACAGGGTCTGGCATATCCACCTGATTGAGTTCCTCGGCAGGTTTGCCTGCACGCCTTACTATTGTGCCCGGTATACCTACTACTGTACATCCGTCCGGGACTTCTTTGAGTACAACAGAGCCTGCTCCGATTTTAACATCATTTCCTACTCTGAAGGGTCCAAGTACTTTGGCACCTGAGCTTACAACGACTCTGTCTCCTATGGTCGGATGACGTTTGCCTGTATCCTTGCCTGTACCTCCAAGAGTAACTCCCTGATATATTGTTACATCATCTCCCACCTCAGCCGTTTCACCTATTACAACTGCCATGCCATGGTCAATAAAGCACCTCCTGCCGATAGTCGCTCCAGGATGGATTTCAATACCTGTAAACCATCTTATCAATTGGGAAAGCATCCTCGCAAGCAGCTTGCACTTGTGCAAATAAAGCCAGTGAGCCGGTTTGTGGAATATTAGGGCCCAAATCCCGGGATAACACAGCAATACCTCAAACCCATTGCGTGCCGCCGGGTCTTTTTTGACTGCTTCCCGTATATCTTCTCTTACATCTCTAAAAAAAGCCATTAATCTATATCCTTCTTTTTTGTATAAATCTGCATACAAATTAAATTATACAATATCGTACCTCTTTAATCAACAAATTGAGAATGATTCACAAATTATATCCTTGATTTTGCCCTTCCTCTCCATGCATTTTTACTGACATTTCCCATCTAATCCACAAAAAAGTACGAAGGACCGCCCCAAACACATATGAGCAGTCCCTTTGTATTACCTTTTTCCAAATGTTTTTTCAAACAGTGCTTCAAGGTCTATCCTGTATTCCTCACCTGTCTGCCTTATCATTCTCTCTCTGATATGTGATTTCAAATCAGGAAAGGCTCTTAGAAGCCTGTTTTTTCTTTTGACAGCAGGCATTGAGAAAAAAGCTTCATAAGCATCACGCCTTGTTTCGATGCGACTCCTGATGATTCCGCCTTTTTCACCAAGCTCCACAGCAGCATCTGCTATATGTTCACCTGCAAACTCAGATATATCGTGCAGTTGCTCTGCCATCTTGTCCATGCCTTTGTTAAATTTCCGAATATCTGTAGCTGTAACTGCAAGGTCTGCAAACAGATATACATAAAAAAAACAAATAATAATCCAGCATAAAGCTTCCGGCAATATATCTATGCCCCTTTCAACCAGAGGATGCAAAACTTTGATTACCATAACGCAGGCAAGTCCCCACATTATTGAAAATCTCAGGCATACATATCCCTTAATGTTAAATGGCTCTTTTGAGTAATCCCACCAGTGGTCATGAAATACTTTTTCAAGTATCAAACCTGTTATAAATTCAAGTGCACTTGTAAGGATTAATGAGCCTGCAAACAGCAAAATCATATTGTCTCTGACCGGCCAGAGTACCAGCACAACTGCCACAACACCAAAGCCGTATATGGGACACAAAGGGCCATTAAGAAATCCTCTGTTAACAAATTTGCCTGTTTTGAGTGCTGCAAATATGACCTCTGCAATCCAGCCCATTATAGCGTAAGACGCAAAGAACAGCAGCACTTCATCAATTCTGAAATCCATTGTAGACCACTCCTATCCACTCAGCTTAACTATTTGTATTTTTTGTTCACCCTGATTGTTTTGGTTGAGCCTCCATAATACTTGATTTTAAGGTATGTTCTGAAGCCGTTGCTTTAAGATATACGTTGTAATCGAAATCTATATTGCAAGCCCTGTTAATATCTTTTCATTTCCATTCCTCTTCCGTTTAAAATTTTCCCTGAGTAATCACGGCAGTTCCCTCACCTGAAATCCCAAGATTTACGGTATCTGTATCATTGTATATTACAAGAAGCTGGCATCCTCCTTCAAGATTTAATTCCTCATCGCATATATTAATTTTTACATGAGCATCCTTCAAAAAAACACCTGCGAATCCTTTTTTGTATCCTTCCTGATGCAAAATATTAATCTCTACCATATCGCTACCAAGCTTTACAGCTTCCATAGAGCCCGGGTAGCCTTTTTTGAGCATCAGATTATAATCTGTAACTTTGCCATAGCTTACTGTAGATTCTTCTCCGCCAAAAGAATCATATTCATATGGCGAAAGTACAATTTCTCTTTTGTTGTCATGGACAAGTCTTGCATTGCCCGAGAGTATCATCAACCATCTGTCATAATCGGGCAAATGAGTGAAATCAGACTGCTCTATGTCAACTGTTGCACTACTGAGGCGAAAGATGAAATTTCTCTCGCTGTAAGACGCATCTTCGGGATATATGACAAGCTGAGTCGTAGTGCCTCCTGACCACTTGCCTGTAATGTATTTTTCCGGCTTAATTATTCTGTATTCCATTTTGTCACCTAAATGTCTCTTGCCACTTCCTGCGGCGGCATATCAAGTCTTTCGGGATGCTTGAGATTTGCCTTGAGGATCTTCATTGCAGACGCAAAATAGAATCCGTCGCAGATTCTCTCGTCAACCGAAAAGGTATAGTCAATATATTTACATTTCTTTACAATTCCGTCAGGACCCATCTCATACTCCGTCCTCTTAGGCCCTATGCTGCAGAAAACCGGTACATTGCCAAGGTTGTAAAGATGATGATGAATAGCCGGGATCCCAAGGGATCCCATTGAAGTCACAAACAAGCTACCATGGAAAGGGCTGATCTTTAACAGTGATTTGGGCAAAAATCCAAAATAATCTAAAAGTCTGATAAACCATAATGAGAATTTTTTTATAAGTCCCGGTATATAATTAAGTATTCTTGCCGTATTGTCAAAGTCGCTGTCGAGCTCTCCTCCCTTGTTATCATTTATAACTGCTTTCATTTTGTTGTATATATCAATGGCAGTATCATATGGGTCAAACTCAACCTTTACCACTGTATTTGGTGACTCTATGGTCATCTCTTTTTTGATATCTATATTAATTTCAATATTATTTCTTGCATAAATCTTCTGACCTGATATGAAACGGTTTACTGCAGGTCTTTGCGATACAACTCTGACATAAGAGGCCATCATTACGTGAAAAATTCCAAAGCCTTTGTACCCTTGTTTTCTTTTGTGCCTTATATACTCCTCAAGTTTTGTAACTTCAACTTTGTCAAAAATAAGATTTGTGGCATCATTTCTGTGCACCATGATATACGGTTCTATACGGTGCATGGGCGGAAGTTTTTTGAGAAGTCTTCCGTCGGATCTGTCACAGAATCGTCTTCTGGATTGGTTTTCACTCATATGCTTTCCTTCCTCCAATGCTAATACAGGTAGATTTTGAGCCCGCCTCTGCCTGTATCTCTTTTTCCTTTTGATTCTACCATCACACATGCCTCTGTTTCCGGCATTGCTTCAGCATATTGTGCTCCGATACCTATGAGTATACCAAGACCAGATGGAGTTACCAATTCGGTTGCCGCGTCTACCCTTTCGAAGCGGTAATCGCAGACATTACGCATAGCCATAACTGCTGGTACCGGTACCGGAATTTCGCCATGGCTGCATTGGATAGAGCCATGACCATCACAAATAGTGCTGCAGTAGATTTCCTCTATATCAAGCTTATCAAGACAAAATGCCACACCCATGATGTTGAGTATTGCCTCGTCTCTTCCAACCTCATGAAAATGAGTTTCCTCCAGCTTGCTTCCGTGAACCTCTGCTTCAGCTTCTGCAATTGTCTTGTATATATTAAAAGCAATCTCCTTTGCATTGTCACTCAGTCTGGAGTCTAATATTATGTCTTTTATTTCAGCATATCCTCGATGAGAGTGCATATCATGGTCATCATTTGTACATGCACACCCGCAACATGAAACAGCGCCTTTTAATGCATCCTTTAATTCTGCAGGAGAAACCCCCAGAGCTGCAAGGCCGTTTAACACCATATCACCGCTTATTCCATTGCTGCAATCAAAATATATTCTATTCACATCTGCCTCTATTTATCATTGAAGCAGTATATGCTGCTCCAAAGCCATTATCTATATTAACTACACTTATTCCATTTGCACAGCTGTTTAGCATGGACAAAAGAGCTGCAAGGCCGCCAAAGCTGGCGCCGTAACCTACACTTGTAGGCACTGCTATGACAGGCACATTTACAAGTCCTCCTGTCACAGAGGCAAGTGCTCCTTCCATTCCTGCACATACTATTACAGCATTAGCCTCCCTTATGTCCTCAATACTGTCGAAAAGTCTATGGATTCCTGCAACGCCCACATCGTAAATTCTTTTGACGTTATTTCCAAGAATCTCAGCTGTCACAGCTGCTTCTTCTGCTACAGGTATATCAGAAGTCCCCGCCGTTATGACTGCTATAGCGCCTACTTTGGGTTTATCCTCTCTTGAGGCTGCGATAATTCTTGCCTGTTCAAAATACCTTGCTTCGGATATTCTGCTTTTGACAGCTTCAAAATTTGAAATAGTTGCTCTTGTCCCCATAACAATGCTGTTTTTTTGCCACAAAGCTCCCATTATATCTGCTATCTGACTGTCTTCTTTGCCCTGGCAGAACACTACCTCAGGATAGCCTGTCCGAAGATTCCTGTGATTGTCTACTCTTGCAAAGCCCATATTCTTAAATGGTAGCTCTTTAAGTATGTCAGCTGCCTCTTCACATGAAATTTTATCAGCTTTGATATCCCCGCACAGCTTCAGCAAATATTCCTTATCCATTGATATTTCCCTCAAGCTGCCTCGTTGCAGCCTCTACTGTATGAAGCATCAGAATACATGAAGTCACTGACCCGACACCACCTGGCACAGGGGTAACTGCTCCTGCAACCTCTGATATTTCATCAAAATCTGCATCTCCGCACATATTGCCGTTTTCATCAACATTAATACCTACGTCGAGCACTGTCTGTGTATTGTTTGTATGTTTTTTGCATACTGTACCAGGTCTGCCTGATGCAACAGCAAGTATATCCGCTTCACTGCATATTTGCTCCATATCGCAGGCTTTTGTCCTGGTATGGCATATGGTTACTGTGGCGTTTTTTTGCATCAGCATCATAGCAAGAGGTCTGCCTACTACAAGGCTTCTGCCTACTACAGCGGCCTTCATGCCTTTAACAGGTATGTTGTAATATTCAAGTATCTCCATGCATGCTCTGGCAGTACAAGGTGGAAATCCTGTTTCTTTGCCAGTAAATACCCCTGCCAATGACAAATCTGTAATACCATCCACATCTTTTGCAGGAAGTATGCTTTGTCCTGCAAAAGCATCATCTATATGAGCCGGGAGAGGCCTGAAAAGAAGTATGCCATTTACAGAATCATCCTTGTTCAGATTATTTATCTCATTTATGAGGTCTTCCTGACAGATTGTTTCGGGAAGAATCACATTTTTTATCCTTATACCTGTTTTCTCCGCGCGCTTTGCTGCACCTCTCTCATATGCCATATCGCTTTCATTCGAACCAACTCTGACTATGGCAAGCTGAGGGTAGATTCCATGCTCCTTGAGTTCTGCCACCTTCCCCTTTATTTTTTCTGTGAGGGCATCCGCAACCGGCTTGCCCTTTAATATTTGTGCACTCATCTTCTTATCTCCTCACGAATCTCTTCAAATATACTCTCCGCCATATCGGAGTATTTTTCTATCAGCATATCGGCTCTTCTGTCGTATTCTTCTGCAAGCTCTCTATTATGCATAAGCTTTGTATTTACATAAACATTTAGCGACGCTCCTTTGAGGGCTGCTCTGCAGACTACGGCGCCGACTCCTGCATCGCTTACCGCAAGACTGTTGCCTTTTGCTGCAAATTCCCTGTGAAGCTCTATTGCCTCACCGCATTTTTCCATTATTTCAAGAGGGGCACTGCATGCAAGCTTAAGACATTCTTCCATAACACGTCGTTTTTCTTTTTTTTGCTCCGGTGTTTCTTTTGGCATGCCATAGGCTTTTGCAAGTGGAGCGAAGGCCTGCGCATCTTTATCCGCAAGTTCAAGGAGCTCCACTCTAAGCTTTGCTGCTTTTTTCATAAGCGCGTGCATACGATCCTCGACATGCGAATATTTTTCTTTACCTATAGTAAGTGACCCCACCATATTGCCAAGCGATATACCTACTGCACCTGCAAGTGCGGCTGCACTGCCACCGCCCGGCACAGGATAACCCGAAGCCAGCACCTCTGTAAATTCATCACATGATTTTTGCATATAACTCATATATCTACCCCCTGTTTCTGTAATTTGTCGCACTTTCTCATTATTATACAACATAGCGTGATTCAGAGCAATACCGCGATGAGTGCAAACAAGGCACTTTGATCTTTGATCTTTTGATCTTTTAAGATTATTCATTTGCTGAGTTGTAAAAATCGAGGAGCTTAAGAGTTTAAACAGAAAATGCTTGCATACAATGATATGGAGACTGCAGACGCAATCAGCACAAGCATTGCCCTTGGCATAGAACTTAACGAAGCTGACTTTGCCAAGGAAGAATCATGTAACGAGCTGAATGATAATGAGCTTGATGCTGTCTCTGGTGGCGGCGGTACAGGCAAAGTCGACGGCAACACATACGGCTGTGCCTGTATTGCATACGGGCAGGGCGGCGACGGACGTGCCGATGATGTGAACTGTGCATGCCCATTTGCCGGCTCCGGTTCTGATTGGTAACAATGATATGGATTCTGAAGAATCAGGTGACAAGCTAAATGATAGTTGCACTATTTTTAATGCGGAGCATTTTGCTCCGCATTATTTAAATCTGTTCGTGCTATATATCAGAACAAACCCGATATTTTACCTGTGCTGTCGATATCTATTTTTTCTGCTGCAGGCACTTTAGGAAGTCCCGGCATAGTCATAATATCTCCTGTTTTGGCGACTATGAAACCTGCGCCCGTGCACGCCTTAATGTCCTTGATTGTAATATCAAAGCCTCTCGGTGCTCCAAGCTTTGCAGGGTCATCTGAAAAGCTGAACTGGGTCTTTGCCATGCAAACAGGCAGATTCTCAACTCCAAGGCTCTTGATTGTAGCCAGCTGCTTCTTTGCAGCAGGAGTATATACCACTTTGTCAGCTCTGTATATTTTAGTAGCTATAGCTGATATTTTCTCTTCAATTGACATATCATCTTCATATATATATGCAAACTCATTTGGCTGCTCTATAAGGCGGAGAACTTCTTCTGCAAGCGCCTTGCCTCCTTCACTGCCTTTGCCCCATACTTCTGACAATGCGACATTAACTCCAAGCTCCCTGCATTTTGCTTCAATCAGTGCAAGCTCAGCCTCTGTATCTGTAGGGAATCTGTTGATTGCAACAACTGCAGGCAGTCCGAATTTCACTGTTATATTCTCCACATGCTGAAGCAGATTTGGAAGTCCCTTTTCAAGGGCTTCAAGGTTTTCTTCTCCAAGATTGTTTTTTGCGACTCCTCCATGATATTTGAGCGCTCTTACAGTTGCAACGATAACTACAGCTGCAGGTTTTAATCCTCCTTTGCGGCATTTGATATCGAGGAACTTCTCGGCTCCAAGATCTGCTGCAAAGCCTGCCTCTGTAACTGTAACATCTGCAAGCTTGAGAGCCATTCTCGTTGCCATCAGTGAATTACATCCATGAGCAATATTTGCAAAAGGTCCGCCATGAATGAATACAGGTGTATGTTCAAGTGTCTGCACAAGGTTTGGTTTTAGTGCGTCTTTGAGTACAGCTGCTACTGCTCCCTGTATTTTTAAGTCTCTGACAGTTACCGGTCTGTCATCATATGTATAGCCTACTGTAATTTTTGCAACCTTTTCTTTGAGATCATCGATATCCTTTGAAAGACACAGTATCGCCATGATTTCTGATGCGACAGTTATTTCAAAGCCGTCCTCTCTCGGCACGCCCTGCATTCTGCCTCCTATGCCGTCTATGACGTTCCTGAGCTGTCTGTCGTTCATGTCAACGACTCTTTTCCATGTAATCTTTTTGACATCTATGCCAAGTGCATTTCCCTGCTGAATATGGTTGTCAAGGCATGCTGCTATGAGGTTGTTTGCAATGCCTATGGCATGCATATCTCCTGTAAAATGAAGATTTATATCCTCCATAGGGACAACCTGTGCATATCCTCCTCCTGCTGCTCCTCCTTTAATCCCGAACACCGGGCCCAGTGAAGGCTCCCGCAGTGCAGCCATTACATTTACACCCATTGCATTAAGTGCATCTGTAAGCCCTACTGTAGTAGTTGTTTTGCCTTCTCCTGCAGGTGTTGGCGATATAGCGGTAACAAGTACCAGCTTGCCGTCTGCTGTATCAGCCTGCTCCGACAATATGTTGTAATCAACCTTTGCTTTGTAGTTGCCATACATTTCTATGTATTTTTCATCGATTCCGGCAGCAGCAGCTATAGCTCTGATATTTGTCATCTGTGCTTCCTGTGCAATTTGAATGTCGGTTTTTAATTCCATTCTGTTTTCTCCTTAACAAAAATAATTGTTTTAAAAAAGAGCCAATAAGTCCCGGCTCCAGCCCAGACGGTCGGCTCATCTCAAGTCATATTTCATGTGGTCAATTCCACTTCCGTCAGTCATATGACACGGTTATCTTAACACCAATGGTATCTTTTTTCAATAGAAAATTATAAAATTCCTTTGAGGAAGGTTTTTCTGTGTATCGGAGTTATCCCATGTTCTTCGATGCCCTGATAATGGGCTTTGGTCCCGTATCCTTTGTTGCTTTCAAAGGAATAATGCGGATATTGCAAAGCATATTTTTTCATCATTTCATCCCTTGTGACTTTGGCTATTATCGATGCTGCCGCAATGGATATGCTTTTGGAATCTCCTTTGATGATACCTGTCTGCGGATTATCTATGCCATCAATTGTCAAAGCATCAACGAGTATATGCCCGATTGACTCTCCAAGATTTTTCTCAGCCTCAGATACTGCCTGCTTCATGGCTTTTTTTGTTGCATTAAGGATATTGATTTCGTCTATGATATTGTTGTCTGCCATACCTATGCCGATGGCAAGAGCTTTATCTGAAATAATCTGAAACATCTCGTTTCGTTTCTTTTCAGAGAGTTTTTTGGAATCATCAAGTCCTGGTATATTCCAATTTCCCGGAAGCACCACGCATGCTGCAAGTACAGGACCTGCAAGAGGACCTCTCCCGACTTCATCGACTCCGGCTACAGTGCTGACACCCTCTGCATAAAGCCTGTTCTCATATACAGACATATCTATAAGCTTTTGTTTTAACAGCTTTTCTCTTTCTTCTTTTTTCATGTCAAATCTTCTCTAATGTTATTCTGCCTATAAGGCCGGCTCTGAATTCATCTAAAACAGTCCTGCCGCATCTTTCATAATCTATTCTTTTGCCTGACAGTATCCAGCCTCTTCTGACTGCTATTTTTTCCATAGTATCAAGTGCTTCTTCACAGATGTCATCTATTTTGTATCTTGCGATAAGCTGCTGCGGATAATCGGCCTGCAAAACTTTAATAAGTTCGAGTGCAAGTGTTGCTGTATCGAGTATCTCATCCTTAATCGATCCGCAAAAGGCAAGGTCAAGTCCTGCTTTGGGGTCTTCAAATTTAGGCCACAAAATCCCCGGTGTATCAAGAAGCTGCATCCCGTTTGAAAGAGTAAGCCACTGTTTGCCTTTTGTAACTCCCGGCTTGTCACCTGTCTTGGTGCTTTTTTTGCCTGTCATACGGTTTATGAGTGATGATTTGCCTACATTGGGTACTCCTACAATCATCAACCTAAAGGGCTTGTTTCTGACCTGATCTTTATTTTTGGCTATTTTTAATTTCTCAAGCAGCCTGAACAGTTCTTTTACTCCGCTGCCGCTCATGCAATTCATCGCCATTCCATAAAAGCCCTGCTCTTCAAAATGTGCGCTCCATGCTTTATTTTGATCTTCATCAGCCAGATCACTTTTGTTTAAAAGTACGATCCTCGGTTTTTGGCCAACTATTTCATCGATTATAGGGTTGCGGCTTGAAATTGGTATCCTCGCATCTATAACTTCTATGACCATATCAACAAGCTTCAGATTTTCGCTGATAAGCTCCCTCGTTTTTTTCATATGACCCGGATACCAGTTAATTGACTCTATCATAATTACCTCATACAATAAAAAGAGACCCGAAGGCCTCTTCAAAATTATTTCTTAGCTTTGATTTTAGCTGATTTGCCTGTTCTTTCACGCATGTAGTTAAGTTTAGCTCTTCTTACTGCGCCTTCTCTTACTACTTCAATCTTTTCGATTTTTGGTGAATGAAGCGGGAATGTTTTTTCAACTCCTACTCCTGAAGCAATTCTTCTTACTGTGAAAGTTTCGCTAATGCCTCCGTTTTGTTTCTTGAGAACAAAACCTTCGAAAATCTGGATTCTTTCTCTTGATCCTTCTTTGATTTTGATGTGGACTTTAACTGTATCTCCAACACCAAATGCAGGGATATCATTCTTTTTGTATTCCTGAGTTATTGCCTGTAATACATCCATTTGAGTAAATTCCTCCTTCCCTCCAAGACGTTCTTGGTGAAATCTGCTTCAACCCAGAGGACCGCCCGTAATAAACAAGAAAATTCTATCACAAAATCACATTAAAAGCAAGAACATTTTTTATTCGTTTTTGAGGGTTCGTTTTTGAGGGTACATTATCGATTAACAACCCATCTGCCCTGCTTTTTAGAATTCTCACGAAAAATGACGCCTCTTTCCTGCAACGACTTCATTATGCGCTGCACCTGTGCACGTGATATTCCAAGCCTTTCAATAATATCTTTCTGCCTGACTGACGGATTTTCAATAATCAAGTTTATAATCTTGAGTTCATTGTCGTTTAAAGCCTCATTTGCCACTTTGAATTTTTCATGTATGAAAATTCTTGTTCTACCATCAGTTATAAAATATGTGCGCTCTTCATCTGTCTCAAACTCAGGAAGCGGTCAACCGTTCTGTTCTAATTCCCTGAGAATTTTTTAAAAACCCGTGCTCCTACCTTCTGTAAGGTGCAGTTCTTTGAGAAATTCGCCGATACGCCTATTCCTGTACCGTCTGCTGGTAACGTGAAAAGTCTTCAGACCTTCTATTGTCACAGATCTGTCCGGTCCCGGATGGCTGATGATTTCTATTTTGTCTGCCTCCACTCGGAACTTTTTGCCCATGCCTCTATTGTAATACCACCTCTGATACGCTATAATATACAAAACAATTTCAAACTAGGAGGTATTGTTATGAAATGGACATGTTCAGTATGCGGTTATGTTTACGAAGGTCCTGAGCCACCTGCTCAGTGCCCGCAATGTAAAGTAGGCGCAGATAAGTTTACAGCAGTCAAAGAAGGTAAAGCAGAATGGGCAGATCAGCACGTTGTAGGAGTTGCTGCAGGAGTAGATCCTGAAATTGTTGAAGGATTGAGAGCAAACTTCACAGGTGAATGCTCAGAGGTAGGTATGTACCTTGCGATGGCAAGAGTCGCTCACAGAGAAGGTTATCCTGAAATCGGTCTTTACTGGGAAAAAGCAGCATGGGAAGAAGCTGAACATGCAGCCAAGTTTGCAGAGCTTCTCGGAGAGGTTGTTACTGATTCCACCAAGAAAAACCTTGAAATGCGAGTTGAAGCAGAGGCAGGCGCATGTGCAGGCAAAAAAGCTCTTGCATCCCTTGCAAAGCAGCAGAATCTTGACGCTATACATGACACAGTACATGAAATGGCCAAGGACGAAGCAAGACATGGTGCTGCACTTGAGGGACTGCTAAACAGATATTTCAAATAACATGAAGCCTGTTGCAAACAGATTATATACCAAGCTATACAAGGAAACGCTCCCTACTCAAGAGAAATGCCGGGATATAATCGGATGGCTTTCCCAATAGAATAGCAAAATAATAGAGGCGGTAAACCCGCCTCTTGTTGTTTCGCTTCTGATTACTTTAATGCAACTTCTGCTCCAACTTCTTCTAACTGAGCCTTGATAGCTTCTGCTTCTGCCTTTTCGATGCCTTCCTTGATGTTTGAAGGAGCTCCGTCTACTAATTCCTTAGCTTCCTTTAATCCTAAGCCTGTGATTTCTCTTACAGCCTTGATAACCTTAATCTTTTCTCCGCCTGGAGCGTTTAATACTACTGTGAATTCAGTCTGTTCTTCTTCTGCTGCTCCGCCTGCTGCTCCGCCTACTACTGCTACAGGAGCTGCTGCTGATACGCCAAATTCTTCTTCACATGCTTTAACTAATTCGTTTAATTCTAATACTGACATAGCTTTTATAGCTTCGATTATCTGATTCTTATCCATTTTATAATCTCCTTTTTTAAATTATTTAATTATTCAGCTTTTGCATCTGCGATTGCCTGGAATGTACGAACAACCTTTGATACAGGTGACTGAATGCTACCCATAAATTTAGCAATAAGCACTTCTCTTGATGGAATGTTTGCAATGGCCTGTATAGCGTCTTTGTCGAAATATTCTCCTTCTACTACTCCACCCTTGAATTCCATCTTTTTGTATTCTTTAATTGCATCGTTTAATACTCTTGCAGGAGCAGTAGCATCATCATAGCTGATTGCTATTGCACTTGGTCCTTCAAGAACTTCAGCAAGCGGTTCATATGCAGTACCTGCAACAGCTCTCTTCATAAGAGTGTTTTTGTAAACTGTATAATCCACATCTGCCTCACGAAGCTTTTTTCTCATAGCATTGGCTTCTTCAACTGTAGTTCCTATATAGTCTATAACTACAGCTGACTGAGCCTTGTCCAATTTCGCTTTAATTTCGTCAATTATTAACTGTTTTGCCTGTTTAGCTTCTACTGACATTTAAATTTTTCCTCCTTCCACGGAAATTTTTGGTACGATATAAAAAGCCTTGCGCAGTATGCAAGGCCAATATTTATATATTGTACCTCGGCGGGTTTATTAAGCTTTAGCCCCCGCTGTCTACGGTTTAGTTTCCTTGTTCAGTTTCTTTTAGCCTAAAGTAATCTTCTGAGGATTTACTTTAATTCCAGGGCCCATAGTGCTTGTTACTGTAACGCTTCTTAAATACTGACCCTTCGCTGCTGCCGGCTTTGCCTTCAGGATAGCTTCCATAAGTGCTGTGAAGTTCTGATTTAACTTCTCTGCGCCAAACGAAACCTTTCCTATAGGTGTATGAATGATGTTTGTCTTGTCAAGTCTGTATTCAACCTTACCAGCCTTAGTCTCTTCTATAGCTTTGGCAACGTCCATTGTTACTGTACCTGACTTAGGGTTTGGCATCAAGCCTTTAGGTCCTAAAATTTTACCGAGTCTTCCGACAACACCCATCATGTCCGGAGTGGCGATGATGACATCATAATCAAACCAGTTTTCGTTTTTGATTTTTTCAGCCATTTCTTCTGCTCCGACAAATTCAGCTCCAGCTTCTTCAGCTTCCTGAGCCTTAGGTCCTTTGGCAAATACTAAAACCTTTTTTGTTTTACCAGTTCCGTTAGGAAGTACGATTGCACCTCTAACCTGCTGGTCTGCATGTCTTCCATCAACACCTAATCTGATATGAACCTCTACAGTTTCATCAAATTTTGCAGGTGCTGTTTTAACAACAAGATCTAATGCTGCATCAGCATCATACAACTCCTGTCTGTCATAAAGCTTTTTGGCTTCCTGATACTTTTTACCTCTTTTAGGCATTTGTTACCTCCTTGTGGTGCTAACGATCATGCGATCTCCCATCTTGAATTATTCTTCAACTAATATACCCATGCTTCTTGCAGTACCCTTGATCATTTCTGTTGCTGAATCAAGATTTGCTGCATTTAAGTCAGGCATCTTTGTCTGGGCAATTTCCTGTGCCTGAGCTAATGTGATTTTGCCAACCTTGTTCTTGTTAGGTTCTCCTGAAGCCTTGTCAAGACCTGCTGCTTTTTTGATAAGTACAGCTGCTGGCGGTGTTTTGCAGATAAATGAGAATGATCTGTCAGCGTATACTGTGATAACTACTGGTATAATCATTCCAGCCTGATCCTGTGTCTTAGCATTGAACTGCTTACAGAAGTCCATAATGTTGACACCCTTCTGACCTAATGCCGGACCTACTGGAGGTGCTGGATTTGCTCCACCTGCAGGGATCTGCAATTTGATATAGCCATCAATCTTCTTTGCCATGTCTGTTCTCCTTTCTCCTGCTCTTGAAACAGGGTCTGGTATATTTAAAAATGCTGTCAACTAAAGTTTGTCAACCTGTCCGAATTCCAATTCGACAGGAGTATCTCTGCCAAACATAGATATTCTGGCTCTGAGAACCTGTTTGTCTGGTGTGATTTCTTCGACCACGCCCATAAATCCCTCAAACGGTCCGCTGACAACTCTGATATTGTCGCCAATCTCTACGTCCAGATCAATAAATACTTTTTCGATACCCATTCTTGCAACCTCTTCATTAGATAGCGGAATAGGCTCTGAACCGTGACCTACAAAGCCCGTAACACCCTGCGTGTTTCTGACAAGATACCACGATTCGTTTGTAACTATCATCTTTACGATAACATAGCCGGGGAACATTTTTCTCGTTTTAACTTTGCGTTGTCCGTTTTTAATTTCTATTCTGTCTTCGGTTGGTACAACAATATCAAGAATAAGATCCTGCATCCCCCTGTTTTCGACGATCTTTTCAATATTAACTTTTACTTTGTTTTCGTGACCGGAATAAGTATGTACAACATACCATTTGGCCACGCCATCGCCTCTGAGTCCTTCGCCTTCAAGAGGAGATGCTAAATTTTTATCTAAATCAGACATTGTCTACCTGTACCTCCGCTCTCTATTACTAAAGTTCAATATTCAAAACTGCTTTTAGTAATGCAAGGAATCCTGAATCTACAGCCCAGAATGCCAGTGCAAAGAAAGCACAGGTAAGTATAACAACTGCAGTATAAGAGCCAAGTTCCTTTTTTGTAGGCCATACTACTTTTTTCATTTCGATTTTGATGCCCTTGAAGTATTCTTTTACAGAGCCCTTCTTTCTTTTGGGCTGCTGTGCTGCAAGGTTTCTTTTTTTTGTTTCCTTGCCTATATTCTTAGCGTTTTCTTTTGCCATCTCTAATACCTCTGACTATTTAGTTTCCTTGTGAAGAGTATGTTTTTTGCAGAATGGGCAGTACTTGTTCATTTCGATACGATCAGGATCGTTCTTTTTGTTTTTGATAGTATTGTAGTTTCTCTGCTTGCATTCACTACATGCTAATGTAACTTTAACTCTCATTGTCTTGTGTCCTCCGTTAATTGAAAATTAGAGCTGTATCTCAAGCTCTTTTGAATTTTTATCATAAAGTCGCCATATAAGTATATATTTTTATCTTGTCAAAGTCAAGAATTACTTTGGTTAAATTGGGTTTTTCCAATTTAAAACTGCGGGTAAGCTCCCGCAGTCATCTATTATTATAGTCGTTAATCCCCGCAAAGTCAATCTTTTTTATTCAACAATATCATCTATTTTGCAACAGAGAGCCTTTGCAATAGCTTTGAGATTATTGTATTGTGCCTTGTTTATATCATTCTTTTTTTGTTCATACATCTGAATCGATCGTAGCGACACACCAGAAACAACAGCAAGGTCTCTCTGTGTCATATTGCGAATTCTCCTCATTCTCGACAAAAAAGATTCCGAGCTTACCATACTGTCAATTACGGATACCACCTTTGAAATATCCGCCTCGTGTAAAACGCCATATAAATCTATAAGCATCTGGAAATTTACAACAAAAAAAATTTTCTTAAATGTTCTGCCTGAAACGCACTGATAGTATGCCAGAACAAACCCGCACCAGTATTCTGCAGTATAATCCCCATGATAGTCACCGTGAATTTTAGCCGTCGATCTTCCACATATCTGAAAAACTTCGTCCGCCATTGTACGGCCACTCATTCCTGTCACATATCGTGGATTGCCATTTTCGAATTCAGTTGCAACGCCTGTCGATACAAAAAGATCAAGAAATTCCTGACCATTGATTCCAAGTCCATTCACAGAGTAATCGAGTGCAGTACCAAGGTTGTCCATTGCATAATCGACTGTAGAGTTATCATAAGTGCATATCATCAGCTGTCATTCCTCCTCTGATTATGTCAAGGGTAAATATATCCTCTTTAAAGCCCGGGGTTTCTCTGCGCAGTGCATCAAAATCCTCCCTTGCGCAGATTTCTCTTTCCATTCTCTTTCGGTAATATATATCACTATCTACCTGTTCATATTCGATAAAACGAATATTTTCAAATGCTTTTTTGCTGATGAGTACAACCTGCTCTCCCAACTTGCCAAGCTTCATCGCTTGTGAAAGCTGCCGAAGCGAAATACTTTCTTCGATGAAATCCTTCGCAAAAGCAAAATATCTGTCATCAGCCCTATATCCTATGATAACGTCACATGTGCTGGTGTCAGGCAAAAAGTGTTCGATCACAAAAGCTCTGCCTCTAAGTGCAAGTTCCTTATTCCTGCCAATATCAAATGTTCGGTTTTTCAACAAAAGCGCAAGCCAGTTCAGAATGTGATAATCTCCTTCGTTTAACTTGAGCACTGAAAGAGTCTCCACACCAAGTTCATATTTGTTGGCGTACCCATTCATTTGAACAGGACAGGCCCATTCCCTGGCAAGCTCAAGTGATTCAGTGCAATAAAATCCCTGTCCATAATCATTGGCACTCTTCCCGATGCCGTACATTGGTATTTTCACAATTTGCCGCGAGCCATGATAAAGTATCATTTTCTCCTCCATAATTCCCTCAAAGAATGTTTCTATCAGTATTGTATCATTAAAATGATACTTCATCAATAAATCAAATAAAAAGAGAGGGTGCCAGGCCATCTAATCCATATGTTCTATTTTCCCTTCATGTTTTTCCCAACAAGATATATGCCAACAAGCATCACAGCAATTGAAAGTCCAAGTAAAAATCCGGAGACAAAATCCATAACATTGCTGCCGCCCACACTGTAGGATAGAGCCTGCATGGCAATCCCCATAACTATAAGTAGCACAGCATATATTATATTTTTTTGCTTTTCAAGTTCCTGTGTCCGCCTGAGCAAATCCAGTATCTGTGCGTTATCACATGGTCTGCTGTTTTCTTCCGGTATGTCCCTGCCGTCTATGAGCTCTGTAACTGTGATTCCAAGTTCATCGCACAGCATCTCAATAATGCTGTAATCCGGCATGCATTTACCGTTTTCCCATTTGGATACGGTCTTGTTGGAAATGCCCAGAATCTCGGCAAGCTGTGCCTGAGTTATGTTTTTCTCTTTTCTTTTTTGTGCAATATATTTTCCCGTGGCGATCTGATTCATATTAACTTCTCTCCTCCATACAATCTGCCCTGATTATATGCCCATGCCCCATACTGTTAAAATCCCTCACTGGTAGAATACAGGTGTAATTCAGCAATTTTTGAGATATTCAATCTCTTCTCTTGTAAGTTTTCTGTAATGACCCGGCTTAGTCCTGCCCAGCCTGATTTCACCTATAGCTATTCTTTCAAGCTCCTGCACATTATTGCCCACTGCGGCAAACATTTTTCTCACCTGGCGGTTTTTGCCTTCATGTATTTCAATTTCAACTATTGCAGACCTCGGGTTCTGTCTGATTACTTCAACCTTTGCCGGCGATGTCACAAAACCGCCTATATCAACACCCTTGCGCAGCCTTGCAATGCGCTCTGACGAAAGTACTCCTGCTACAGTTGCTCTGTATTTTTTGGTAACCTCATGCTTTGGATGTGTCAGCCTGTAAGCAAGCTCTCCATCATTAGTCATAATCAGAAGTCCCGTCGTGTTATAGTCAAGTCTTCCTACAGGGAAAAGCCTCGCATCTATATCCGCCACCAGCTCCACAACAGTTTTACGGCCCCATTCATCTGATGCAGATGTAATATATCCCATGGGTTTGTTTACAGCAACATATATCATTTTCTCATCCGGTCTGATATATGAACCGTTTACTTCTACCTTATCATCCGGCAAAACATCATATCCCATTTCCTTAACTGTAATGCCATTCACTCTTACATTGCCATTAGCTATAAGGGTATCTGCTTTTCTTCTGCTTGCAATCCCGGCGTGAGCTATATATTTGTTAAGTCTCATAAATATTCCTCCATACCAGAAGATTCAAAAGGTCCGCATAGCTGATGCAGACCTTTTGTCAGTTTATTTAATCTGTGTTCCTTCAGGAACTATATCATCTACGAATATAACCTGGCATCCACATGCATTGTTGGTTGCCGCAAGCAGCATACCGTTACTCTGAACTCCTGTTATTCTTACAGGCTCCAGGTTTGCCACGACAATAATCTTTCTTCCAATGAGATCCTCCGGAAGATAATACTGCTTCAGGCTCGAAACAATTACTCTCTCTTTGATGCCGTCAAACAGCGTAATCTTGTAGCAGCTGTGTGATTTCCTGATTTCCTGGCATTTAAGCACCTTGCATACTCTGAAGTCCATAGCTGCAAAATCATCAATACTAATCTGGTCTTTTACAGGCTCCACAGGATCAGGGTCGCCATATTCTATTTCTATTTTTCTTTCAGGTTCGACTGTTTCCTCTTCTGTCTGCGGATGCAGCTCCTCTTCTGTCTTAGGAGTCGAGAAGTCAAGAAGATGCAGATATCTTTCCCTGTCTATAGCATACAGGAACAAATATAGTCTCGGTCCTTTGTCCTTTGCTATAAGGAGTTTGTATACACTCTTGAAAAATGCTCCCTGAAGTTTTTTGAGGTTAGGTGCATCATCGCCGTAAACATGCTTAGGGATAGCATAAAGCTCTGAATTGAGAGTGTCAAGGTCATACTCCCCATCTCTAAGATATGTAAACAGCAATTCGATTTCTTTTTTCTGATCTTCATCAAGCGATTCGTAAAGCTCCCAGTCTCTTGTAGTTCTCAGCTTGTTCGCCTGCTCAGGTGCACATATTTCAAGCCATGCTTTGGCAAGATCAAGTCTCTGCCTGAAGTCCTCATATTTGTATGGCTGATTTATTTTTTCAAATACAGTCTCCATCATAGGCACATTAAAGTCTACAATTGACCCAAGCTGTGCAAGAAGTGACATTGGAACTGTTTTGATATCGCTTCCCTCGTGCAGGCAGTTTTCCATTACAACTGTCATAAATTCATTAGCTGTACCATTTTTGTACTCGTTATATTGCTTGTCAAATTCAAAATATTGACGGAGTATTCCATCATCAAAACAGAAATCAAACGCTTTGGTCGGTTCACATCTTGAATACAGCCACAGTATAACCTCCGGCTGATAGAACTGCAGCAGTGTAGCCGGCGTCATATTAAGCCCTGAGGAGCCTGACATTTTACCTGCAACTCCTTTGATCCCGATAAATTCATATCCCTGAAATTCCGGTGCCTCACTGTTAAAAATCTTTTTGCAGATTACTTTACTGGTATCGTAGCTGCCGCCAGGGCTTGCATGGTCTTTGCCGCCCGGTTCAAAGTCAACGCCTTCATATACCCATCTCATTGCCCAGTCGATTTTCCATGCGAGCTTACAATTATAGTTTGTATTAAAATCAAAAGTGCCTTTGTGTCCACAAGTACATTCATACTCTGCAATTTTGGTTTCATCGTCGTATTTGACTATTGTCGTAGTGTCTTTGCCGCATTCAGAGCAATATATACTTGCAGGATAGTATCTGTCTCTTTCACCTTCCTGCGCATCCTGAGTTCTGAAGCTGTCAAGAATATCAAATATTTCTTTTCTTTTTTCCATTGCAAGCAGAATATATTCTGTATATTTGCCTGAACGGTACATCTCTGCCTGATACTTAAAATCCATATCTATATGAAAATCCTTGATGGATTCAAGAAATTCATTTTCAAAATATGATGCATATGTACCATTTCCAGGTTCAAAGGGATTAGGAACATCTACATATGGGAATCCTATGTATTTTTCCATATCATCATTGACCCTGGCAACATTTACAGGGACTTTTCTAAGCCTGTCAAGCTCATCCCACGAAAAGAGCAACCTTGCTTTTTTGCCTGCCCTCTCAAGTGCTTTACATACAAAATATGCCGTAGCTATATCTCTGAAATTTCCTATATGAATTGAACCTGACGGGCTGATGCCTGCAGCGCATACATATTCTTCTTTGTCGGGTCTTTTTTTAATAATTCGCTGAGCGATTTCATCTGACCAATGCATAAAAATACACCTCTTTCCTGTTCATTTTAATTGCTTTATTTAAACCATTTTTTGTTTTTCTTTGCAAAAATATTTTTTTGTTTCTTTGTTGGCGCAAAGATTGCTTTCTTTTGTCTGTCGCTTACTCTAAACATCATATTGGCACTGCGTCTACGCCTTCTGATGAAAATTATTGCAATGATGAGCAGAATAATTATAACCGGGATGAGCACTGCAAGTCTTGCAAGCCATCCGACCTTGTTCGGCTGTTTAAGCAGCTGTACAATATTTTTGCTGTCTGTAAGAATTTTGCGTCCTTCCGTCTCCTTGTATTTTGAAGAGACTGTTTCCATTGAATCAAGATATTCTGCGACAGCATACCACGCTTTGAGCTCCTGCTTGCCTGATTTGAGTATATAGTCCTCATAATTGAGAACCATGTTTCCCTCCGAATCTTTCGGCACTATTGACAAAAGACCGTATGATTTTTCTTTCACGCTTGCAAGCATCTGACATGAGTAAAGATCGGAAACAACTCTGTAAAGTTTGTTGTTGTCGAGCTCTACAGCATCTTCTCCTACGCCCTGTTTAATATCGACGGCACGGTTAAGCACAAGTCTGCTACTGTTGATTGTGTAAGACATGCCACTTATATAAAGTCTTGCTTCAGGCATCATATCGGATACTGTGGCATCAACCTCTGCAACTGCTTTGAGCTCTTTGCCTGTAAGATACATGCTTACAAGAGGATAACCGGGAGTTCCGTCAGTGCCCTTGCCAAGAGAAAGCACATTGAATGCATCTGCTGTCGTTATACTGCCAAGCGGAAGAGATGCCCTGACGATTCCCGATGGAACTACCGCCACATCTACGTCCTCATAACTGTCGCCCTCTGCTTTTTTGACTGCATATATATATGAGTCTGCAAGAAGGTTGCCAAGGGTGTCTTCGCCCTGCTCTATACCAAAATTGTCTATCTCAGTAAACACTGTTTTGTTTTTGGCAAGTACAGTATCAAGTGAATATCCGAATTTAGAGAAATATGTGCTGTCCGCTATATTCTTGAAATAGTCAAGCTGCAGGAGCGTATCATTATCTTCTTCCACGCTTTTGTTTAGCGGAATAAGTTTGTATGTGTCAAATGCATACTCCCCTGATGCGTCTTTTTTGAATGTCACGTAACCGATATTCTGAGTATATGCCCCACATGAAGCTATTATTGTATTTCCTACTTTTATCGGTTCTTTGAGCTCTGTATGGCTGTGTCCGCTTATAATCAGATCAATGTCCGGTACTGCCTCTGCCAAAAGCTCATCCTCTGACTCATCTTTGTTTTCTGATGTGCCGCTGTGTGACAGGCAGACTATCATGTCTATATCTTTTTCGCCTGTTTTGATACTGCTTACTATTTCTTTTGCAGTTTCAATCTGGTCCTTGAAATATGTTCCACTTTCAGGAGCATATTCATCTGACTGCTTACCGAATATGCCAAACAATGCAATCCTGACATTGTTTTTTTCTATTACAGTATAGCTTTCCTTTGCACCGTATTCTTTAAATGCTTTTTGCAGATTCTTGCCATCATCAGCTGTATCCTTGTCTGCAAGTGTTTTTTCCCAGTCAACATTTCCAATGACTAACTCTGGGAGCTTCAGGTTGTCCCCTGCTTTGTTTTTGGAAACAGCGTTTTTGAGCATATTTGCAAGTCCCTGTGATCTGTAATCAAATTCATGATTTCCCAGGGTTGTGGCATCATATCCGAGGTATGCCATCATACGCAGCTCTGATGCATATTTTTCAAAAATAGTCTGATATGCAGTGCCCATGGAAAAATCTCCGGCATCCAGAACGAAGCTGTCATTTTTGTAATCAGGCGATATTTCCCTGAATGCAGTTGCCATCCTCGCAAATCCGCCCTGGGAAGTATTTTTACCGTTTTTTACTACTGTCTCTGCATCAAGATGGGAATGCATGTCATGAGTGAATATGATAGATGCCACGCCATCCTCGACAGTACTTTCCTCCTGCGACTCTACAGTCTGGGTTGCTGTATTCTGCTGAGCATTACTGCTGCTCTGATTATTTTGCTTTTTTGAATCGTTACTGCTCTTGCTGCTATTCTTGCTGCTGCTTTTGTTTTTGTTTGCATTGCTGTTTTGTTTTTCAGAGCTGCTATCAGGTTTGCTTGGCGTAACTGGCTCAACAGGCTCCTCTATAGAAGAGTCTGTGCCTCCTCCTGATGTTTCACCTTCAGGCTCGGCCCATGCAAACATAGGATAAAACACGCTCATTGATACAAGCAATGTTACAAGTGCCAGACAAATTCTTTTTTTCATAATATATTCTCCCGATTAATCAGAACTCTGCTGATTTTGGTGTTCTTGGGAAAGGCAATACATCTCTGATATTGCTCATTCCTGTAATATACATTATAATTCTTTCGAATCCCAATCCGTAACCTGCATGCTTGACTCCACCGTATTTCCTGAGGTCAAGATACCACCAGTAATCCTCTTTAGTCATGCCATTTGCTTCAATTCTTGCTACAAGCTCGTCATATCTTTCTTCTCTCTGGCTGCCACCAATAATCTCGCCGACTCCAGGAACCAGAAGGTCTACTGCCGCAACTGTCTTGCCATCATCGTTGAGCCTCATATAGAAGGCCTTGATTTCCTTTGGATAATCTGTTACAAATACAGGTTTTTTGAATACTTCCTCAGTGATATATCTTTCATGCTCTGTCTGCAGATCTATACCCCATTCAACAGGATACTGGAATTTCTTGTTTGATTTTTTGAGGATGTCCACTGCCTCTGTATATGTGATTCTGGCAAAGTCCGAATTGATGATATTATCGAGTCTCTCAAGCAGTCCCTTGTCTATGAAGCGATTGAAAAATTCCATTTCTTCTGGTGCTTTTTCGAGCACGAAGCTGATAACATATTTGATCATGTCTTCTGCCAGCATCATAATATCATCAAGATCTGCAAATGCTATTTCAGGCTCGATCATCCAGAATTCAGATGCATGTCTTGCCGTATTTGAATTCTCAGCTCTGAATGTAGGTCCAAATGTATATATGTTTCTGAATGCCATAGCCATAGCTTCGCCTTCAAGCTGCCCGCTTACTGTAAGATTTGCAGGCTTTGCAAAGAAATCTCCGCTGAAATCTACAGTGCCGTCATCATTCTTTGGAATATTATTAAGATCCATGGTTGTAACCTGGAACATTTCTCCTGCGCCTTCACAGTCAGAGGCTGTAATTATAGGGGTATGAGCATATACAAAATCTCTCTCCTGGAAAAACTGATGAAGAGCATATGCTGTAAGGGATCTGACTCTGAATACCGCAGAAAAAGTATTGCTTCTTGGCCTTAAATGAGCTATCTCTCTTAAGAATTCCATGCTGTGTTTTTTTGGCTGAAGCGGATAATCAGGTGTAGATGTACCTTCTATTTCAATCTCTGATGCTTTAATCTCAAAAGGCTGTTTCGCATTCGGTGTAGGCACAAGCGTGCCGCTTACTCTAAGTGCTGTTGCAACATAAGCTTTTGAAACCTCATCAAAGTTAGAGATAAATTCTTCTTCGTATACTACCTGCACGGACTTGAAAAAAGTACCGTCGTTAAGCTCTATAAATCCGAATTTGTTCGAGTTTCTGTTGTTTCTGATCCAGCCATGTACGACAATTTCTTTGTTTTCGTACTCTGCTGTATTCCTAAACAGATCTCTAAGTCTAATGCTGTCCATATTTAATCTAACTCCTTTGGTATGGTTTTAAGAGAAGCCGCATGCAGCAGGCTTCTCTTGTTCTTCTATTTGAAAATGTCTAAAATAGTATATTCTCTAATGCCATCAGGCGTCTGCACCTCGACAACGTCTCCGACTTTTTTGCCAAGAAGTGCCCCTCCCACAGGGGAATCATTTGATATTTTGCCTTCGACAGGGTCAGCTTCAGAAATTCCGACGATTTTAAATTCCATAATGTCATCGTCTGCCATATCTTTGATTTTAACATTTTGTCCTATGCTGACCTGATCATCTGCAGCTTCACTGCTATCTATAATCTTGGCTTTTCTGATTTTGTCTTCAAGCTGAAGTATCTTTACCTCAAGCTCCGCCTGTTCGTTTTTTGCTGCATCATATTCAGAGTTCTCGGAAAGATCTCCATATGAAATCGCTTCTTTGAGCTTTGCTGCAACCTCTTTACGACCTACTGCAACGAGATGATCGTGCTCTGCAACTATTTTGTCAAACCCTTCCTGGGTTAGTAAGATTTCTTCTGACATTCTGTAATCTCCCTTCAACCAGTTAATTAAACTATTATATCAATAAATATATTCAAAGTAAACACTATAGCTGTTTGTCCTCATCAGGTATGTTTTCGATTATTTCATTTATTGAAACCTCTGGCATCGCCACACCATTTGATATGAGTTCGTCTTCAGCTGATTCCATATGAACCGCCGGAAGTGTAATTGTGAATCTTGCTCCCTGCTCCTCATTCACTGCTGTAATACTGCCTCCGTGTCTCTCAATTATATCTTTTGTAATCGAAAGACCTATTCCGAAATTGCCACCTTCACCTTTGTAGAATCTGTCAAATATATGCGGCAGGTCATTTTCGCTGATACCTTTGCCGTCATCTGCAATCGACATTGTGATTTCATCCCCGACAGATGCTGTGATGGCCAGTTTGTTCTCTGCGTATCTGATACCGTTTGACATCACGTTTGAAATGGCTTTGGTTATCTGTCTTTCGTCTGCCTTGACAAAATAGTTGCCTCCATCAAGACTTTCAATTATGACAACGCCTTTTTTATCGCCTATGACACAGACTTCCTCTCTGCAGTATTCAATAACCTGTCTCAAATCTATAACTGTCATATCCTCTTCTTTAATAGGATTTTCATCCATTCTGGATATATATAGCATTTCATCGACAAGCTCCGACATTTTTTTGCTTTCGGTGATTATTACCTGTGCCGCGCTCTGATGATTTTTGAGTACATTTGTAGCAATGCCCTCCGCATATCCCTGTATCGACATGAGAGGTGTCCGGAGCTCATGTGAAGCGTTCTGGAAAATGAGTTTCTGAAGTTTTTGGGAGGCCATCAGCTCGTCTGACTGCTCTTCCATGAAATCAGCCATCTCCATGAACTCCTTGTAATATATATAGTCCTTGCTTCTGTCGCCGTCTTCCTCACCAAGATTTTGTATGAAATCTCTGAGGCCGTAAAGGGAGCTGCTGATGCTTTTTGTCATGGCAAGTCCAATCAGTATGGCTATAAGGCCCACGGCTGCAACCACTATTATCAACAGTCTGTTGAGTGAGTCAATCATTCCATTGATAGATGATATGTTGGTATATATCAGTACATTGCTTTTTTCTTCGCCATATACTCTGAATTTGCCTGTGCTCAGGCGATAGGTTTCTTTGTCGATTTTGGCTTCAACTATAACCTCTTTGGCAATTTCCTCGCTGTTCTCATTATAGTAGTTGATAAGCTTTTTTTCTAAATCGGTAGCATAATCATTGATATACTCTGAGTCATCGAGCACCACCATTTGTGTTGCAATCGAATTGTTGCTGCTGTTAAAGCTTTCGGTAAGCAGATCCATTTCGGTTTCTGTTTTGGCAAGCTCAGCGTCATTGCTGTCTTTTTTGCTTTGAATTTCGTCTATTTTTTCCTGAAGGTTATCAATAGCCACATGATATTCTCTGAAGTCGTTCATACTCTGTTCAACCTGTTTGTTCACATATCCGCTTACAACAATATTAAACAGAAACATTACTGCAACTGCAACTATCACAACTATAACTACAGGTAATCCAAGAAGTCTTTTTCTAAGGCTTTTCATCGTTTATTCCTTTATTGCCAGTTTGAATCCATATCCCCAGACAGTAACGATTTCAACATTGCTGCCCTGCTGGTTCATTTTTTTTCGAATTCGTTTGATATTATCATCTGTAACTCTGGTTTCCACTTCACTGGTATATCCCCAGATTTTTTCGAGGAGCTCACCTCTTGATACTGCATTGCCGTTTTTCTCCATCAGGTATTGCAATACATTCAGCTCTGTTATTGTAAGTTTGAGATCTGCACCTTTGCATTTGGCGACTTTTTGTTTTGGCATTATTACTATGTCACCATATTCAAGCTTTTCGTCATACGGTATCGCCTTGTCAAGCTCTACGCGCCTGAACATTGCTTTTACTCTCATTGTGAGCATTACAGGCGAAAACGGCTTGGTGAAATAATCATCACAGCCCAAGGTTATACCTGTGACATAATCTGCTGTAGTGTCTCTTGCCGTCAGTATCAGTATCGGAACCGACGAGAATTTCCTTATTGTATTACATACTGAAAGCCCGTCTGTTCCAGGCATCATAACATCAAGTATTACAAGGTCACTTGGCTTTTGTTTGAATTTCTCTAAAAGCTCATCACCGGTCTCAAAGGTCTCAACAGTATATCCCTCTTCTTCAAGGAAAGACTGTATCAGCTGACGTATATTAAGCTCATCATCTGCTGCATAAATCAGTTTACTCATATCTTATACCTCTCAGGTTCTAAATTACATTTTAAACATAGTCGATAGTATTATACTATATTTCACTTGGTTTTTCCAGTTTTTTTATGACAGGTGTCATTGAAAAAACACATCCTGAAGTGTAAAAATAAATTCCACTTCGGCAGGGGACAAGTAGACTTTAGTC
>CAVAON010000017.1:0-32440 GCA_963590215.1 Anaerovoracaceae bacterium | reverse complement strand
AAGCCATTCCCCTGTTCTTTGTTCTTGCAATCAGCGTCAGTGTAAATACGCTTACGATGCCCACGAGCTCTGTGAATACAAGGTACTGAAGGCCTTAGGCCAGGATGTCCAGGATCCGACTGAGAATCTCGACTTCTATGATCAGGAGATGGAAGCCTGCACCGATGAATACTGCAGCTACTGCATGGAGCAATATGAAAAAGCCAAGCAGTACTGCAAAGATCCTAAGGTCCTTGTAGAACAGAGACTTGATTTTTCAAAGTGGGTGCCTGACGGCTTTGGAACCGGCGACTGTCTCATAATTGCCGATAAGGTCCTGCAGATCATTGATTTTAAATATGGTCTCGGGGTCCTGGTAGAGGCAGAGAACAATCCCCAGATGATGTGCTACGCCATCGGAGCCCTGGATCTCTATGACGGAATCTATGATATCGAATCCGTGGAGATGACAATATTCCAGCCAAGGCGTGCAAACATCAGCACCTTCTCTATCTCAAAAGAGGATCTGCTTGACTGGGCCGATAGCTTCCTGGCTCCTACTGCACAACTGGCCTACAACGGCGAAGGTGAATTCAAGGCCGGCGATCACTGCCAGTTCTGCAAGGTCAAGGCAACCTGCCGCAAGCGTGCTGAGTACAATATGGAACTCGCCGCCTATGATTTCGAACTGCCAGCAAATCTGGATGAAGCTGAGATAGCTGAGATTCTTCCTAAGATTGACAGCCTGGTGTCCTGGGCTGGAGACATTAAGGACTATGCTCTGCAGCAGGCCTTAAGCGGAACCGAATACCCTGGCTTCAAGGTAGTCGAGGGAAAATCCAATCGTAAATATACGAATGAGGCAGCAGTTGCCTGCACCGTAGAAGGCGCCGGATATGATCCCTATGAGAAGAAGCTTCTCGGAATCACAGCAATGACTTCTCTGCTTGGAAAAAAGAAATTTGAAGAATTATTAGGTGGACTGGTGGCAAAACCGCCGGGAAAACCTGCATTGGTACCGGCAAGCGATAAGCGTCCGGCACTCAACACAGCCAAAGATGATTTTAATGACATGGAGGAAAACTAATTATGGCTAAGAAAATGGTAAATCCTACGAAGGTAATCACAGGTGTAAACACAAGACTTTCCTATGCAAATGTATGGGATCCTAAGAGCATCAACGGCGGGGCTCCGAAGTACAGCGTATCTCTCATCATCCCGAAGTCAGATACCAAGACCATCGACAAAATCAACGCAGCTATTCAGGCAGCCTACGAAGAGGGCCAGAGCAAGCTCAAGGGCAACGGCAAGTCCGTTCCGCCTCTTACTGCAATCAAGACTCCTCTTCGTGATGGAGATGCTGAGAGACCTGATGATGAGGCCTACAAGAACAGCTACTTCATCAATGCCAACTCTGCCACTGCTCCCGGTATCGTAGATGCCGACAGACAGCCTATCCTTGAGAGAAGTGAAGTCTACTCCGGCGTTTATGCAAGAGCATCCATCAACCTTTATGCCTTCAACTCGAACGGCAACAAGGGCATCGCCTGCGGACTTAACAACCTGCAGAAGATCCGTGATGGTGAGCCTCTCGGCGGCAAGTCCAGAGCTGAGGACGACTTTGCTACAGAAGAAGACGATGACGATTTCCTCGACTGAGCTTTAGCCTGTAACCTTTAACCCAAGGGCGGTGGCATATCCTGCTGCCGCCTGATTTTTTATAAGAGAGGATAACGCAATGAGACTATTTGATATCATGGAAGATTTCACTGATAAGCTTCCTCCGGAGAATGTACAGCTGCTGGTCTGCGATAATCCCGAGCATTCTGAGGACCGCATCTTCGAAATCGCCTGGTTTTATAAAAAGGGCTCCACGCTGCCCCATGAATATAAGGCTCAGGGAACCAATGAAGTGTCCAGGCTCTTCGATTACCTGGAAAATGAGCAGACGGCCTGGGAGCCTGCTGCCGAGACTGGCTACTATATCCTTCAGTACTGTCCCAAGGAAGACCGCCAGCGCTACTGCTTAAGCTGCATCAACCCACTGGATTCCAAGTATAAAATCCTTGATCCGCTTGATGATCCGCAGGCATAACCAATCGTAAAGGATGTGAAAATAATGAGAGAATTGTCAATCGACTTAGAGACCTACAGCGACATTGATATCTCCAAATGCGGAGCCTATAAGTATGCTGAGTCTGAGAATTTTGAGATACTGCTCTTCGGTGTTTCCGTCGATGGCGGCCCGGTACAGGTCTATGATCTGGCCTGCGGCGATGCCATCCCTGAGGAAATCCTTGCAGCACTATCTGATGATACTATTACAAAATGGGCCTATAACGCTTCCTTCGAAAGAGTCTGCTTATCAAACTGGCTCCGGAAGCATCGCCCCGAATATTTTAAAAGCTACAATACCGCAGATGATCCTGTCCACAATTACTTAAGCCCTGCAGCCTGGAAATGCAGCATGATCTGGTCTGCCTATATGGGTCTGCCCCTCTCTCTCGAAAATGTCGGTGCTGTCCTAAAGCTGCAGGATCAGAAAATGAAGGAAGGCAAGGACCTGATCAAATATTTCTGCTGCCCCTGCAAAGCTACCAAGGTAAATGGCGGCAGGACCCGCAACCTTCCGGAGCATGCCCCGGACAAATGGGAAACCTTCAAGGCCTACAATAAACGTGATGTAGAGGTTGAGCTTGCCATTAAGCAGCGCCTGTCCAAATATCCTGTCCCTGACTTCGTTTGGGATGAATATCATCTCGACCAGGAGATCAATGACAGAGGCATCATGCTGGACATGGATGTAGTCGAAAATGCTATCGCCTTTGATGAGCGCTCCAAGTCAGCTCTTACGCAGGAAATGCAAGCCATCACTAATTTGGATAATCCTAACAGCGTAGTGCAGATGAAACAGTGGCTCTCTGATAACGGCGTTGAGACAGAAGCCCTGGGCAAGAAGGATGTCGCCAAGCTTATCAAAAATCCTGACGGTTACGCTAACGATTACGTCACAGATGCCTTAAAGCTCCGTCTGCAGCTGGCCAAATCCTCTGTGAAGAAATATCAGGCCATGCAGAATGCCGTCTGCAATGATGGCAGAGCTCATGGTATGTTCCAGTTCTATGGAGCCAACCGCTCCGGCCGCTGGGCAGGCCGCTTGATACAACTGCAGAATCTTCCACAGAATCACATGAATGACCTATCTGAAGCCAGGGAGCTTGTTCGCACCGGTGATTATGATACGTTGGATCTACTTTATGATGATATCCCGGATGCTTTGAGCCAGCTGATCAGAACCGCCTTTATCGCCAGGCCCGGATACAAATTCATCGTCAGCGACTACTCAGCCATTGAGGCCAGAGTGCTGGCGTACCTCGCTGGTGAGACCTGGCGTTCAAGGGTCTTCGCAGAAGGAAAGGATATCTACTGTGCATCGGCCAGTCAGATGTTCGGCATGCCGGTCGAAAAGCATGGTGTCAATGGTCACCTCCGACAGAAGGGCAAGATTGCAGAGCTGGCTCTTGGTTATGGCGGATCTACAGGTGCCTTAATTTCTATGGGAGCCTTGGACATGGGACTTTCTGAAGATGAGCTGCAGCCCCTGGTTGATTCCTGGCGATTTTCGAACCCGATGATCACAGCCTTCTGGTGGGATGTAGACAATGCCGTAAAGACAACCATTAAGCAACGGATCAGGACCACTGTCCGCGGAATCCATTTTTATTATAAAAGCGGAATGCTTTTCATCCGTCTCCCTTCAGGCCGTGAACTCAGCTATGTAAAGCCCCGCATCGGTGAAAATCGCTTCGGCGGCGAATCCGTCACCTACGAAGGCATCGGCTCCACCAAGAAGTGGGGACGCATCGAATCCTATGGTCCGAAATTCGTTGAAAATATCGTGCAGGCTGTCTCTAGAGATCTTCTCTGCTTCGCTATGAAGAACCTCTCCGATCAGCGTATCTGTGGCCATGTTCATGATGAGCTGATCATCGAATGCCCGGAAGATACACCTGTAGAAAGCATCACCTCAGTCATGAGCCGGTCTCCGGAATGGATGCCAGATATCCTGATCCGCGGAGATGGGTATGAAACAAAATTTTATAAGAAGGATTGACAGAAAGACAGCGGTCCCCCAGTGATGTTGTCGGAGAGCCGCTGCTGTTTTATGCTATTTCACTATTACTTTCAGCATGAATATCCTGAATTAAAAGTCTGCACTCTTTCTGCAAATTCTCAAGCATTCTGCAATTGGAGCTGCGATTTGAACGTGTATCTCTGATTTCCTGGATATTGTCATCAATCGTTGCAATAGAAGTCTCCAAAGGACGATTGACATTATCTTTAATGTATTGTCTTGCAAAGTCTTCCAGTTCATTGGCTGCAGCATTGAACTGACTTCTAATGTTCTGACGATTATTCTTAAGATCCTCCCGGATCTTCTCCTCATCTTGGTCAGCCTTAATTTGCATGAATACAGAGAAGCCCACGCCTAAAGCACTCAATATCTGACCGCCAATTGCAATACCCTTTGTAATCTTAATAGCTTGCCACGGTTTAAACTTGAAATTCAGACTATGTCCTACCTTCAGTACCATCTGATGAATTGTACTTCCGGAGAAGTTAGTTAGCTTCAGGCCACCTTCTGCACCTGCCTTATAAGCATTGTTCAGAACAGCCTGTCCCGCCTTTTGAAACCCTGGACCGGCATTTGTAATAATACGCTTAATGCCTTCGGGTAGTCCGTCGAACTTTCCACTAAGTCGAGATTTCAGCTCTCTTGAAAACTCAGAATTTTCAATAACATCAAGCTGCTGTCCCATCTCATTGAGCCGCGCATCAATAACCTCCACTGCATCTGACTGACATTTTTCTATGATGTCATCAGCATGGCGAATTGATTTCTGCAGCTCATCCTCAACCTCGTCTTGTTTACAGCCTTCTACCAAAAGATTTGCTGCATCAAGTCCTATATCTCTGATTTGAGACGCTGCCTTCGTGTAAAGATCCTTTACCTCCTGCTGCATCCTGCCTCTAGCTTCGATCAAAAGATGCCTCTGCTGCATGAAGTTCTCTTCCAGGGCATCGATATCATCATCAGATGATTTTGGCTGAAGTTGCTTGATTGCCTTTTCCAGTCTTTCATCCACAACGTAAAGCTCTGTCGTTAGCTTTGATGGAATACTCTTCTCCTCGACAAAATGGTTTAAGGTTTCTATGAATTCTGCATACCCACTTCTTGCAGACAATTCATCTGCCAGTTCCGGATCCTCCGAGTGTTCTTCGACACTTTCAAGATAGGATTCGGCATCCAGGAAGGATAGATTTAACTGTTCTGGTGTATAGGGCTCCAGAACCTTTTTCAAATCCTCTCTAATAATCTCCTGCTGCTCTTTCGTATTACCTTCAGCCGTTCGATCCATTTTATTAACGACAAGAATCATCTCTCCGGCTTTGTCTTTATCAATAGCCAACTTCCTGAAATGAGCAGCCATATGGGAATCAAACAACTCATTTGTAACAACAAACACCAGCATATCCGCAGATGCAATTGCTTCATAGGAAATTTCATCATGGTCTGGCCTAAGCTGTGTATGAATACCTGGCGTATCCACAATTTCCATGCCGTTCCAATCATAGGTGTGGGCTTGCTGCGTGGTAATATCCGCTCCAATTGCGATATCATCCCTACCTGTAAGCATTTTCAAAATAGAAGACTTTCCTGCGCTATACTGCCCGGCAAAGACAAGACGAATTGCATTTACCCTGCTATCCCTAATTTGAAGATCAACTCCTGCCGACAGAAGCGCTGCCTTCGCTTTTTCTTTTAGCTGCTCACTTTTCTGAGCATATTCTGCAATTCTTAACATCATGCTACCTCACTGATTCATTATTAGCAGCTGTGAAAACTGCTGTGCAAGCCGTACCCGGTTCTTAGTATTTGGTGAAGCATTCCCTAATGGAACATGTGCCACACCGATTTTTTCCTCAATATTAATCTGACTACGATCAATCTCCCTGCCGATCACTCTGGAGATCAATACCTTCACATTGTCTGAATCATATACAAAATTTACACGTTCCGACATAAGATGGTACAGCCCCTCCGTCTGTTCCCGAGGGAATACTGTTCCGTCTGCCAATTTGATCATACTCACATTTCCCGGAATTCTGGCAACGGCCAATACATGATATTGTAAGCCATCAGCACCAATGAGCTTAATTGCCTCCTCAAGAATTCTAGAATTCAGTTCCATCAGATGATCATTTAAGCCCCAGGCCAATTCCTTCTGTGTATCTGCCAGCCGGAATATTACAGAGTTGATTTTATCCATCTCGCCAAGCAATCCATCAATTCTGACAGACACAAGCGTGTCAAGGTTCTTCAGCATCTGCTTCTGAAGTGAATCACACACCTTTGTAACATTCTCACGCAGATTCTTTTCCAAATGAGTTCTGGCCTCAAACTCCTTTTTATCTCGACTTTTAAATAAAAATGATCCTCCGATACCGATGGCCGAAACCACAAGTGCTGCCCAACCTAAAGGGCCAGCTACCGTTGCCCCAACCAGGTAGGCAATACCTGCTGCTATGGACAAGCCCCCACCCAAAGCCAGCGAAGACCAATCCCATAACTTTTTCCCATCAATAATCTTGTTCATTCGCAAAGATTTATCTCCAGCAAATGAAGTTGAAAATTTCAGCTCATTACTTATTTCCCTTGAAACTTCTTTGAGCTTGTCATTGCTTTTTATTTCAAGGTCTTCAAGAAGATCCTGGCATCTTGCCTCTATACGTCTGTTCTTAAGGAGCTTATTCCAAGCCTTATCTGCATTCTTATCATCAAAATGATCCTCAGCAAAAGAAGCAATCTCCCCATTCAACTCGCTATTAATTTTTATTATCAGTGATTCTATCTGTGACTTGGCATCACGATAAAACACATTTTTCCAATCCGACAGTTGACGCTTCTTTGCCAGAATAGTTCTGCCCTGAACACTATTAATCTGACTTTGCTCAAGCAGATTTTCCATCGATTGCAGAATTGGGTTTGCAATTATATCTATAAAGGTTTTTATTCTGTAGAATTCTCCCTTCGTGCGAACCTGTTCAACTATCCTCTTTTTCAGATATCCTACTTGGCTAATATCATATAACGTTCTACTCTTCTCTTTATCATCGGTACACTGTGCCAGGTAAGCAGATTTCAGATGCACATAAACAAATGGAATATGACTCCAGGTCTGTCCAAACTGGTCGGAGAATGCAAGGAACTGGTTCTTGATTTTATTCAACCGTTCCATATCGAATCGCTTGCTGATATCACGCAAAGCAAGTTTTATACTCTTGTCCGCTGAAATTGCCGACTTAACATTCATAATGCAAATAACGGGCTTTCCTAAATTTACAATTCGACTGAAGCACTCTGCCTCTGCAATCTGTGGTGCATCATCCGTGATTAGAAATAAAATCAAATCTGCTGTCTTAGCAGCCTCAAAAGCAATATGTTCATCATCTTCTCCCTCAAATGCCCCTATTCCAGGTACATCTGTTATCTCAAGGCCATTCCAGGTATATTTTCTGACATCTCTGGTTGTTCTTTGAGAACCTTTTCCTATGGATTTTCCATCTCCTTCAGTTAAAATTTCCATAAGTGTGGATTTTCCCGCCATAGTCCGACCGAAAAGTGTTATCGAGAATTTGGACAAACTTTGACGAAGATTCTGCAAATCCTCCTTGAAGGCAAACGATAGTCTGTTAAACGCGTCCCGGATATCAACCAACTGACTTTCGAGTAGTTCCGTCGCCTCAGGTGCATAGCACGGAGATGTATTAAAGTCTATAATAGTATTCTGTACCTTATCCTGAGCTGATGATAAAGCTCTACTTAAATTTTTCTCCTGGGATGAAGCAATCTTATACCCAACCTTAGCTGACTTTTTGCATTCATCTAACACCTGCTTCAAATTTGTTTCATCCATAAAACTACAATTATTCCTTATCCAATAATTTTCTCACCTGATCCGGATTACAACACGATACATGTGCCAATGAGTTCCTGCATTCATGCAAGAACTTAATCCGTTCTCTATCCATCTCCTCTGGAATATAAAGCATATACATATACACATCACCACTTTGGCGGTGACTCATCATATAGCAAAGCGAACCAAGTTCAACTTCCATCGGATCCGTTATTTGTTCTCCATACTGAGTTATGAAATTGGCATGCAGGGCATCATCAATTTCAGTCCTATATTTCTCAATAATTTCAATTCTTTCCATTTCAATAATTGGAAATAGAACTTGAACCTGGGAAGCCCATATTCTGTGCATCAATTCAGCATTCTTATGGTTTCTATAAAGCCATAAAACATGATCGGCTCCCGCTTCCGCACCTCTTCTGAAAAATTCTGGCATTTCGGCTATCCGCGCAATTCCATCTAATGCAGACTCGCATCTGAAATCTACATCATGCAAAAGATATTCGGAAACCTCTGCATCTACATTACAAACCATGGCTGCTGTTGCAGAAATATATTTCTTCCAGTTATTCGACTTATAACTCGTACTCTCTTCATCATCTAATACAAAGCTATTAAAAAGCTGAACGTCATAGCTACTGACACACTCACTAAAATCGATATATTCAATAAACCGGTTATCCGGAGGTGTTATTTTACCATGTACCTCTAAAACAAATAGACCTTCCGCCGCTGTTTTCGGTGTAAACCCTTTGCAGAAATTAATCCATTTTGAGGCGGCAGTCTCATCTAATCCCTTAACCCATATGATACGATTTCTGATAACATCCTTCTGAGCTATGTAGTCCTGTATGCTGACCTTGGATTTTTCTCTATAGCCTTTTGATATTGAAGACGCTGCATACTTTTGTAGAAGCAGTCTTCCAGGCTCAAGGTCTTGTGGATTATCATCAACAATATCCAATGACTCTATTACTACATCTCTTGTATTTGTTCTCTCTTGAAACGCCGTATGAATCGAACTGCGCATAGAATATCTCCATGGCAAATCAGATGGCACCTTGAGAATAACCATTTTGTTTTCAAGCAAAGCATCAGAAACCTTAGAAACAACTACATGCGCTCCGGTAATATTGTTCCACCAAAACTCCTCCCAGGATATGTCTATCATCTTTAGGCCTCCTCATTGTTGTTAATTATATCTGCCTCAAGCATGTCAAAATTCTCACCAATAATGTCTACAAACGAGTTTCTTCTCAATCTGTAAAGCTCACGATTTTCATCAGGTTTTCCTAAAATTCCCATTTCGACCATCTCATCAAGCAAATTTATGTAACCCTTCTTGGATTCATTTTCAAGGCAGTGAATATCATATTCTTCTGCCATCTGCATGATTTCATCAACAGGGAAGCCCTGCCAGGTGCCCGCCTTTCTATCATCCTCATAATAGTGATAGAGCATTGTGATGCATCTCGCTATCATAAAATATCTCTGATCCAATTCAAGAGACCAGCGGAACTTATCCTTTATACTCTTGTTCAAATCTGAAGAGTTCATAACGGCACCAAGCTGCTCATCCTGCAACGTAAATGGTGGGTTTCCATCTGCTGCATGATAATACTTTGAATACTGGCCGGTTAATGTCTCTACCAGCATATATCCAAAGAATTGAAGAATGCCCGGATAATAGTTAGTGTTAGTAAGTATTGTCTCAAGATGCGGATACCTATCAATTTGGAATCCCAGATAACGGAGTGGCTTTGATATCAATTGTAAAGCATCAGTAGGTGACAACGGCTTAATACAAAGTGGGGTTCCCAACTGACCGAAAATACCATTATCCCTTGTCGCATTCTTAGCACGACAAACATTATGCAAACCAGCTATAACAAACTTAAAATTATTCTTTGTCTCACGTTTCAGGTCAACAAGCGGCTGAATTGGCCTGTATGCCACATCCGCGATTGCTGCAAGAAAATCATCCACTTCATCTATCAAAAGAAGCATAGAAGTGATTTTGTTGCTTCGGAACAATTTACTGATAGCATTACACATTTCTTTAATAGTGCTGCACTTTGGAAGTTCAATCCTTCCATCACATTTTTTATTGATGTCGGAAACTATCGTTTCTACTACTTCCGCTTCATTATTTATCCGAACAATTGTTGTATATACGGCAAATTCCTTATCAACAGGCTTTGAGCATCTACTTTCCGCTCTTTCCAGGAGCGCCGTCTTACCGAGCTGTCGTCCACCATAAACCACGCATGCTCCATTTGGATCAATTATTGTAGCAAGCTCCTGTGTTCTTCCACAAAACATCTCATCAGATGTAGATCCACCATCTCTAACAAATGGCTGATAGGTTGAATACGGCAACGTACACTTAAGCATAGCTGGCATACGCTCTGTGATCTGATGAAGAGCCAAGTACAAAAACAGCACCTGATCTATCAACAGAAACGGATTTTGTCCAGATGTCTGTGTATGGAAAATTTCCCCAATCAACCGTCTGCTTGCAGTATCTATCGGGCGATCAAGTAAAACAATGGAAATACCGCCTAAATCAAGGTTCGAAACTGTATCTACCAACTGCTTCTCTGTATAATTTCCGTAAAGCATTATCGCATTTATCGGAGCTTTAATCTGAGTACCGAAGGAAGCAATCGGATGGCGGTAATCTGCCATACTTTTTGGTGTCTGACGCACATTAACCTTAAAAACCTCTTCCTTCTTGATAGTAGTACGTTCGGCATCAATTACATCAAAACCAAGACCGGTAAATAATGTCTTTAACTGCACCGGAGTAGCAGTAGCCTTCCTCTTAGGCCAGTTAATTACAAGATTTCTACTGTCCTCTCTTTGACGGGATGTCCATTCTTTAGGCATATTACGTTCAACATAGTTCCACCCAAAGCTACTCAACATCTTTCCGTTACATCTTCTGCATTCCTGTAATAATGGATCAAAATTCGAAGGCTCAATAAAATCACTGAAATAATCGAAATCATGAAGAATTACTTCATCATCTAGTTCTGTCTCACCGCCTTCAAATCTGTTAAGATATTCCTCAGTTACCGCAAAATTCATTTCTTCCTCAAGAAGATGATCTGCTTCTTTGAGAAGAGATGATTCTGAATTTTCCTTAAGATGAGAATCAAGTCTGCCTCTAAGCAACTTTTTCCTGCCCGTTGCAAATTCGGTTATCTGTTTTTCTAATGCCTCAAGGAAACGTCTCCAGCATGCAAAGTCTTTTGCCTCATAAAAGCTGTTCTTATATTGATTTACTATGCCGACCAGATTTTCCTTTTCAGTCTCGTTGATCTGATTATATGTATATGCCAATTCAAGCTTTTCCTGAAATCTTGTAGCCCTATCCTCGGCTGATTCAATAGCATCCTTCAACTGGTCGTCGCTTATGTGATAATCTTCAGTATCCTCTTCAATGAGCTTACCAAGCATTTCTAGCTGATGAAGATTGTCCTTTAAGCCACCTTCATCTGCTTTGTCATCTAGGGTATCCCCCATAATCTCAGCCTTAATTTCTGCAATATTTTTCTTGTGGTCCACACTCATGACATGGTGCAAGATATTTCGCCAAGGCTCATAATATTTCACACGAGCAAGGTCGTGATCAATAACTGGAATACCATCATTACCAACTGTGATTATTCCCGTGTATACATATTCAGAATAAATCCTTAATTTTACAACCTGCCCATTCAGATACTGCTGCATATATGAGAGTGCCCACAGCAATATGTTTGCGTTTTTGCAGTTTTTCCATGTTGAATTCTTCTGAATTCCCTGAATCAGCTTAATGATTTCAGCTTTTAAGGACTTAAGCCTTGATATATCCTGCTTACGGTTATTCATATTATTTATATGCTCAACCCATTCCAGCATAATCTCAAGCCTTACATTGTACTGTCTTAATGCCTGATCTCTAGCGTCATATTCAAGCTTGAACTTATTTTTCGGATTTGCAGCATCCCAAGCATTGTTCAAAGCATCCTCGATTTTTGTATTAGACAGACTTAAGGTACCATTTTGTTCATCACAGTACTCACCGAGAACCATTTCAACATATTCGACATCATCTTTATCCTTCCTATTTTCACTGATGATGGTCATACAATCATGTAACTCGCTCCCCAGACCAAAGCAAGAAGAATACAATGGTGGAAGCGCCTTCATTCTTGTCTTCGGTGCCTTTACAGTAAGGCATTCACGTGCTGAAGTCCTAAGCTCATTAATAAATTTCTCACTCTCAGCCTCATCACCAAGCAATGAGACAAATGCCGGTGAAAATCCTGTTGCAGAAGCATCCTTTACTCCCATAAGCTTATTAAATAGAGGCTTGAACGCTGCAAAGTCCTTGAAGTAATCTTCATAATGATCAAAAAACAATTCTGTCTGATTCTTTAAGCCATAATCAAAAGCCATACCAGGGGTAAGCATCGCAAACATATATACAGACAGCATGATAGCCGCATCATCATTAGCCGGATTCACAAAAACGGATGACAAAAATTCTGATGTATAAACACATTCGTTCAGCATAAGGTTTGAAGCAAGTCTTAATTTGGCCGAAAGCTTGCAACTCTCCACATGATCCTTCGACTCTCCATTTTGCTTCATGGCTACATCGCCAACTGCTTTAGCAAACGCAATTGTCTGTGAAATAATAGATGTAAGCTGTTCCTTAGTTGTAGCCTCTCGATTCAGCAGATACTCAATTACTGTGCAAAACTCTTTGTCTGAAGGAATAGATTCCTTCTCTAAAAGAGTCTTGACGGAAACTTCTGCTTCATCATTATTCAAATCCACAGGATCTACCTTCTCTTCAGAGAGCATAGCAACTCCCTCTACTTCTGTTGTGTCTGTATTAATTTTCTCTTCTATAACTTCATCGGATGCAACTTCTTCTGTGCTGTCAGCTTCATTTTCACATTCTTCAGCAGTCACAGCATCCAAACTGTTTGTATCTTCTCCAAGGAGTGTAACCATTTGATTGTCATATATAAAAATTCTCTTTGAGCTTTCCTGAAGAATAGAATCTATTTCAGCATCGCCTCCAACAATTAGAATTCCTTCTTCCTCAATGAATTCAGGACGATTCTGGAAATCATAGAGGCAACAATTTGTGATTTTTCCATCCTTAACAACGGCAATATGATAATATTCATTCTTCCATTTAATGGACTGTTTTATTGTCTGATATTCATCCGGCTCAACTAATCCTTTTACTGCGTAAAGATACTCAGAAAGTCTATCATTATTTCTTACATACTTCTCCATGGTACTCTTATCTAATGCTGAAGCAGTATCAATCTTTGTTTCTCCAAATGAAAGAGACCAAAATCCACGCATCTGAGCAGAGATGCTATCCTTTTTCAAGCATCCATGACAATATGTTGAAAGACAATATACCTCAGTCTTTACATTATCAAAATTATATTCAAAGCATGCCAGATACCCTTTGTTAGCAAGAGACTCTATCGCAGCATCCACTTTTTCTCTGTCTCGATCTGATTCCTCAAAGCAGTCCATACAAATTCCTATAAGAAAGATCTGCTTCTTTGTAAGCATACCGAGGTTTGTCAGCAACGGCAAAACATCTCTGACTTCCTTGTTATTCTTTGCGATTTTGACAATTTCCTTTTTGAATGAAGATGCGCTCGGAGATCCTACCTTTATCTTATTTACTGCAGTCAGGATATCTTCTTGAGCATCTAATTCTTCAGCTTTATTTTCCTCTGCAGACGTAGCTTTTTCTTGCTTTTCAGGTTGAACTTCTTCAACCGGTTTCCCAGCTATGTCAGCAGAAGAAGTCTCTGGAGTTACTTCTACGTTTTCTTCTATGCTCACTTCTGTTACTGCAATTTCTGAATCCACAGTATCAACAGTACCTGCGTTTTCTGTTATTTCTTCAACTGGAACCATTTCCTGAGCATCATCAATAAAGTATTGCCCTCCTGCAAGTCCCCATTGTATCTGCATCGGGTAATACTTATTAATTTCTCCTAAAATCTTGAACCCCTCTGGCCCATTAATATTCTCTGTCTCCAGGGCTCTTAAGAAAAGTTCCGGAGCCACTGTCTCAGGAAGTATCTGATCAACATTTTCTTCAGACAATTCCTTTAACACTCCCTCCGCTTTTTTCTTGAATGGAGAAAGGGCGGATTCATACTCTGCAATGAGGGACCTAACTTTAAGAAATCTCTTCAAGACACTCTCTGCCTTTTCAAGCTGAAGCTTAATAATACGACTCCGGCTATTTTCCACAGCTTCAACGTATTCAGATGCCCTACTACCATCTTTCGGCATCTCGTCAGTGCTTAATACGGCTTGTGCCTCGGATTTTAATTTTCCGTATCCAGCAACAAGCGCATCCATATCACCGTTGAAAGCTTTCAGAGTCTTTTCATCCGGTATTCTTCCATCAGAAACAGTCACAAGCAATGCTGTTAATCCATTTTTAACCGAATTAGCTTGCTCATTAAATGAATTCAATAATTCATTCAATTTCTCTGCATTCATTTCTTTTCCTCCCTTAAATACTCATCTTTATCGTCGAGGAAACCTCCATTTCCCCATTATTCAGTCGAAGTGAAAACCCTTTATATTGCATTCCTTTTTTTACGCACTCTGCAAACAAGCCATAAAAATCCTCTATCTTCCGATTGATGGAAATTTCCTTTACGGTTGTGCTAAGCGAAATCATCATAAAGCACACTGGATACCCTTGATCTAGCAATACTGAAAGTTGTTCAAGTTGCTTTACTGCCCGCTCAGAATATACAGTAGGAAACACGGCCTGTTTCTCAAATGCCAGCAGGCTTTTTATCTCCACTATGGTATTTGTGTCATTAATAAACAAATCACATTTATAATCACCAATTTTCGTCTCCCTGGTTACCTTTTTCCTCTTTCCCAGGAAAGAAAAGTATCTGCGATAAATTTGCTGCTCCACGGTTCGATTGCTGTTTGCCAAATTAATCGGCACATAGCTTCTGCCGTATTTAACAGCGTATAACGCAAGTCGGGTTCTTGCTTTAGGATTTGTGATCGGCGTAAGCATCACGCTTCTGTCTGTCATATCAAGAAAATTGCTAAGTCTGCAGGATGAAGGAACATAGCAGGTGACAGTCTCGCCATCAATTTCTACGCTACACAAAAAGCGGTTCTTAATTTCCTGCTTGAATACGCCGTATATAAATTCTGGCTTCTCTGTCACCTATAACACCTCTATTCCATTAATACTTTCCGGCAATAACATCTTCCACTATCTGATCTAATTCCGGTATTTCAATCAGATAGCCCTGCGCACGCTCCTTAATATCTCCAAATTTGAAAATCATATCTCCATGCTTCTGCAAATACTGGGCATCAGATTCAGAATCACCAAGAATCATCCTTGATGACATAGAATCATTCACGCGTAAAGCTACTCTTGCATTTAATTGTGCTTTTGTTGTAGAGTCTACAAGCTTAGCCTCTGGCCGCTGAGTACATATAATCAAATGAATTCCTCTGCTTCTTCCGGCCTGTGCAATTCTTCTGACTGGTTTATAAAAAGCATTCTTTTCCTTTGTGGTTTCGAGTTGATCAGCAAGATCAGCAAACTCATCAATCACAACAACAATTGGCGCAAGCTTTTCTTCAGCCTTCTTGTTATACTCAACAATATTTGCCACACGAGCCTCTACCAGAAGCTTGCCTCTTCTTTCCGACTCTTTGAAGATGACATCCTTAATAACCTCTGTCGCCTCAGTCGCATCAGAAATAATCTTTCCGGCATAAAGGTGAGGAAGCTTTTCAAAATGGATGAAATCCTCAAGCTTTGAAGATGACAATACTAATTGCATATCCTCTTTATTAGGATGCGTCATCAGCAGTGACGCAAGTAGTGTGAACAAAAATACTGACTTTCCAGAGCCTGTACTTCCACCCACAAGCATATGTGGCATTTCTGCAAGATTCTCTATAAGGTCCTTGCCATTCGGCGTACGACCAAGCGGAAAATATAACTGTTCAGGAGATGTTACCTTAGGTAATTTGGCAATAACATCCTTAAACAATACCTGATCACGCTGAAGCCTCGGCACATCCAAAAGAAGCTCATCCGAATTAAGTACCGGCTGTACAATAACGCCACTACGCTTCATTTCGCGACCAATATCCTCTAAATGACTTGATAAACCAGATAAAGCCTGACCTCTTCCAAGCTTGAATTTTAATCGGATTACACTTGGACCAATAACTGCATCCTTAGCTTCACATTCTCTTAAGTTAATATGGTAATCTCCACAGGATCTCTTAAAGTCCCTTACCAGTTGCTCTATTTCCTCTTCAGAAACTGCTGGTGCTGTATTCTTTGCCTCCTTCGATTCCTTCTTTACTCCACATTCAGTCTTCGGTTCGACAACCATTAATACATCTTCACTTTTCGGTGTAAAATCATAGACTAATGGCTTTGTTTCCTCTGGTACATCCGCATCAATGATGACCTCCTCTTCCGAAGCAGCTTCTTCAGTTGTTTCATCAAAATCCGGCTCCCACATCTCTTTGATGATGGTACCTTCTCCAAGAACCTCCTCTTGGATCTCCTTTGCTGTAAATTGCCTATATTCAATCGGACAATCATCAAGTTCAGGATTTACGCACTGAATAATCTTTCCTCCAGTAGCCTGGCTCAGCTTAATATGCATTAGCACACCGGAAACATTAATATTAATGTTCTCGCTCTTACCGTTTCCAAATGCCTTCTTAAGGACGTCACACCATTCCTTCTGCCAGTCACAATCATGAATACTCCTGAAGCATTCAGAGACGATTTGATATTTCAGCACCTCTCTCCTAGCCGAAACAAACATATCAGCTGATGTATCGTCACCACTAAAAATCTCACGAAGCATGCCTACTACTGCTGCTATCTGTCCTGGTGCGTGACCAGTAATGTGCATTTTCCCGGACTCATCGTCCTTTGAAATCACAGCATCAGGAGATTCATCACGTGTTTTTACCTCTATAGGCTGAATGAACAGAGTATTATTTTCAAGGTCATACCTTAAACCGATAAGATCGGCTCTTTCACTCCCAAATCTGCTATCGTGAAGCCATAAACGTGCCTTGTCATCATCCAACGAAGCCACAAGAGACTTATCATAATGCTTTGTATACCATGATGCAGCAAACAGCGTTCCAAGCAGACCCTTCTTCTTATTGTCAATGGCCTGCGCGTCTGCACCAAATTTCGGAATGCTAATCAACCCATTAGAAGATATATGACCAAATTTCTTCAGGATATCAATGAGCGTTTCCTTTTCCGGATAAAGGTTATATGCTCTGAGCATAGTCAGATACTGACTTATAATCCTCGATTCACTGGACGCCCATACGTTAACCATCCGCTTTTCATACTGCATTTCCCCAATTGGAATAGCTCCCTTAGGATCATAGTTGTTTGTATCCCTATCTGCCACAACCAGCCACTGGGTTTGACCATCCTCAATGGTCGAAACGACCGCAGTCATATCAGCGCTACCATTATAGGTAGTTCTCGGATTCATATTGTTGTTGATGAGATCCGCAGACCGAAGCATCTTATGATAATCACCAATCAGACCAGAATCCATTTCTGATGACGGATATATGCTTCCTCTATGCTTCATCTCATCAAATGAATAGTCATAGGTTATTACCAGCGGATTGATATACAGATTCTTTGTATTTGGTCCGAATTCTATAGCATAGGATGATTGATCAAAATAGAAAGCAACATGCACTGGCTTCTTTGCAAGCTCAGACTTCACCTCTAATGCTGAATCGACATTTTTGATGCTTATAGAAATTCGATCCTTCTTGATGAACTCTCCAATCTCATAATCCTTTCCCGAGTAATCAAGCTTGGACAGCTCTGTGTTTCCATTCTGTCCTCGGGTCAAATAGACATCATAAACCACTCTCTGGCAGGAATTAGCATCCATGAAGCGTTTAATTGCTCGGAGATTTTCAATAAGGTCCGGAGCATCTACTGAACAAATACGGATTTCATTTCTTGTATAAGGAGCAAAGCCCACCCATCTGGAAAGGATTTCACCTAAAGCTTCTGTTCCATCACTTCCAGAATATCGATTTGTCTTATTCTCAAAGGTTGGAAGCATTTCAATACTTCCTGAGCATGGTAATACCTTGTCTTCACCGTTATCTGTAATAAGACTGTTCGCAATCACAAAGCTTAAGATCTGTGGCAGCTGCGTCAATACCTTTGTAAGCGCCTGTGAATCATCGTCATCGAGAGTCCCCTTCTGTGACGGGAGCTTCTTGAAGATTTCATAATATCTCCAAAGATATATAGGATTCAGAGGAAGTAATACTCCCTTATATTCCTTCTTTGCTGTCTTAACATATAATACGTCGAGTAACAGCAAGGCTCTTGCGATAAAGCTGGTGCTGCCTGCACTAATTTCCCGCATCACCGGTTCATTTTTGCAAAAAGCGCTGTAAAGCCTTGCCCAAGCATCCAGATAATCCAGCATATCCTTACGTATTTCCTCATCCGCACCAAAGGTAAGTACCGGATAATACATGATAAGATCCAGATTATTAAGCAAACGCTTTCTAAGCTCAATCAGCGAATCTACAATTGGCTTGAATCTTTCTGCCGTTTCTATTCCCTTGCTATCAAATTTTCCATCAAACTGAATAATGAAATCAAATAGAGTTATGTCTCCATCTATGCCACCCTTAAAGCTAACCAGGGAATCAGCACCTGTAGGATTAAACGCATCAAAGCTTTTTATATCAGCAGAAATAGCATCCCTCAAAACCGTTTCTTCAGTCTCTAAAAGACCGCCCCATGCGGTTTCATTACACACTCTTCCAACAAGCTTCCTTAAATCTGATTGATGATTGTCTATAACAATATTTCTGTCCTCAAAAATACCGCCTATTGTTGGAATAGAATCATCATTCTCTTCTGTCTCTGGATCAAAATGCTTTTTAATCTCCCCTAATAATTCCTTTACATTTTCTAGGCTTTCATCATCTCCTGAAACGATAGCATCAGAAACAAGCGTCCCCAATTCCTTCGGCCTTATTGGGGTAGTATCATTAGAATCGCCCTCATTACCTTCTGGATCCGGATTAGTATCATCCTTTTTCTTTTTATTTTCTGTAGCTTTAGAGGCAGAAAACAGTTCCTGCACAGTATCGTAATCCAACTCCTTAAGTGTGCTTCTCTTACCATATTTATAAAGATTCTGCAGAGTTGTATATGCCTTCTGAAGACGATCCTTGTCTTTTCCCTTAGTTCGTGCCAGCGATCTGCTTAGCTTTTTTCTAGAGTCCTCGCTCAGCTGTCCAATTGCAAATATCAGCTCGCGGTTCTTGGCCAAGCGTTCCTCTGGCTTGCTCTTCGTTCCAAGGATATCCTTATCGCAAAGGAGATTTAATCGCCACATATTAACGGGTATGGCATCCGAGACCTTTGCGCTTGCCGTCACAGCATCTACAAATTCATAAACCACATCAAAGGAATAATAGTCCGCCGTTTGCTGCAGCGCCTTCCAAAAGTTCAAGGTTGGAGTATTGCTCTCATTCTTTATCTGCAGTTCAATTAAAAATCGAGTAAGATCCCTGGCTGAGAGATTCTCGAACTCTGCTAATGAATGAAGCTTGTCTGTGTCATTTAAAATGAAGACAATTATGCTTCCTGCATATTCCGGAATACTTCTCCAAAGTACAGCCTTCTCAACATACGGAGTGATAGAATAATCCTCCTCATCCTTTTCTGTTATTCCATCATAGCCAACGGCTGCCATATAGAGATGCTCTCCACTGTCCTCTGAAAGCCTGCGAACAATATCCTCAAGTGAGATACCAGCTATCCCTTTAAAAATAATTCCAACCTTTGCCTCAGAAAGGCGCTCAGAGAGTAATTGAACAACCAACTCTTGCTTATCTATCATTATTCAACACCTCCTAATCTAATCTGTAAAATACCATCGGCCATAATCTCAGCGAAATCCATTGCCTCAAGATTATCAGCAAATGCTGTGAAATTGTTCTCCAAAGAATCCTCATCCACCTGCAGAATCATGCCACTTTTCTGCAGCTTATCCATCTCAAAGACACTGCCGCCAATAATAACTCCAAAACGATACCACAACCGATTCCTCATCTCCGAACCGCTAAGAATTTCTCCTGGCTCTACGCAGCAACGAAGGAGCATCTCTAATAAATCCTGGGATAATACAAATCGTTTGTTGGGATGCATTTTGTCCGGTGGATAAAGTATACTTGATGCCGTTCCCAAAGCCTTTAAGCAATTAACCGGATGAGAGGACGCTTCTAATGCGAGCATGTCATACATGGTTTCACCAAAAATCAGTCTGGCCTCATCATCGTTTTTAGCCTTTTCCGCTCTTTCCTTTGCAAGTCCCCAAAGAGCATCCAACTCCTCTCTGCCAGCCTTTGACAGCTTTTTATTCTGCTCATAAGCCGGTGTCTCAGATTTTAATAGCTCTTTCTTGTTAAATCCTGCTTCCTCTAATTGCTTTGCATAGCCCCATGCATAAAAGCGATTTATTGATTTGTGCATCTGCGTATAAGACATTTCCGATGCTCTTGCCACACTGCTTTGACTAGGACTAAGGCCTGTAAAATCAAGCAATATCGGACGAATTGTTTCTCCACAATAAAAAGCCTCAAGCATTGCCATATATCTAATTAGCTGGAATATACAATAAAAGTTGAAAAGTCGCAGTTGCGTAAGAGTATTAGGATGCTTTTCAAAGTTCTTCTTCAGACAGCTTCCACTTTCATGGATACCTTCCAAGAACCACTTGACTGATTCATTCTGATTCTTAAAGGCAGGAATATCCTCGTGTCTCATCCTCTCAAAGGTTTCCATAGAATCCTCAAGAATTGGCTTAAACAGCAGAGATATCGGATCGTTACCTTCCTCCAGGGTATTCTTAACATAATCTGAAAGCTCAGGACAATACTCTCTAAGTAATCCGCCGATAAACTCGCCCGTATCTTCATACATTGCAGGCTTTGTCAAGAAATACTTAGAGCCTGCAGAATATGAAATCATTCCGTCCTTCAGTCCTTTAACAACATACACACCCTTATCAGCTGACAGAAGCTTCTGCATTACATTTCTCAAAGAGTCCAAGGAACCTTCGGAAATACCATCTTCGATAGCTTCCTTTTCCAAAAGGCCATCATATATTGTTGAAAGCTCATTACCAATAGGAATATTACCTTTAGAATCAGAAACAAGTGCCATACGCTTGATATTCATAGTCGTGTTATAGCCACCATAAATACAGCGAAGAGCACCACCAGCAATATGTACCGGCTTGATGGAGCCTCCGTTAGGTGTAAATCCCACGTATTTCTTATCTACATTCGTTCGGTATTCTCTTAAATAAATCTGATCAGACATATGATGCCTCCTGACTCCTTGATCCATCGATAGAAGAATACTTATTTTCCTCCTGATCAAGCTTTACAACGATTTTCTTTTTATTCTGTACATCCAACAATGAAATATTTACTGGATCGTCTTCATCAATTTCTGACACAGATTGAAGCTGTTCAATAAATCGCCAAACCTTCTTTACCAAATCGGATTCCATAAATAGAACTGGTACTCCCCGATCGGCCTCTGTCAAAAGCACATACATATCGAAATCAATCTTCAAGAAGATATTTGGCGCATTTTTCTTCTCCAGTCTTATGTAATTAGATGTCATCTCTATCCCTGTCTGCATAGTCTTAGACAATGTCGGATGTCCGATTTTCAGTCCGCTTTTCTTTATCGATCCAACTGAAATCAATACCTTTCTTGGCTCGTTATCATATCTGTGTCCTGACCAGATTTGAAGTTCAGAGTTTGACGGCTTTTCTGCACCAAAAAATTTGTTTAGTTTTAAAATTAATTCCTTAATAGTCTTAGAGTCATCCTGTTCAAGAAGTTCCTGAAAATGCTTTACATCATCATCTAAGATATCTAACAATACACCACCATTTGCGTTAAAGAAGAAGAATTGTCTTTTTCGCAGCTGAAAGAGCTCGTCGTTATCATAAGCAATTGCCTCTGCTGGAACCTCATAATCCTTCACCCATGTGTCCGGAGCAATATCATTACTTAACAGCTTCTCGTCCCAGGTTGGATGAGAAATATTAACTGGATCAATTGCATCTTGAATAGCCTTAAAAAGACCGCCCTTTCCGGAATAAATAAGGTTAACCAAGTTGTACTCCTTATTTCCTGTTGTTTTAGTGATTACCTTACATGTCCTATTTCCGAATATCAGGTAAGATATAAAGCTTTGTAGCTCTCGTAAGGTTGCATGATAGCCCTGTAACGCAACTCGCTGAAGAATAATAAATAATCTGCTTTGGAACAATTCATCCCTCAGAAGCTTGCAATTTCTATGAACCTCGCAGTTGGAATTAAGCGGACACTTTTTACACTCTTCATAATGCTTATCATCTGTAAGCTTAATAATGGCCTGGCTAAGGATTTCTTTCGTAAGGACCTCTCTCTTACTCAAATCATATACAACGATATCTGAAGTCTTTTCATTCTCATTATGAAAAACCACTGCATGACTCATTTGCTCATACGCTTTTTTGACAGGTTCAAAATCCTTGCAATACTGATACAAGGAGTAAAGCACAGCTGCATTGATTGCAATTACATATGGCACATTATTATCTCTAGCGTTTTTCCAATGACTATAGATTTTCTCATTCGTCAACGTGCTGGCATCTATCTCAATTACCACCGATTTCCCTAATGCTTCCAGCTTGTCTCTAAGCATTCTGATGATGTGTGTCTTTCCATCTCCGGGATTACCTGTTAAAACTATGTCCTTACCGTCCATAGCCGCATCCAGAATAGCTTGATCCAGTCTTGTGACCAGATGAATATTCGACAAAAGGCTTGAATCTATATGATCAGCGTATGCACTTGAACCTCTGTAAAAATCTCTTACAAACTGTAAGCCAGTTTGATTTCCGTCTACTGCTGGCATATGTGATTCCTCCTTAAGCTTTATAAAGCTCCATTTTTCATCCTCATTAATCTGATTGCTTACCAAAAATGCTTGCTTATCGAAGCACCGAACTCTCTCGTATATCGGTTCATATTTCAGTCGACTTCCTAACCAACGGTTCTGCCAAAAGTTGATGATTGCATCTGTACCCTTCTTAAAGTCTGACATATCAGTATAATACACAGGCTCCGGATCGGTTCCCATCAGATACTCAAATGTGTTCTTTGCTAGGCATGCGCCATAAACTATTCTGGACATCGCATGCTTAGAAAAGTCCTTTGAATCCTCATTCGTGGATTCAAGCAATTCCCTAATAGACATTGTCAGCAAGCGCATTTTAGGACTTGCTCCCTCACCAAAAACATGATTGATTCTATTGAAATCATCCGTAGTGGCTTCAGTAAGGCTCATAGTCGTTGCTTTACTGATATGCATAGTACCAAAGCCGATAGTCATTCCAAGTTGCTTCCACACAACATCAAAGTCAGAATCAAATATGCTCCCGGGAAGCTTTAAGCGATTGTATTGGCTGGATCCAACGTAGTAAAGAGAAGTCGTACCAACATAAACCAAATCAGCTGGTCTACAAACAGGCTCTCCCTTTAATCTGCTTGCAATTTCACTGCTCTTGTTGGCATAGCGTTCCTTATAGTCATATACAACCTGCGGTGATGTAGCCAACAAGGCAACCAACTTGCCTCCAAGCACCTCATTATATGGAGGGATTGCTCCGCAAACATTTAATTCCATCATACTGGAGCCGATATGCTTCGTTTTCTGCGCAACAAGGGCCGTACGAATAACTGAATTTCCGATCTCTCCCTTACAGAAGTCCATCCATAAATCCTCGAAGAGCTCTGAGTTACACAGGTCTGTAATTATTTTTTTTGCAGTGAGTAACTTAGCTAACTGCTCTGCTCTTTTTCTGTTGTAAAGAGCCTTCTCAGTATCCTTTGAGATACTTCCCAGCTCGCTCTTTTCTTCTTCCTCGATATCACTCTCAAGAGAATCCTTCAAAAGCTGCTGTCTTCTTTGCTCAGCATCCGCTGCAATATCCTGCAATGCCTGGATATCCTCATCAGTAGGACTATCAATCGTCGCCTGTGTACAGAGCTCCGAATAATCAATTCCTAATATTCCGTCAGAAATATATCCAAGCAATGTTGAAAAGCTCTGCCGTGCAGCAGTAGAATCACCCTTCAGCATTTTTTCTATATATGCCTTCTGATTCCAACCAATAAAATCATCTCGACATGTTATTTGAACAGCGCAATTTTCCAGTGAAGCAATACCCATAACTGCATGCATCGGATGCGCCGCATCCCTTATCAAATATTGCATAGTCCTACCAGGCGTGGTTTCTGCTGGCGTGGACCAAGTCAATCTGAAATATCTCCATATTTCTGATAGCTTCAGACCGGTAAATTCATCCCTCTCGTTTTCCTTTACCAACTGCAGATAAGGCTTGATAGCGTCTGTAACGGATAATTCTCCATTTTTTGCCGCTTCTAATCTGCCAACGAGTTCATCTCCATCCGCAATCAAGCTGTCAATTCCAAGCTTATTGGCTCCCGGATTTTCCATCCGGCTGATGAAATCAGTATATGTAACAAGCCGCTCATGTCTGCTTTCACTCATCCAACTTCGTAATAAAGCCTTAACCTCCGGCGAGGTTGTATCTCTCATATCAGCTCCATTTAGACTAGGAAGGCTCATATACAAAACCCCCTCCCTATAGCAAGCCTTCCACGAAGCTCTAATAAGATCCCGAAAGAGCAGCCATACAGCTCTATATTTTTTTCTCTGGTCTAGATTAAAACGGCATTCATCTTCTACCCATTTAATCTCCTTGTTTGCGATTTTTTCGATATTTACTACCGATGCCGTATCTGTGATCTCAGATGCAGCATTGTAAAACCGCACCCTAAATTCGCCCTCCAGCTTTGGGCGAAAAGGTATTTCTCTGTTTAGCATAGATGATGCCTCACTTCCTATAAATTTCTTATCGTCATAATGGCTCATTTTTCGAAATTTACTTACGTCTGCAACAATTAGCACAGATAGCCATTTTCAATATATTCCTTATTGTGTCCAATAATCAGGACTCAATATCTTTTTTGTCAGCCTTTACGTTTGGCACTCTCTCCATAATGTCTTCCAAATTAACATCGAGTGCCTCACAGATTCGGAGCAGAACATCTGTAGTAACATTCTCGCCCCTGCCCATCTTTGCTATTGAGGCAGCGCTGACATCACTTTTCTTTTGAAGCTCTTGCTTCTGAATCCCTCGGTCAATCAGAAGCTTCCATAAGCGGTTATAATTAAAGTGTGTATTCGTTTCTTTCTTATTTGTTTTCGCCATCTTCCTCTGACTCCGTTTCTTTATTCCACGCGCGACCAAATAATTCGTTTCCGCCCGGCGACAGCTCCAGAACACAATTCGTGCTCATTGCTTCCTGTGTCTCTGTATCGTATTTATCAAGTCTATCAAAAGCTATAAATACCTGCTTCCCTATCGTTTTCTGTGCATCATATGCCTTGATAATTTCAGCAAAAACCTTTTTCTCAATGTGCAAAAGCATCTGCATATCATGAACAATAAATGGTAGCGGTGTAAGATTCATATTCGCTAAATCAAATGTAATCACGCCTCTATACTGTGCGCCAGTACCGCCATCATTTGGTGTGTTGAAGGTATACTTGCTCAGTTTCTCCATCCTTATCACCGGAGGCATATGCTGTTCATCCTTAAGTAACTGGATGCTGATCTCTCTCATTTTTTGATTCACCGTTGTTTCGATTGAAAGCAACTGATTCTGGATGATTCTATCTCTGGTTTCTGTGTATTCAGCAACCAATGCATTCAGTTCATTCATTTTGTTATAGTTATTATTTGCATCCAGCAGATTATTCAGCTCAGTTGTAATCTTTGCATATTCTTTTAGTATGGCCTCCGAAACATTCGGAATTTTCTTAATTTCTTCTGCTTCCTTAGCAATTCTTGCAATTTCGTTTCCAAGCATGACATATGTGGTTGCCATGTCCTTCTCAGTCTCCTTAAATTCATCTCCAAGAACCTTTGCCAATTGCTGGTGAAATCGCTCAATGCTTTCAATAGTCTTAAACTCTATACCAGGGAAAAATCTTTCAAGATCGCTATAGGTTTTTTTAAAGCTTTTCTTCCCTTCAGTCATCTCTCTACGGATGGCATTTAATTGAGTTTGTACGCGCGCTCTTTCCCGCCTGTATCTGCGAAGTTGGTCGTCAAGCTCCGATAAATGCCTTGCCTGAAAGCTGTCAAGATCCAAAAGTCCTTTGCTGCTTTGCTCTGCTAACTCCTGCTCCTGCTGCTTCAATACAATAATCCGTTTTTCGTTATCATCATATTCTGGCTTGTTCTTTGCCGCACGTATATGTTTATACTCCTGAGACTTCTTAAATGAATCTCTCTCTTCCTCTGCCTCCTTAGCCTGTTTAATCTGAGCCTCCACGGATGCATACTTCCCATGTAACTGCATATACCGCTTGATGGCAGATTCTGCCTTTTCATCCTTTGCAGCCTTAAGCGGACGCTCTTCGTCCAATGTATCCCTCTTCCAAACACGGATAAACCGTGATACAACTCCTCTCCATGTCAGATCTTCCTCAACCTGCGTCCCGTACTTTTCCGCGAGAAAGGAATGATACTGTTCCAGTGTCATTTGACTATCTTCCTGTAACGGCACATAATGCTCATCACAACGTAACACATGCCTATAGTCAACATTGCTTCTGCTAAAGTAATAAGGCTTCCCATCAAAAACGAATGTAAAATTGATGGTGTGTTCACCGACATTTTCTTGAACATCAAGGCACTTATTCACATAGTCTTTTCCGCCAAATACAAAATCCAAAATCATAAGAAATGTAGACTTTCCGACAGAGTTGGATCCGTTATCATCGCCAATAACTGTGTTCAATCCTGGATGAAACTGTATCGGCTCTCTGATCTCACCATGTTTTATGAATTTGTCACATTGTATCTCAACCAACATAATGGATCACCTCCCCATTCAGTTCAATCTTATTCAAGGCATATAAGCAATCCAGAATATCCATAAACTCCCGAATATCAGCCACTTTGTTCTTTACACCCTTATATAACTCTGAGGGTGTCATATCTTTTTTCTCCAGTTTTCCCAGAACAACAGGGAATTTTGCAATGATGCTTTCCTTGTATGGAGTTACTTTACTTGGAAACTTCATCTCGATGAAACACCTCACAATTCTGAATAAAGAACGCTACAACAGCATTACACGCAGGCCTGCTATCGGTTCCTAGACTGGTTTTATTTCGTATCCATTCTGACAGATAATCTATAACATCGCCCTGAGACAGCCCACTCTTTTCCAGTTTTTTGGAACTTACCTTCACTTCTGACGCAATCAATTCGAAATCTGTATCAGAATCAGAAAAAATAGATTCTATATATCTGTAATACTGAAGCACCTTAATCTGTATCTCTGTCTTCAGCATGAAATTTTTTGCTTCAAATTTTTCGTCAATATGAAGCGCTTCGTATTCCAACGGGACCAGTTGAACTGATTCATCAACATTTGCGAGAGCATCTAATACAATACGGATATCTTCTTCCAAATCAACCGCATTTACAGACTCCTTTGCCTTGTAGTTTCTTATAAGCACGTTCTTAATATCATGAATTTTCTGATATTCGTCAGCCGTCGGTTCAGTCAGGTAATCTTCAGCGCAATGATCACACAGAGCAATAAGGTTGTCTACCTGCTCAAGATCCTTTGGCTTCGGATAAACAGCAGATAGTTCCTTAGTCTTATCCTTTGATAATCCTTCTGGGAAAATATGAGTAATAACATACCGTTTGATAGGTTTATTCTTGACGGTATCAACAAGTTTCTTATGACACAACGGGCATTCATAATTAGCCTCAGCAATCAAGGGAGCATCCTCAAAACCAACAAAATCATCACTGGGTTTATTTGGTCGGTTTACAACATATAGAAAAATCTCTCCTAGAAATCTCCCTTCCTGGCCACCGTTATAAAAATCAAGCATCTCTTTTTTCTTTTTGTCGCCTATTTCTGAATCCTCATTAATCACCATAACCAACTGTTTTAGCACATCATCCTTACGAAATAGATTCAGATCCTGCATCACCTTAGTCTCATAGTATTCAATTGCTGCCTGTGCAAGCTCCGGAACCAATGACGCTTGCTTAATGCCATCGGGCACCGGTCTTTGTCTGCTGACAAGCAGGCTTATTTTTTTGTCACTCAGATCCTCGTAATACGGCACAAAGCGTTCGTCGTCTTCCTGATTCAAGGCCTGAAGCAGAAATGTTCCTGCTGCAAACTGCTTGTCATGTTCCTTTAATCCGACCTGCTTGATTTGGATAAAATTTGAAATATTCAGTTCTCTCATCCTCATCCTCCTTTCATGTTCGGAAAAAGAACGGAAAAACAGTGGCAAAACGATGGCAAATACTTATAGAGCCGTTTCTGGTTTAATGGACATGTGCACAAGGGATGACTGGCAAATAATGAAATACTGCAGATTTCAGCGGTCAATACCTAAAGACGCAAAAAGCCTTATACATTGTAGCACACAAGAGCTTAAAAATCTATCCATTCCAGAATATTTTTATGCAAACGCATAAATTATTCGGAAAATCAATATTTATTTAAGCAATATTTTCGGAGACCCGCCGACCATAGCTAAGTCGGTTCTCACCGACTTCGAAAATATAACATGTAACCAGACCAGTTTCGTGAGAAGGCTGGCCATTCAAGAAAATTAGGAGGAATTCCTATGAATGGCCAACTGAGAGCAAAACTTAATATCTGCCATACTGCGGATTTCCTCCGCGCAAATCAATGGAGGAAATCCCTATGGGAAGACTCGCAGATTACAGTAACACACACAAGTACGACGACAAGAAGAGCTTTGACGGCAAGCCTGTAGCTCCCGGCAAGGTTCTGGTACCTTTCAGGAAGGACGCGTATAATTTAAGACCCGGTGAATATGTCCAGGACAATTTCACCACCATTCATCTCGGCGAGTTCCGCTACGAGATCGGCTTTATGGCCATCAATGAAAGCAGCTTCGCATCCTACATGAAGGATTTCTGGGATGAGATCAATGAAGACATGAAGCTGAGACGCGAAGGCCGCTGCATCATCGGCACGAATCCTGATGGCACAGACAAGCTCTGCCCGAATACCAGGAGATGCAAAGGCTGCTCTAACAGGGGACTGCTGGAGCGCCGCAATCCTCACCGTATCGAGATTCTGTCTCTTGATTACGAGTACGACGGTGAGAGCTTCGATATCGAGGATAAGAGCCAGCCTTCTGTAGCGGACCAGGTGCTTAATGCCCTTGAACCCGAGCCTACTGGAGACGAAATTCAGATCAAGATGCTGGCACACTTCGACAGAACGAATCCCCGCTACGCCCAGATTATCCGTCTGAGCCTCGCGAAAACACCGATTGATGATATTTGTGTCATCATCGGTCTAAAGTCCAGCAGAGGCCGTCAGGAGATCAACAGTGCGCATGACGCGGTATGTGATTATCTGAGGCTCCGCTACTACAAGAAAAACAGAAAGTAAGAAACACCTTTAACGACAAAGGCGGCAGCACCATCATCGGTACTGCCGCTTATTTTAATGCTTATAGACCGGCTTCCTGCCGTTTAACTGAAACTGATCATGAGACTGGATATCCCGGATAGCCTTTCGTAGGCTTCCGCATCTGGAATGGTTATGATACGGGTCAGAGATTTTATGCTTATGAAATACAATACAAATCTCTCTGTCCGGAAGCTCCGCACTGTGAATATACCAGACATGCCAGGTATTATTTGAGATAAGAGTTACATCATATTCATTTGCAACAACCACTGTAAAGTACTTGCGGTCGATTGCACTCAGGTCCTTCTCGCTGAACAATAGGCGTCACCTCTTTTCTCAGGACTCTGCAGCAACCACATCAGCCGCACCATAGCCCTTTGTATTCTCAGCCACGAACTGGGCGTGTAAACGCTTCTTCTCAGCTTCAAATCTCTTCTGCAGGGCTTTCATCTCCCTATCCATAAACTCGGCCTCTGCTGCCGCCGTAGCCGCTCTCTCAGCGTCCGGTGTGATGATCAGCTTCCCATCCTCGCAGGTGATGGAAACATAATCACCAATATCAAATCCCAGCTCCTTCAGCCACTGCCCCTTGAGCAGGATCGCCGGTGTCTCTCTGTACTTGTAACCTGACCGCGCCACAACCTTTAAGCTTCTATTCTTCTTTGCCATATTCTAATTCCTCCGATTTTCATATTTTGTCGTTGATTGTCTTTGCTCTCAAAATCACTTGAACCAGCCCATAGGTCTCACCTCCATTAAACGCAAAATAGCTGCCAGTGCTTTCGCACCAACAGCTATCGTTTAAAGTCGGTATATTATGAAGTTTTACTTCTGCTCAGCCATCTCCCGCTCGATGATGTCATAATACTCATCCATATCCAGAGAAAGCTTGATGTAAGAGTCTGGTTTTCGGTTGCTCAAGAGACACACCGTCTCCACGTGCCCAACCTGTGGGAACATGTCCACGCATTCCGCTTTCTTTACCTCGTACCCACCTTTTGCAAGTAATTTAAGATCTCTCCCCAGACTTTCCGGGCCGCAGGAAATATATACGATTCTTGCAGGTTTCAGCAAAAGTAAAGCATCAATAAATTCTTTGCTCGCTCCCTGCCTTGGAGGATCCATAAACACAACGTCTATTTTTGCTTTATCCTCGGAAAGCTTTTCCATAAAGGACCCTGCATCTTCTGCATAGAAGGTTATGTTATTTAAATTGTTCTTTTTTGCATTGGTGATGGCATCCCTTACGGCATCCCTGTTCACCTCGACACTTATAACCTTTCCTGCCCGTTCTGAAGCTATTATTCCGATTGTTCCTATCCCGGAATAAGCGTCAAGCACGATTTCCTTGCCTGATAGGCCTGCATAATCAATTGCTTTTTTGTACAGGATTTCTGTCTGTACCGGGTTAACCTGGTAAAAAGAACGTGATGAGAGCTTGAAAAGTTTGCCGCAAAGTCTATCCTCTATGTAGCCCTTCCCATACAGGACATTTTCTTTATCCGACAAGACAAGTGAATCCGTCCTTAAATTAATATTCTGAACAATTGTCGTAATCTCGGGATGCTTTTGTCTCAGCGCCTTACAGAAATTCTGTTTCGACGGAAACACCGGTGAGGCAGTGACCAAAACAACCATGTACTCGCCTGTGGAAAAGGCCTTTCTGACCATCGCATACCGAAGCAGACCATACCCCGTGTCCTCGTCGTAAACCCTTATCTTAAAGGAACGTAAAAGTGAAAATACGGTTTTTATAATCTCTCCTGCATTTTCGTCCTCGATAAAGCATTTGTCTACCGGCACAATTTTATGTGACTTTTCTTCGTAAATTCCGAAAACCGGAACTTTATTTCTGCTCATTCCGAAGGCTCTTGTTACTTTATTCCTGTAGTAAAAGGGCTTTTCCATCCCGGTTATTCCGCTGACCTTGCAGAAGGGCTTTAAAATCTCCTGCACATATTTTTCTTTTTTCATCAGCTGCTTTTTATAATCCATTTCCAAGTACTTGCATGCCCCGCATTTAGAAAGAACCGGACAAAAAACAGCATTTTTATTTTCTTTTTCCATATTCAGTCCTTAAAGCTGATGCCTTACCACCTTGTATTCATCATCCCCGTCATAGTAGGGGCATTCAAATTTTGCACTTGTCATGAGCCGCCCGTAGTCGTCCTCATCCATATTCACGTCGCACACATAGGCTTCGTAATCTTCATCGTATACGTAATTCCTGCACGTATCGCAGCTGTATGAACCTGCCATAAAAACTCCTTAATAAATCGATAAAGAAAGTATCGTTTACGCAAAATATTATACACTATCTACACTATCACAACATCACTTAAAACACCCTTGATTTCCCGCTTTTAACATAGTTTTCGTACGTTTGAGAGTACCGGTATCGCACAAGTCAAATTTTGCTGCGTCAAATATGTTTGTATCAATCGTTACTGCCAACCCATAAAGAAGCCGCCTTTCGTTTACACCATGACTGCGTCCATAATTGTCTGAATGGTATTACAGGTATCATCAAAGGAAATGTCCTTTGCGTAGTCATACTCGCGGCTGTATTTCACCCACAGCTTTCGGAGCGTATCACTTCCGCGGATCTCTTTCATAATAAATGTATATTCCACCTCACGGGGCGTTATCATGTCGCCCGTGGTGACATCCACCGTCAGCGGTACGCTGATTGGCGGATACTCTGCTTTCAGCGCGACCCGGATGCCAGGGTAATCATCGGTTTCCCGAATGTCAGAG
>CAVAON010000016.1:0-33467 GCA_963590215.1 Anaerovoracaceae bacterium | reverse complement strand
ATTTTGTTTCCAGTAAAAACAAAAGTGCCGTGATTCTCCTTGTTGGAAACCTGCAGATGATTATTCGTGCAATTTTCAAAGGTATTATTGGAAACGCTCAAATTATTTAAAATCGCAGATTGATTATTGAAGCATATCGGCTGGTAATAACCTTTTATTTCACAACCAGTGACAGTCAGATTATTTAATCCTTTTCCTTTATCCTTATCGTCGCAGAAATTGTCATCGGTACTTTCATTGCCGGCAGCAAAGAAATGAACGTTTATATCATTCGTAGTTCCAACGCCTTTACAATTCTTTACGGTAAACCCATCCACATAAAGTGCGGAGCCTTTGTGCTGGTTATTTCCCGTGTTATCTCTGATAACAACTGCTGTTTTGCCAGCATTATTAAATGTAATACCTTCAATTGTAATGTTCTCCAAAGATAAATAGCTGATGAAACCAGTATCTGCTCGTCCCATAGCCGCCTGATTGGAAGCGGGTGCGTTTGTATAATGGAACAGTCCAGCCTCTACCTTGACGCCGCCACATTTAACACCCCCGCCACTACCTGCCTTGATGGTCACATTGTGGAACTCGCGATAGTATGCTGGGTAGTAATTACCTTCTTTCTCTAAATCCATTTTTCTTGTGCTGGCAGTTGCTTCTGTCTCCCCAGGCTTTTCTAACGACTGACGCAGATACAGCGTGTTATAATCACCAGCTGCCAGAACGATTGTCTTATCATCAATCGAACCATATTTACCATCAAGTACCTCCTGTACATTTGTAGTGTCTACTGTAATTGTATTTCCGGTCATATCAGGTGCTGTTGCTGCCGGTGTCCCTTGCGCAGCCTGACCTGTATTACCAAATACCCCCATCGGCATCATAGCTACTACCATAGCCATACTTATTACTATTGCCAATAATTTCTTCATTGTTTTCCCTCCTTGTTCAAACTGTTTTAATTCCCCGGGCAGCACTGCCAACAAAAAAGACACTCTTCAAAGGGTGCCGCGCATATACCATTAAATGATGGTTCTTGCAACTGGCTGCCATACTCGTGAGAGCTTCAGACCCTTTAGCTTTGCGTCTCTGCCTTTCGACAGATTTGCCCTGTTAAGTTGTTTATGGGTTGAGTATAGCCCCCCCCCCGCAAATTTTGTCAATAGTCTGACAAATTTTTTTACCTAAAACTATAGTTGTATTTTAATTTCAGGCATAACAAAAAGCCCGCACCAATATAATGCAGACCTTTTGAATGTGTAAATTTCCCTGACCAAGGTATTTATAATTCTCTTGTTCCAGTATTTTTTCGCTGTTTCCTATCAACTTACCATAGATGCTATATGGGGATTTGTGCAGATTTTGCACGTTATCAAATGGGGATTTGTGCTAAAATGCAATCAGAGAGGTGGATTGACATGGCAAAAACCGTTTTTAAAAGAAAAATATATGACGAAATGCTCAAATGGAAGGAAACTTGGAGCGACAGATATGCCCTTTTAATAAAAGGGGCTCGTCGTGTCGGCAAATCAACCATTGTAGAAGATTTCGCAAAGAGAGAATTCAAGTCATACATTTTGATTGACTTTGCGCACACAAGCAAGGAAATCACCGAGCTATTCGATGATACATATAATCTGGACTTTTTCTTTTTGCAGCTGCAGCAGCTGACGGGTGTCAGGCTGTACGAGAACGAGTCTGTCATAATCTTTGATGAAGTTCAGCTGCTCCCAAAAGCAAGGCAGGCAATCAAGTATCTTGTTGCAGATGGACGGTACAGGTACATTGAGACTGGTTCGCTTTTATCGATAAGGAAGAATGTACATGGCATCCTGATTCCAAGTGAAGAGTACAAGATTTCGATGTATCCGATGGATTTTGAAGAATTTCTATGGGCAATCAGCGACGAAGTCTCTGCGAAGACAATCCGTCTCCTACTGAGTGAAAAGAAGTCTGCTGGTAATATGATGCACAGAACCCTGATGCGCACTTTCAGGCTCTACATGCTTATCGGCGGGATGCCACAGGCGATTGAAGCATATCTTGACAAGAACAATCTGCAGATTGTCGATGAGGTTAAGCGAGGAATCATAGAACTTTACGAAGAGGATTTCACCAAAATAGATGGTACTGGTCTTGCTGGCGACATTTATGATGCAATTCCATCCAATTTAAGCGGCAATGTGTCCCGATATATTCTGTCAAAGGCAAGAGACGGAGTCCGTGCGGAGCGAGTTCGCGAGCTCATCCCGGACATTCTGAGCTCACATACTGTGAGCATAGCCTATCATGCGAATAATCCAAGCATCGGCATGCCTCTGGAAAAAGATTTTAACCGTTACAAGCTGTTTGCATCCGATGTGGGTCTTTTCGTGACTCTTGCATTCAAAGACAAAAAATACACTGATAATATAATATATAACAAGCTTCTCTCAAACAAACTGGAAGCGAATCTCGGTTACGTATACGAAAACGCAGTTGCACAGATACTCACCGTAAAGGGCAATAATCTGTTTTACTATACAATGAGCAGTGACACATCCAACCATCTATATAAAATAGATTTTCTGATTTCGACTGGAGACAAAATCTGCCCAATCGAGGTCAAATCGGGTAATTACAGATCACACAAATCGCTGGATGTCTTCTCAGACAAATTCAGTCGCAACATCGGCGAGAGATACGTTGTCCATACCAAGGATTACAAGTGGGAGAATAGCATTCACTATTTACCTGTATATATGCTGCCATTTCTGTAAACAAGGTATTTGTCCATCACGCCCTTTACTCCATCTCAAGCCATCCCTCCTGCTTGCATTTTTTCAAAAAAACAAGAAAGCCTGCCAAAGCGGGGGGGGGTGCTATTGGTAGGTTTCCTGTTTTTATACTCAACTACCTTTTGAAGGGTTAGTAAAGAAGGCGTTAATTTTACTAAAAAAGGCACTACAAAGGCGCCGTACATCTACCATTAAATGATGGTTCATGCAACTGGCTGTCATACTCATGTGAGCTTAGACCCTTTAGCTTTGCGTCTCTGCCTTTCGGCAGATTTGCCCTCTTCAGTTATAAGCCAAGTATAAAGCCTTCCTGGTTCTTTGTCAACAATAAATTTACAGAATACAAAAAAGTTTTTTCATAGAGTTAATTCCTAAAGTAAATTCAGGTCAAGTGGAATTTAACTCGATAAATCTTTTTTTCGGGGTGCGACTGCATGCCCTTTTTTAGAAAAAATTGAGAAAGTCACACTGCAAAATGCGGATTTACCCTTACTGGCAATATTTTTTACTTGATTAAGTTCCAGCATTCCAATGGTAAGTTCCGCTTCTACATGCTGTGGAATTTACTCTGAGAATTTACGACTAAAACGGGCATTCCTCCCACGACTTATAGAAGTCGTGGCTTCCTGCCCTGTGGCGTTGGTGAAATATATACCATGCCAGGCATGACCATATGCTCGTGATTCGCGTCATTTTGATAAGCATTCAAAAGCATTTCAATTTGATCAGCATCGATTTTTCCGTTATGATGCGGCAGTGTCAGCACTTTGTGTCCACCAAACTCAATTGCACCAGCTTCATGTGTGCTAATGTGCCCACTGCCTGCTGCAATTACACCCTGATAACCTTTTAGCGCAGCATCGATTACCGTGGCATTTGTCTGCGCCCCACCAACCAGAAAAAACACTTCTGCATTCGGAGCATTACAGGCTTCGCAGATTTTTGCTTTCGCCGATTCGCAGTAGCTGTCCATTCCATATCCCGGGGTTTTCAGTAAATTTGTCTCTGCAAGGCGCTCTATAATCTGCGGATGTGCACCTTCCATATAATCACATGAAAAGGATAATACATTGCTCATAATATTTACCCCTCCTGTTTAAATTTATAATTGACAAGCTGCCATTGACATTATAGAACACATCTAGCTATGGTGCAAACATCAAAATGTTATTGGCGGTTTGGGTGCCTCAATATTATCCGCTTGTGGAGTCTGGAATTTCAATCCCATCTGCAAAAGCCCGTACGCATAAAAAATGCTGAAAACGCAAAGTTCTCAGCATTTTTTGTTTACTCTACCGGCACAATCCATCCTCTTGTATCCGGTTTTTCTCCTGTCTGAATACCATAAAGCTCGTCATAAAGCTTTTGTGACAATTCTCCGATTTCATTGTTGTTGATAACAATATGCCTGTCGTCCCAGTAAAGCTCACCTACCGGCGAGATTACTGCAGCAGTTCCTGTTGCAAATACTTCCTCAAGTTTACCTTCTTCTGATGCCTTGAACACATCATCTATAGTGAACCTGACCTCATTTACCTTGTATCCCCAATCTTTCATTACCGCAATCATGGAATCTCTTGTGATACCTGGAAGGATGGTCCCTACAAGTGGAGCTGTATAAAGCTCACCGTCAATCTTGAAAAATGCATTTGATGTGCCTATTTCTTCGACATATTTGCCTTCTTTGGCATCAAGCCACAATACCTGATCATAACCCATGTTATGAGCCTTGTTTTCTGCTATCATAGCAGCTGCATAGTTGCCTCCGATTTTGGCAAATCCCGTGCCGCCGGGAGCTGATCTTACGAATTCATCCTCTACATAAATCTTGGTAGGCGCAAGACCGTTTTCATAGTATGGGCCTACAGGGCTCAATATGATTATGAATTTGTATGTTTTTGATGCTGCTACTCCAAGATAGTGATCTGTTGCGATCATAAACGGTCTGATATACAGTGCCGTATCCTTCTTTTGAGGTATCCAGTCTCTGTCTACATCAACGAGAGCTTTGATTGCATCTATGTAAAGCTGCTCATCAATTGGTGGCATGCACATTCTCTCATTTGTATTGTTAGTTCTCTTTGCATTCATATCCGGTCTGAAAAGCTGTACTTTCCCTTCTTTTGTTTTGTATGCTTTAAGGCCCTCAAACATTTCCTGTCCATAATGAAATACAGAACATGAAGGGTCAAGCTGTATAGGTGCATATGGAACTATTTTACCATCATGCCAGCCGTTTTCGGGATCATAATCCATTACAAACATATGGTCTGTAAAAACTGTACCGAATTTAAGCTCATCAGGATTTGGTTTTTGTTTTGGTGTTTTGGTTAACTCTATATCAAATTTATAGCTCATCTGTCTGTCCTCTTTTCTGTCTATTTAAGAACTGCGCCTGTATTGGCAGATGATACAAGCCTTGCATATCTTGCAAGCCATCCGCTCTTTACTTTTGGCTCAGGTTTAGTATAAGTTTTTTTTCTGGCTTCAAACTCTTCATCTGAAACTCTTGCATTTATTGAATATGAAGGAATATCTATGTCTATAATATCTCCTTCCTGAACAAGCCCTATAAGGCCTCCGTCAGCAGCTTCAGGGCTCACATGCCCTATGGATGCACCTCTGCTGGCTCCACTGAATCTGCCGTCAGTTATGAGAGCAACAGTCTTGTCAAGACCCATACCTGCAAGGGCGCTTGTAGGATTTAGCATTTCTCTCATGCCAGGTCCGCCTCTTGGACCCTCGTATCTGATTACGACGACCTGTCCGTCTTTGATATCACCCGCATAAATTGCAGCTATGGCATCTTCTTCGCTGTCAAATACTCTGGCAGGTCCTGTATGTACCAGCATTTCCGGTGCAACTGCACTTCTTTTGACTACGCAGCCGTCCTTTGCAATGTTACCCCACAAAATTGCAATACCACCTGTTTCACTATATGGATTGTCTATAGGTCTGATGGCATCAGTGTTTTGAATTTTTGCTCCTGCAATATTCTCTCCAACAGTTTTACCTGTCACAGTTGGAAGCTCCGTATTAATCAGACCTTTTGATGCAAGCTGTGCCATTACCGCAGGGACGCCACCTCCATTGTTAAGGTCATGCATATGCGTACCACCTGCCGGTGCCAGATGACACAGATTAGGCGTAACAGCACTTATCTCGTTAAACACATTGAGATCGATATCAAGACCTGCTTCATTGGCAATAGCCAGCAGGTGAAGCACACTGTTTGATGAACATCCAAGTGCCATATCACATGCAATAGCATTTCTTATGGATTTCTCTGTAATAATATCTCTTGCTTTGATGTCATTTTCGATAAGATTCATAATCGCCATGCCTGCATGCTTTGCAAGCATAATTCTTCTGCTTGTGACAGCTGGTATGCTGCCGTTTCCCGGAAGTGCGATTCCGATAGCCTCGCACAGGCAATTCATACTGTTTGCAGTATACATTCCTGAGCAGGAGCCGCAACCGGGGCATACGTTCTGTTCATACTCAAGCAACCCTTCATCATCAATAATTCCTGCTTTTCGTGCTCCTACAGCCTCAAACATTTTAGAGAGGCTGGTTTCAACACCATTTACAAGGCCTGACATCATCGGGCCTCCTGAACATACGACTGCCGGAATATTCATTCTGACAGCTGCCATAACCATCCCCGGAACAATCTTGTCACAGTTTGGAACAAGTACGGCGCCATCAAATGCATGAGCCATAATCATTGTTTCCACACTGTCTGCTATGAGCTCACGGCTTGCAAGGGAATATTTCATTCCTACATGACCCATGGCTATACCGTCACATACACCGATAGCCGGAACCATTACCGGGGTTCCTCCCGCCATACGCACACCAGCTTTGACTGCCTCTGTAATTTTGTCAAGATGCATGTGCCCGGGCACTATCTCACTGTGAGCTGAAACCACTGCAACCAGTGGTTTTTCCAGCTCTTCCTTTGTATATCCCATCGCATAAAAGAGGCTTCTCATAGGGGCTTTTTCGACGCCTTCTGTGACCTGTCTGCTTCTTAAAGTCATTTTTTTCTCCTTATTTTTTGAGCCAGCTCATCATTTTTCTAAGTTCAGCACCTACCTTGCAAAGCAGATGTTCTGCCTCCATTCTTCTGGTTGCAAGGAATTTTGCCTTGCCTCCTGCATTGAATTCCTGGATAAATTCACTTGCAAAAGTTCCATCCTGTATTTCTGTAAGAACTTTTTTCATTTCTTTTCTTGTATCCTCGGTGATAAGTCTCTTGCCTGTCCTGTAATCACCGTATTCTGCTGTATTTGAAATGGAGTATCTCATCTTGTCAAAGCCGCCTTCGTTGATAAGGTCAACAATCAGCTTCATCTCATGGATACATTCAAAGTATGCCATTTCAGGAGCATATCCTGCTTCAACAAGCGTATCAAACCCTGCCTTCATAAGCTCTGTAACACCGCCGCACAATACTGCCTGCTCACCAAACAAATCTGTTTCTGTTTCTTCTTTGAATGTTGTTTCGAGGATTCCTGCTCTGCCTGCACCGATGCCTGAAGCATATGCAAGTGCATAATCCTTGGCCTTGCCTGAAGCATCCTGATAAACAGCAATAAGACTTGGAACTCCTTTGCCTTCAACATACTGACTTCTTACTGTATGTCCCGGGCCTTTTGGTGCAATCATGATTACGTCAAGATAAGCTGCCGGCTGAATCTGTTTGTAGTGAATGTTAAACCCGTGTGCAAATGCAAGAACATTTCCATCTTTCATATGCTTTGCAATCTGTTCATTATATATTTTTGCAGCAAGTTCATCTGGAACCAGCATCATTACAACATCACCTGCTTCTGCCGCCGCTTCAATATCCATAACCTTGAGTCCTGCTGCTTCTGCCTTGGCTGTATGTGATGAACCCGGTCTTAAACCTACAACTACGTTGGCTCCACTTTCGGCAAGATTCATCGCATGAGCGTGACCCTGGCTTCCAAACCCTATAACTGCTACTGTCTTACCATCTAACATCCCGAAATTGCAATCCATGTCATAATATTTGTTTATCATTTTTTGTCTCCTTTTATTCTTTTATTTTTCGATACCGGTAATACCGGTTCTGCATATATCAACTATTTCATAATCTGAAAGCATATCTAAAAATCCGTCCAGCTTATCCGGGCTTCCTGTTATTTCAAGGACTATTGTTTCCTTCGTAAGGTTTATAATCTTGGCTCTGTAGATGTCTACGATTTCCTTGATTTCACTGCGCTGCTTCCTGTCTGCATTCACCTTGATCATCAGTAATTCTCTGAAGAAGCTTTCTTTTTTGTCAAGGAGCTTAATACCTCTTACAATTTCCAGTTTTTCTGTCTGTGAAACTATCTGCTGAACTGTAATAGTATCTCCTGTAAACACAATAGTAATTCGCGATACATCAGGATTGTTGGTCGCAGATACTGTAAGGGAATCGATATTGAAACCTCTTCTGCCATAAAGGCTTACAACTCGCGAAAGGACATTTGCCTTGTTATCAACATATATGCTGACTACTTCTCTTTTCATAAGCATCTCCTCTCTTTCTATTCAAATATTGAATCATCAACAGTCATTCCATTAGGTATCATCGGAAGCACCTTTTCATCCTGGACAATACGACAGTCAATCCATACAGGGCCTTCAGCCTCAAGTGCCTTGTCAAATGCATGAACAAATTCGTCATATGTTTCGACTTTGAATCCTGTGCCTCCAAAGGCTTCAATAAGCCCGACAAAGTCTGTTTTTCTCTCAGGTGTTGTCTGAGAGTATCTGCCACCGTAAAAATCTGTCTGCCACTGATATACCATGCCAAGCACCTTGTTGTTTAAAATAACAGTTATAATCGGCAGATTGTTGGATACTGCAGTACATGCCTCATTTAAATTCATATGAAACGAACCGTCACCCGTAAAATGAATGACTCTGTTGCCCGGATTACCAATCTGGGCGCCTATTGCAGCTCCATATCCGAATCCCATGGTTCCAAGGCCGCCACTCGTGGCAAAATGCCTTGGCTTCTGGTGGTTTATATACTGAGCTGACCACATCTGATGCTGTCCTACATCTGTAACGTATATAGCATCATCTCCTGATTTGCTGCATACTGTCTCTATTATCTGCTGTGGGTTGAGAACACTGTCATATCCTGTAATCCTCATAGGATGCTCCTGGTTCCACCTGTTAATCTGTGCTATCCATTTCGAGTGATCTGCACCATGTATTTCAGGAATAAGCTTCTCAAGAACCTCCTTGCAGTCACCGACAATCGCTTCGTTAACTATTACGTTTTTGCTGACCTCACTCTTATCTATATCTATCTGAAGAATTCTTGCTTTGGATGCGAATTTTTGCGGATTAAGTGCAACTCTATCACTGAATCTTGTTCCGATCGCAAGCACTAAATCTGCTTCTGCAATACATTTGTTGGCTGCATATGAGCCATGCATCCCAAGCATTCCAAACGATTTCTCATCTGTAATCGGAACTGCTCCTGCCGCCATCATGGAGTTTACTGCCGGAATATCAGCCTTGTCCATCAGGCGTTTAACCTCTGCCGAGGCTTCTGAGGCTATAACTCCGCCGCCCAGGTAAAGTACCGGTTTCTCTGCTTTGTTGATGTATCTTGCAAATGAAGCGACTTTTTTATCAATATCATCAGATACAATATGTTTGATTTCACAGTTAGGTGCCGGCTGATAATCAACCATAGCTCCCGTAACATCCTTAGTTATATCTACAAGAACAGGTCCCTTCCTGCCTTCATTTGCTATTCTGAAGGCATTTCTGAGGGCATCTGCCAGTTCTTCTGTCTTGTTTACAAAATAGCTGTGTTTGGTAACAGGGAATGTAATGCCTGTGATACATGTTTCCTGAAAAGCGTCTCTTCCTATCAGGCTGTTTGCAACATTCGCAGTAATAATGACCATAGGAATGCTATCCATATATGCTGTAGCTATTCCTGTGACCAGATTCGTGGCACCCGGTCCACTCGTAGCAAGGACGACTCCTGTTTTTCCCGTTGTTCTTGCATATCCGTCAGCCGCATGTGAAGCGCCCTGCTCATGAGCCGTAAGTACATGTCTGATTCTATCTCTGTACTTGTAAAGCGCATCATATATAAACAGTGCTGCACCGCCGGGATAGCCGAAAATAGTGTCTACATCATGCTCAAGCAATATCTCTACTGCCATTTCTGCACCCGTCATCTTCATGCCTTTTCCTCCTAAATAATTAATTGACATATATAATTATTATTTATTATCCACAAAAAGTCAACTGTTTTTTTGTGTTTTTGATATAGTTTTTTGATTTACCGTTTTTAAATTAATATTATTCCACAAATATTTTCTAATTTTTTTGTTGTATATCACAATTTATTCTTGACAACCCATAAAATATATCGTATCGTATATATAAATTGATAATTCAATACGAAAGACTATGACGGAGACAGTAGTATTCTGCGCTATGTCAACAGCGAGCCGATGATGGTGAGAGATCGGCACAAAAGCCGGAATATGAACATCACTCCTGAGTTGCAGACCGAAATATATATTAAAGTAGGCTCTGACGGGTTCTCCCGTAACAGAGAAGGCATATGACAGTATGCTGCACTTGTATTGGGTGGTATAGCAGAAGTTTACTCTCTGTCCCATTACGGGGCGGAGAGTTTTATATTTAGGAGGTAATTGATATGGCAGATAATATGGTTGAGTTCAGATGGCACGGCAGAGGAGGACAGGGAGCCAAAACAGCATGTCTGTTCCTTGCGGAAGCCGCTTTCAACTCCGGCAAAGACGTTCAGGGGTTTCCTGAATACGGCCCAGAACGAATGGGCGCTCCCATTACAGCATACAACAGAATTGCAGATTCTCACTGCAAGGTTCATTCAAATATATATTTCCCGGATTATGTCATAGTAGTCGATGAGACTCTTCTGAATTCAGTAAATGTTACAAAAGGCCTCAGCAATGAAGGAGCTCTTATCATAAACACAGACAAATCCGCGGATGAAATACGAAATGAGCTTCTTGAAAAATATGACGGACCTATATATACAGTTGATGCCAAGCGCATATCTGAAGAAGCTCTGGGCAGATATTTCCCTAACACTCCAATGCTTGCAGCAGCTGTAAAGGTCAGCGGAGTAATTGCGCAGGAGCAATTCATAAAAGATATGGAAGAGTCTTTCAGGCACAAGTTCCCGGGAAAATCCGAGATCGTGGATGGAAACATGAAGGCACTCAAAGCAACACTTGCGGAGGTGGTTTGATATGATCAAAACAAAAGCAGCAGAAATAAATGAAAAATCAACATGGCAGGAGCTTACAACAGGAGCAGAAATATATGAACCTGCTACTTCAAAAATGGTCAATACAGGGGAATGGCGTGTCAATCGTCCCATATTTGATGAAGCAAAATGCAAACACTGCATGCTGTGCTTTCCATACTGCCCCGACAGTTCAATTCCTGTAAAGGATGGCAAACGTCTTGATTTTGATTTCATGCACTGCAAGGGCTGCGGCATATGCGCAAAGGTATGCCCTTTCGATGCTATCACAATGGTCAGGGAGGGAAAATAACATGAGTATAAGAGAGAGAAAATCCGGAAATGAAGCAGTAGCTATAGCTATGAGACAGATAAATCCCGACGTTGTCGGTGCATTCCCAATCACACCATCAACAGAAATCCCTGAATATTTCTCAGGTTACGTAGCTGATGGCCTTGTGGATACAGGCTTTATCCCTGTAGAATCAGAACACAGTGCAATGTCAACCTGCATAGGAGCATCAGCTGCAGGCGCAAGAGCAATGACTGCAACATCATCATGCGGACTTGCATATATGTGGGAGCTGCTTTACGTATCAGCATCAATGAGACTTCCTATAGTAATGTCCGTTGTAAACAGAGCACTGTCAGGCCCTATCAATATAAATAACGATCATTCAGACTCAATGGGCGCAAGAGATTCAGGTTGGATACAGATGTATGCAGAGACAAATCAGGAGGCCTATGATAATTTCATACAGGCGGTTCTGATTGCTGAAAAATGCAGGCTTCCGGTTATGGCCTGTCAGGACGGTTTTATCACAAGCCACGGTGTATCTAATATCGAATTGCTTGAAGATGAAAAGGTCAAAGCCTTTGTTGGCGAATACACACCTGACAATTTCCTTTTAAACAGTGAAAACCCTCTGGCAGTCGGGCCTTATGGCACATCTCCCTACTATATGGAGGTAAAAAGAGCCCAGGCGCAGGCTATGAAGGACTCAATGCCCGTGATACTGGATGTAGGCAAAGAATACGAAAGACTTACGGGGCGCAAATACAGATTTTTTGAAGAATATATGATGGATGATGCAGATGTGGCACTTGTGGTCATGGGTTCAAGTGCAGGGACAGGCAAAGAGGCAGTTGACAGGCTTCGTGCAGAAGGCCGCAAAGTCGGACTTATCAAGCTGCGCGTATTCAGACCGTTCCCAAGACGCCCTCTTGCTGCTGCAATGTGCAAAGTAAGAGCCGTAGCCATAATGGACAAGGCCGAAAGCTTTTCAAACAGCGGAGGTCCGTTATTCAATGAGGCCAGAAGCTCCCTTTACGATCTGCCTGACAGACCATATGCCATAAACTATATCTACGGCCTCGGCGGCAGAGACATCAGGGTTGAGGATTACTACAACATTTATCAGGATCTTTATGACATCATATCTGAAGATGACCCCGGTGATGTCTACAGGTATGTAGGAGTGCGCGATTCCAGATACATAGACGACGAGCAACGCATGATCAAGGAAGAATATCACACCGGCGCTGCCAGAACATATGGCAAAGACAAGGAAAAATACGAGGTATAGAGATGACATATAATCTAAAAAAAGAAGCAGAAAAAAAAGAAAGGCTCGCAGGTGGCCACAGGCTGTGCGCCGGATGCGGGGCGGGAATTACTGTAAGAGGTGTATTAAGAGCTCTTGAGCCTGAAGATAAGGCTGTAGTTGTAAATGCAACAAGCTGCCTCGAGGTATCAACCTTCATGTATCCATATACCGCATACGAGGACAGCTTCATTCACAGTGCTTTTGAAAATGCTGCCGCAACCGCTGCAGGCGTAGAAACAGCCTATAACGTATTGAAAGCTAAAGGAAAAATAAATGACAATTTTAAAATTATAGCATTCGGTGGTGACGGAGGAACATACGATATAGGCCTGCAGTCACTTTCGGGTGCCATAGAGCGAAATCACGATTTCGTCTATGTATGCTATGACAATGAGGCATATATGAATACAGGCATACAGCGCTCATCCTCCACTCCGAGGTTTGCCAATGCCACTACATCACCTGCCGGAAGCAAGCTTGCGGGCAAGCAGCAAAACAAAAAAGACCTGACCGCAATAGTAGCAGCTCACGGCTCCCCTTATGTTGCACAGACAGCATTTATAGGCAATATGAGTGACCTGCACGAGAAAGCAAAAAAGGCAATCTATACAGAAGGTGCAAATTTCCTTAACGTTCTCTCACCTTGTCCAAGAGGTTGGAGATACGACGCATCCGATATAGCACATATCAGCAGGATGGCTGTTGATACCTGTGTATGGCCTTTGTATGAAATAGAAGACGGGGTATATCATCTGACATATGAACCGAAAAAAAAGCTGCCTGTAGAGGAATTTCTGAAACTGCAGGGGCGGTTTGCCCATATGTTCAAAAAAGGCAGTGAGTGGATGATAGAAGAAGCCCAGAGTTATGTGGATAAGAAATGGGAGCAGCTGCTTAGCAAATGCAGATAATCGAGTAGGAGGCGGTGACTAACCGCCGTCCTCTCACAGCTGCGTACCGTTCAGTACACGGCGCTTTCAATAGTTGACATGCACTGCTCGACTGATAGGCTGTACAGAACGGTCAGGTCCATTTCCTCCACAAACTGACTGATCAGTCTCACACAATCATTGTCAGGGATAAATACTTCTAATTCCATAGGAATTTTAAGTTGATAATTGTTGTCGTTCAGTGTATACTGTTTTCGTAAAATATTGTTTTTCATGTTAATATTTTGCCACAAACCCCAAGGTTTTGTTACTTTGGGGTTTTGTTTTTTGTTGTTTTTTCAGTACATAATCGCACACAAAAAGAGCTTGTCGCACTTAACAATTATTCGTTAGTGCGACAGCCCCGTCAACTGTCAGTAAGTCTTTTTATCCGTTCCTTAATCAGTGTTTTTATCTTTTCTTTGTTCGCATCACTTAGCTGTGACTGTTCACACTCCTGCCTAACAGTCCTGAACAAATACATATCCCTTGCGATACTCAAAAGCCACAGTCTAATCCTCCCTTCTGCCGGGAACTGCCTCCATCCCAAACATATACAAGGCCTGATTTACCTTGTCCAGCCTGACAGTAGGCTTGCCCTGCTCCAGCTCTCTTACAAATCTGATACCCAGCCCTGCTCTTAAAGCGAACTCCTCCTGTGTAAGACCCAGATTTTTTCTTTCTTTTTTTATGTATTCTCCAATCTTATTCATAACAGTATAATAACACCCTATCGGGTATAACGTCAACACTTTATGTTTTAATTATACCCAATAGGGTTTGTTTTTGCTTTCGTCTATTGAATTATACCCGTTCGGGATTTTAACATATTCTCGGCAGGCCCTCACCATAGAGCATATCAAGAGTTCTCCTGCCTCCGAGTCTTGTTATTATCTCCACACCTGAGCCTTCTGTGACTTTTCCTATTATTGCAGCATTTCTTCCATGTTCAGTGCCCTTTATAACCTCAAGTGCCCTATCAGCCTGTTTCCCAGGCACAATCACTATCATCTTACCTTCATTACCCATATATACAGGATCAAGGCCGAGAATATCTGCAAAGCCTCTCACCTCACCATTTACAGGTAATGCATCCTCGTTTATTTCTATTTTGCATCCCGAAGTGTCTGCCACCTCGTTTATTATCGTCCCAAGTCCTCCACGAGTTACATCTCTCATGGTTTTCACATTTATATTGTTATCAAACAATGCGTCAGTTATATCTCCAAGGAAACCACAATCACTTGATATATTGTTTTCGATGCCCATTCTGGCGCTTAATATGCAGCCATGATGATCTCCAAGAGTTCCCGACAGTATTACAGCGTCGCCTGTCTTTGCATTGGCAGCGCTGATATCTCTGCCTTCCGGTATAACACCTATTCCCGATGTATTGATAAAAAGACCACCGTTTCCCTCCACGACCTTGGTGTCGCCTGCCACAATCTTAACGCCTGCCGCCTTTGCCTGATTTGCCATTGATATTACTATTCTTTCGAGCAGGTCAATATCAAGCCCCTCTTCAAGAATAAATCCGCAGGTGAGATATTCAGGCTTTGCGCCCATCATCAAAAGGTCGTTGCATGTACCGCACACACACAGCTTGCCTATGTCTCCTCCTTTGAATTCCAAAGGCGTTACTACAAACGAGTCAGTTGAAAAAGCTATTCTGCCGCTGACACGAACCACCGCAGCGTCCTCCATTTTTTCAAGGACATCATTGTTAAAATATTTACCAAAAATCCTGCTCATAAGCTCGCTGCCGGTTTTGCCTCCGGCGCCATGAGCCATTACTATTTTTTCCATACTATCTCCTGTTTCTGTACCATATACCGCAGGCTCCCTCTGCTGAAACCATACAAGGTCCGTAAGGGTTAAGCGGGCTGCATCCTGTGCCAAACATCGGACATTCATCAGGGTTTATCCTACCGACTATAACTTCTGCGCATTTGCATGCATCAGGAAGCTTTATGTCTTCATCAAGGCCATAGCTTCCGCCATCATACGCTCTATATTCATCTCTCAGATAAAGTCCCGATTCTGCTATCGGTCCTAATCCTCTCCATACGGCACTTCCTGCTTCAAAATATCTGTCAATCACTTCAAGTGCCTTGAGATTGCCCTCCGGCTTAACTGCATTGGTATAGTAATTTCTGACTTCATTTTTGCCATTTTCTATCTGCCTTACTATATCATATATGGTTGCAAGTATATGCTCTCCTTCAAATCCTGCAACTACAAACGGTTTGTGATATTTGTCCGCAAGGGTTTTGTATATATCACTTCCGATTATGACACTGACATGACCAGGGCATATAAATCCGTCTATATCCTGCTGGTTTTCGCAGATCCATTCGAGTGCAGGCATAACTCTTTTAAGTGCTGTTACAAGTCTGATATTTAATATGTTTTTCTTGCGTGCCTCATCAAGCATAAGCGCATATGCAGGTGCTGTTGTTTCAAAGCCGACCGCAGCAACCACATAAGTTGTATCCGGATTTTTATCTGCTTTTTCGACAGCTTCAAAAGGAGAATACATAACCTCTACATTGACTCCGTCTCCTTTGTTATCTGCAAAGCTTCCGTTCGTCCCCGGAACCTTAATCATATCGCCAAATGTCAATATGCTGTGGTTCTCCATTTTTGCATACTCAAGGCACTTGTCTATATACGCAGCAGGCGTCACGCATACAGGACACCCAGGTCCTGATATGAGCTTGATTTTGGGCGATATCAATGATCTGATGCCATTTTTGAATATGCTTGATGTATGAGTCCCACATACTTCCATCAGCTTGAGGGGCTTACCATCATAGTTTTGCAGATATTCAATAACCTTTTGTATTTCCATAGCTATGCCTCCAGCTCAGCAAACAAATCTATGAGCTCTTGCGCCTTATCTTTTTCCATAATCTCTATGGCACATCCGGCATGAACCAGTACATACTGACCTACCTGCGGCTCTATGATTCCTGTATTCACATTTACAAGATTACCTTTGAAATCAACTTTCGCCATATTGCCATCTATACTTTTAACTTTTCCCGGTATTGCTATACACATTAATCTATTACCTCCTCCGGAAGCTTACATACATCTATCCATTCTATTGCATTCGAATATCTGAAAAGCTCATCACACGTAAATTCTATCGCACTGTTTGAGCTGCCACATGCGGGGAATACTGTATCAAATCTTTTAAGTGACTCATCCGCAAAAACTCTCACTTTAGGGTGTTCTATCGCAAAAGCACATACTCCTCCTATTGCATGACCTGTAAATTCAACGACCTCATCTGCTGTAAGCATTTTGGCTTTGAGATGGAATTTATCTTTGAACTTCCTGTTGTCTATTCTGGCGTCACCTGCAACCTGTATCAATATACAGCCGCCATCCTTGTCTTTGAATGAAAGGGTTTTGCATATTCTTGCACCCTCAACGCCAACTGCCTGCGCAGCAAGGTCTACAGTTGCACTTGATACATCGAATTCCAGTATTCTATCCTCTAATCCAAACTGTCTGAAGTATTCTCTTACCTTGTCAATTGCCATGTCTTCTCTCCTCTAAAAGCTTCATTCCTATATAGCTTTGTCCCAAAGCTATGCCTCCATCATTTGGGCTTACCGATATGTTACAGTAAACCTCAAAATCGTTATCTCTAAGCAGCTTCAAGCATTTTTCAGTAAGAATTCTGTTTTGAAAAACTCCTCCTGAAAGAGCTGTTTTGTTTATTCCCGTTTCATTTCTCACTGCTATGCAGCAGTCAAGTATCGTCTCTGCCACCTGCATATGAAAATCATATGCAAGCTTTTCGGCTTCTGTTTCACATCTTGCAGCTGCATCTTCAAGCATTATGGCGCACTGACCCTCATAATCATTGTATTCTTTGATGCCAAGGAGTGCTGAAACTGCATCAAAAAGCCTGCCCATGCTGGAGCTTGTTATATTGTTTATTCTGTGCTCTATAGCACCATAAACAAGTGATTTACTATTTCTAAAGACATTACTTTCGTGTTTTGCTGCATACTCCATAATCCTGTCGAGATTAATTTCAAACTCATCAGGCTCAGCAGCTCGTGCTTCATTTTCATATGCATATCTGTAGCACAAGGCCGATTTCCATGCTTCCTTCATGGAACCGTCGCCACCTATCATGCGTATATATTTAAGATGCCTGATGCGTCTGAATCTGCTACCTTCGCATATGAGGATTTCTCCGCCCCATACATTGCCATCTGTACCGTATCCGGTACCATCAAAGCTTACTCCTATTACGGCACCCTCGATATTATGCTCAGCCATTACTGAAGCTATATGTGCATGATGATGCTGAACCCTGACTGTTTCTATTCCAAGGCTCTCTGCAAATACTGATGGTGCATATAAAGGATGCATATCGCATACTGCCAAAGACGGTTTGATTCTGAAAAGCTTCTCCATTCTGCTTACATTGCTTTGATAAATTTCTTTGTTCTCTATGCTGTCCATGTCGCCAAAATACTGGCTCATATATACAAACTGTCCCTTTGTAAGCGCAAACGAGCACTTGAGCTGTCCGCCAGCTGCAAATATCATATCAGTTTTGCCACAATCTGCTTCAACAAAGAGCGGCACAGGCGCATAACCTTTGGATCTTCTTATCATCTGCGGGTTACCATCTATAACTCTTACTACAGAATCATCTGCCCTCACCCGTATATCTCTTTCGTTGTATATCATCGCAGCAATCTGCGAATTTTTTTTCATAAGCTCTGCCATATCCCTGTCATCTTTAATCATGGGCATATCTGACACATTAGCACTGGTGGCTATAACCGGGCCGCCAAAAGCTTCAAGTATCAGATGCTGTGCTCCCATAGACGGCAGGAATGAACCGACAAATCTGCTCTTTAAAAATTCATCTGGACTTATGGCATTGCATGGAAGCTCCATCTTTGCCTGTGGTTTTCGCTCCAGCAATATTATCGGTTTTGCAGATGAGCAAAGGAGCCTTTCCTCCACCTCGTTCACATATGATATTTTTTTGATTTCGTCTATGCTACTGAACATGACAGCAAAAGGTTTTTGCTCTCTTGCTTTGATTTCTCTTAAATCTGCTACTGCGTCAGGGTTAAACGGATCTGCCATCAGGTTGTAACCGCCTACACCCTTGAAGGCTATGACTTTGCCTGCCGCAAGCAGCTCTGCTGCTTTTGATATGGCATTTTCTCTGTCATATATGCTACCATCACGCATCCTGCACAAAAGCACAGGACCGCAATCATGGCATGATATGGTCTGAGCATGATATCTGCGGTCTTTGATGTCTGTATATTCAGATTCGCAGAATTCACACATAGGCCAGTCTATCATTGCTGTATTATCTCTATCATATGGTATTCTATCGATAATTGTATATCTGGGGCCGCATACCATGCAGGAGATGAACGGATGCCTATACCTTGGATTGCTCTCATCATAAAGCTCTGCAAGGCAACCTGGACAAATCGAAAGATCTGCTGGTATCATTGCAACCTCATCGTCGCCCTCATCGCTATGGAGTATAGTGAAGCTGTCAAAGTGCTCGTGCTTTTGCTGATATCTTGCAATGTGGACTATCTCTGCAGGCTCAGGTTTTTCATCGCAAATAGCATCTATGAAGCAGTCTATCCGTTCTCTGGTATCTGTAACCTTTATCTCGACAAGACCGCCGATATTGAGCACCTGCCCTTTCATAGAAAGTCTGCTCGCTATTTTGGCAACAAAGGGTCTGAAACCAACGCCCTGAACAATTCCCCACAGCTTGATTTTTTCGGTAATTATATCCTTATTCATGTTATTTGTGATCGTGGTGATGATGATCGTGTTCATGATCATGGTGATGCTCTTTGATTTCAAGAGCAAGAGCCTTTGATTTTATCCACTCTGCAACTTCATCAAAGCCTTCTCCAGTTTTGCCTGATACTCTGAATACAGGCACTTCTTTGTTAAGAGCTCTGACACCTTTCATAAAAAACTCTTCATCAAAATCAAGATATGGTATCAGATCTATCTTGTTGAGAATTATAGCGTCGGCTTTTTCAAATGCCAGCGGATATTTGTAAGGCTTGTCGCTGCCTTCTGTAACTGTGGATATGAGCATTTTAATATGCTCACCTATTGAAAACTCTGCCGGACATACCAGATTCCCTATATTTTCTATGAAAAGGGCTGCTCTTTGTTCGCTGTAGTCAAATTGCATATGATCTATCATATGGTCTATCATCGGAGCATCAAGATGGCATGCACCAAAAGTATTGATCTGATGTGTATCAATGCCAAGTCCTTTGAGTGTCTGTGTGTCAAGGTCTGATTCAATATCTCCCTCTATTACATACGGTCTGATGCCTTCGAGCCTTGAGATTATGTTCCGCAGCGTAGTTGTTTTGCCTACACCCGGTGCTCCCATTTCGTTTATTACAAGCACACCGTGGGAGGACATGTGGTCATTGATATGTTCTGCGATATGATCGTTTTCGTCCAGGATATTTTCCATTACGTCTATTTTTTTAATATCGTGCATTTATTCCACCTCTATTGATTCGATATAAAATTCTTTACCTATTTCTGTCGGCTCTCCATCCGTGCCGCATGAAGGACACGCAAATGACATGGGAGCTCTTTCAAATAAAGTGCCGCATGAAGGACACCTGAGCTTTGGTTTAATCCTTTTCATATTTATTTGTGCACCTTCACATACAGTGCCTTCTGCTATAAGGTCAAAATACATATGAATTGATTCCGGAACAAGTCCCGAATAATCACCTACAACAAGGTTGACATTTACCACCCTGGAGGCTCCCGCCTCTGTGCAGTTTTTTGATGCTATTTTGATTATCTGCTCTGTAATCGGATATTCGTGCATAACAAACCGCCTTTTTTCAGTCTTACATTTAATTATATCGTCTTTTTTTACCCTTTTCAATAAACTTGAAACATTTCATATTACTCAATCTTTTTTGCAACGACTGCAAACCTTCCGTTTTCAGTATGATAACTGCATGTTGAAAGGGTCATAAGCTGTATTCCGTATTCAGAAGAAATTCCAGTATCGTAAAGTGCAAGTTTTTTGATATTCTGCACATATTCATCATATTCAGAAGATGTCTTTGCATCTGTAAAGCTGTAATATCTGAAAGCCGTACTGCTTTTTTCCTGTATTTCACTTTTGAATGCTGCTATTATTCCATATTTTCTTTCACCGCCTGGCATCTTGATGTCTATATATTTATGGTTTTTCCAGAACTCATAATCTTCATAATTCAAAAGCTGACTGAACATAGTTTTGTTTTTCATATTATGCCCGTAGATTATAAGGTTGGATGATTTGTCTATATCGCATCTGCTATCTAAAAAAGGCAAACCACTGTATGAATACTCTCCATCAAAGTCACGATGCAGATAATATTCCGGATCATCCGGAGTATACATGACAGGGTAATTAATATCTGTACCTTTAATTTCAAGCTGACATATCATGTCGCTGTTTTTCTGAAACAGATTTTCTCCCTGATCAGATTGCACTATAAGCTCATGCAGATCTGATTTTTCATCAGAAAGTGTACAAAGCGTACTTATGAGCTTAAATCCTGCTATAAGCAGGATTATTGCAAGCACAATCAGGATTATTGGTTTTATGATTCTCACTATCTTCATATTATCACCATCATCACGGGCTGCTCTTTTTTTGCAATAAAATATATAGCATCATGCATAGTCACCTGACAAAAACAAATCACCCTAACACATCTGCCATTTTGTATAGCCCGGCAGGTCTTCCTGCTATAAACCTCACTGCATCACAGGCGCCTTTTGCATAGCATTCCCAATTATATGCATGATGTGTTATCTCCATTCGTTCTCCATTTGCCCCGAAAATCACTGTATGACTGCTTGGAATATCTCCTGCACGAACGGAATGAAAGGTTATTTCGTCCTTTGTTTTACCTGAAGCAGTAGCCATTGTTTCTGCCATTTCTATCGCTGTGCCACTTGGAGCATCAAGCTTGTTTTCATCGTGCATGTCTATTATCTCTATCTTGCATCTTTCAGACAATGCGGCCGCCGCATCTGCTATCAGGTTTTGCATAAGCTGCACCATAAATGATGTATTTGCCGCTTTCATAACAGGTATTTCATGTGCTGCTTTTTCAAATTCTGCACATTGGAAATCACTAAAGCCTGTGGTTCCACATACAAGGGGTTTTCTGTGCTTAACACAGGAGGTCAGTACCTGCATTGAAAATTCCACCTGCGAATAATCAACCACCACATCACAATCATCAATTATTTTTTCGATGTCATCACTTACAGATATACCTATTGAACCAATTCCACAGACATCTCCGGCATCCATCCCTATATATTCCCGGCCGCAGGGGCCTACTGCTCCTGCAACTTCAATATCTCCGCTTTGGGCAGCTTCTTTGATTATGAGACCTGCCATATGACCTCTCGGTGCAGTAACTAATATTCTAATCATTATGTGTCTCCCCTTTAGCAAGCTCATAAATCGCCTGTGCATATATCTTTGTTATAAGTATCAGGTTGTCAATTCTGATATATTCATTCTTCTGATGTGCCATTTCCTCTTCCCCCGGCATGCATGCACCGAAAGCAACAATATTATCAGCCGCTCTGGCATAAGTTCCACCGCCTATCACAAGTGGTTTTGTATCCATATCGCCAGTCTGCTCTCTATATACCTTCATGAGGGTTGTTATGAGAGGGCTATCGGAAGGCATATATACAGGCGCTTTATGCTCACCTTTTACAACACCCATGTTGTATCTGTTTATTACAGGCATCATAGCAGCATATACGTTATCCTCATCGAAGGTCACAGGATATCTGATATTTACCGTGAGGTTCACAGATTTTGAGCTCAAATCAATCATTCCCACATTAAAGATAAGGCTTCCTGATGCCTCATCTGAAAGTCCGCATCCCATGCTGCTGCCATCTGTTTCAAAGCCTATATGGGTATTGTAAAAGTCTATAAATGAGTTCATATCGTCATTTGCAAAGTTTATATGGCCAAGTATATCCATCATTACAGAAACAGCATTTACTCCAAGCTCCGGCTTTGCTCCATGTGCTGAAACGCCCTGCACAACAATTTCAAGGCTTTTGCCAATCTGCTTTTGAGTCACTTTGTAACCCTTTTGTTTCCTCAGTTCTGCCAGCATCTCTTTTATCTTTTCATAGTCTGATTTATCCTCTGAAAGAAGTATCGCTCTTGCATAATCTGCAACCATATTTGCAGCATTACCACCCTTGACTGAACGCAGCTCTATACCTTTTGTCTGTGATTTACCAAATTTATCTGCAATATCAAATATGATGATGCCTTTTTCACCATGTATTGCCGGAAAATCACCATCTGGCGAGAATCCAAAATCAGGCTTTCTCATTTTAGTAAAATAGTATTCCATGCCTTCCCAGTCCGTTTCCTCATCAAGGCCAAGAATCAATCTTATATTTTTTTCCGGTTTAAATCCAACAGATTTCAGAGCCTTCATTGCGCAAAACACTGCAACTACAGGACCCTTGTCATCTATCGCGCCTCTGCCATATATTCTGCCATCAGAAATTATACCCCCATAAGGAGCAAAATCCCAGTCTCTGCCTTCAGGCACCACGTCTATATGTCCGAGAATACCTACAGTCTCCTCTCCTATGCCTTTGTATTCTATATGTCCACCATAATTGTCTGCATTAAATATCTCAAAGCCGCTTTGCGTTGCCATCTGCAGCATAAACTGAAAGCATCTGTCTACTTCCTCTCCAAATGGTTTGTCTCCCTGTGTTCTGACAGAAACGCTGGGAATAGATATAAGCTGCTGAAGCATGCTTATTATTTCTTCCTTACTGTCATCAATAATTTCATATACCTTTTTCAGTATTGTCATATTACGCTCACCTTTCCATATTAATGGGGCTGCTGTACCACAGATATCTCTGCCATACAACATACCCCTTATAGATTGCAATTTTTCTATTTGTTCAACAGACAATCCTAATACTCTGTTCTAATCTCATCATTTGCTCCTTAAATTATATATTATCCATTCTTTGTTTTCCACTATAATTTTGCAGCGATCCTTACTTAACATTTTATTTTTGGTAAACCATGATTTTAATTTTTATGTAAAAATACATTGTTCCCGTTTTTCTTCTCACATATCTCCATATTCTCTGATCAGTGGATAAAGCTTTAAAAGCAAAAAACAAAAACCCACCTGATCTGAAGCATTAACTCCAGCCAGGCGGCTTATCTGTACAGTTTCACAATTGTATTTCATACAAAGACAAATCAATCTACTGCTTCCACACTTTTGATTTCAGGATAACTTTCTTTGAGAATTCTCTCTACAACTCCACTCAATGTCATTCTTGCACCCGGGCAACCTGCACAATGTCCCTGAAGTCTCACTTTTACAATATTGTCATCTGTGTATTCAACAAATTCGATATCGCCGCCATCTCTTTGCAGAAACGGTCTTATTTTTTCCATTGCTTCTCTTATTTTTTGTTCCATAATTATAATTCCTTTCTATGTATAAGCCTTATGGCTGATTAACAGGTTTGCCGCTGCCATCTGTCTCGACAACATATACTGCTCTGCTGCTGCCATCAGAAACACTGATGGTATATATAGTCATGGACTTGCTCGGGTCACCTGATGAGTTAAATGATATGGTCCCCGATGCCCCACTGTAATTTTGTATTGATGAAATCTGATCCTTTAATTGCTCTCCTGTAGCATTGCTTCCAGCCTGATCAATTGCTTTAATCAGAATCATGTATGCATCATATCCCAGAGCCGTTGCATTGTCTGGCGTTGATTCATTACCATATTTGCTCTGATATGCTTCCATAAACTCCGTGATTGCGTCTGTTTTTGTCTCGGCTGTCTGCACTTCTGTCACTTTTGTAAATACTGCATTGGATGCTGCAAATTTGCCTATTGATGAAACAAGCTTATCGCTGTCCCAGCTGTCTATACCCAGGAATTTGACATTCATGTGTCTGTCATATGCCTGTTTCAGTATGTTCTCTGCATCATCCATATTGACAGGAATAAGCACGACTTTCACGCCTGCTTTTTCTATTTTGTCAAGCAATTCACTGAAATCACTGTTTCCCGGCTCAAATTCTTCGTTTACCGTAATTGCGTCTTCATCCTCAGTAAGCTTTTGAAACTGATTCATGAATTTTTGAGCTATAGCAGAAGCACCTTCGTCGTTTTCCGGAATTATAACTCCGGCTTTGTCCGCTTTGAGTCCTGCATATGCATATCTTGCAAGAGCCGTTCCCTGATATGTATCTGTAAAACATGCTCTGAAGTAATATTCAGATGTACTGGTGACAAGAGGGTTTGTGTTGGTAATAGCTATTGCAGGCACATTTGCCTCATCCAGATAAGCCCCTGCCACAAGTGAATTTGCATTCCCATAGCTACCTAAAACAGCAACAGGTTTTTTGAGTAACAAATCCTGTATGGCAGTCTCAGCAGCATATATGTCCGATCTATTGTCTGAATATATGAGCTCTACTTTTTTGCCGTCAACTGTAGGATACATGCTGTGTGCCAGCTCTATGCCCTCTATCTCAAGTGCCGCTTTGTTTTTGTCTTCTCCGCTAATAGGTTCAAAAACTCCTATTTTAACGATTTTAGTACTGCTGTCTTCACCTGTTATGAACTCTGTTTTGAAACTGTCAAAGGTCGTACAACCAGTAAATACTGTCAGCATCACCGCTGTCATGACAAAAATCAGTTTCCTGAAATGTGCGTATCTCATCGATTTCTCCTTTGCATACAAAATGATTATACTATTTTTTTGTACAAAGGTAAAGGTAAAAAACACCACCCTGTTCGGGATTTTACTCAGATTCAAGGCCTCTTTTCCTCAGCATTCTGGTTTCAGCAATTGAAAATACAAACTTATCAATTATGATTCCAACAATTATTATCACTATCATTACTGCCATTACCTGATTTATATCAGCAAGATCTCTTCCCAGCATCAGCACATATCCAAGTCCGATAAATGAAGACATTACTTCTCCTGACATCAGAGCCCTCCATGCAAATGACCATGACTGTCTGAGACCTGATACAAACCCCGGCAGTGCTGCAGGAAGCACCACATGAAAGAGTATGTCTTTTTTTCCTGCTCCCATAGTTCTTGCAACTTTAGTATATATCACAGGTATGCTTCTGATTGAATTTTCTATAGCGAGGGATACACTGAAAACAGAACCCATCACAACTACAAAGATTATTGCTTTTTCGGCCAGCCCAAACCATAGTATCGCAAAAGGCACCCAGCATATACTCGGCAAGGTCTGTATGCCCATAAGAAGCGGCTTCAGATTTCTGTTAAGATATCTGATATATGTAATCAGAATTCCCATAACTGAGCCTGCTGCAAGCGCAATTGCAAAGCCAATCACAGCTCTCTTCATACTGAATCCCACTGCGGCAAGAAGCGTGCCTTTTTGAGCCATACTAATAAGGCTTGCAACAACTCCTGATGGAGTAGGAAATGCATACGATTTCCACCAGCCAAATACATCAGCTCCCAGAGATGCGACTGCCTGCCAGATAACGATAAGGGCTATAAAAAAGAAAACATCCTTTATGCTAAACTCTGTCATATTCCTCTTTTTCAATCTTCTCCACCTCTACTTTTAATCCGTCAAGCAAATGCTTCCTTATATCAACAAACTCTTCCGAGTCAAGCTGTCTTGGCCTCGGCAAATCTATTTCCACTATGCTTTTGACAACTCCGGGTCTGTCTGCCAGAATGAAAATTCTGTCTGCAAAATACAGAGCCTCTTCAACGCTGTGTGTAACATATATTATGGTTCTGCCTGTTTCCTCCCAAATAGCTTCAAGCTCTGCACGCAGTTTGTTTATTGTCTGTTTGTCAAGTGCTGAAAAAGGTTCATCCATAAGCATTATCTTACTGTCCATGGTAAGCGCCCTGGCAAGGGCCGTACGCTGCTTCATGCCGCCGGAAAGCTCATGAATTGCATATTCCTTAAAATCCCACAAATGCACCATTTTAAGATATTTCTCTGCTCTTTTTTCTCTCTCCGCTTTCGATATTCCGGCAAGCTTCATGCCGAATTTTACATTATCTATAACATTAAGCCACGGATAAAGCGCCGGCTCCTGAAACATAACAACTCTGTCTGCTCCAGGGCCTTTAACTTCTTTACCGTCAAGTACTATTCTGCCTTCTGTCGGCGTTTCAAGTCCTGCTATAAGGTTTAGCAAGGTGGATTTACCACAGCCCGACGGACCTACTATGCATACAAACTCTCCGTCTTTTATCTCCAGGTTTATATCCGACAGTGCAGGCTCTGACGCATTTTTAAATGTTTTTGAAAGGCTTTCTGTTTTCAGCATTGTTTTTACCTCTGTTCAAGTGATTTGAGAATAGTTGTATCAACATATCCTTCATCCGGTTCTGTCGCAACAAACCCCTGTTCAACACCAATCCGTGCAAATTCATCAAGTGCATCCTCTGCTATATCTGAAGTTATGTTGAGTCTTGAAAAAGCACTCTCTATAACAGATGCTTCATATGTCTTGCCTGTAGCTTCTTCTATCTGTCCGCAGACTATGTCCACAGCATCCTTATCCTGTGTATTTATATATTCTGTGGCATCAAGATGTGCCTGCAAAAAAGCCTCTACAACATCAGGATTTGCCTCAAGAAAATCCTTTCGCACAACTACGACTGCTGTAGGATAATCACCGCCTGCCATAATTTCATCGTAGTCAAGCACAACTTTGGCACTGCATTTATCCTCAAGTATGCTGCCCCATGGCTCAGGTACTATTGCAGCACTTATACTGCCATTGTCAAACATGGTCTGCACATCTGCATTTTCAACTTCAACTATATCAACGGTGCCTCCTTCAGAAACCGGTTTGAGCCCGTTTTTTGTCAGAAGATCAAGCAGTGACAGATGCTGAGTGTTGCCAAGCTGCGGTACCGAAACTTTTTTGCCGTCCAGGTCTGCAACTGATTCAATATCCGAGTCTGCGCTCTTCAAAAGGACAGCCCCCGCATCACATGCATTTGCAATTATAACGACATCTCCATCAGATTTAACATTTGCATTTATCGCAGGAACAGGTCCTATATACCCTATATCTATCTCACCCGCAAACAGCGCCTCCACTTCTGCAGGTCCTGCATTGAATGCAGTCCAGTTAACACTGTATTCATCACCCAAAGTCTCCTCGAGCAAGCCCTGGTCCTTCATATAAAGTGCCTGAGCGTGAGTTATATTCGGAAAGTATGCAATTCTCACTTCATTTGAGGCTGTCTCTTTGCCTCCACAGGAGCAGAGCACACCTAAAGTCATTGCAATGCACAAGACAAGTGCAATAAGTTTTTTCATTTTTGTTTCCTCCTTGTTACAGGTATTTCTCTATCTGAGCCATCACAGCATCCACAGCCTCATCCACAGACAGGTTTTCAGTATCCACAGTCACATCCGGAGATATCGGAGCTTCATATTTGCTTGATATTCCTGTAAAATTAGGGATTTCTCCTGTTCTGGCTTTTTTGTAAAGGCCTTTTACATCTCTTTTTTCACATTCCTCAAGAGATGTGCTTATATATACTTCTACGAAGCCTTCCCCGATTATATCTGCCGCATTCTGACGGTCTGCCTCATATGGTGATATAAATGATGTAAGAACTATAAGGCCGGCGTCGTTCATAAGCTTTGAAACCTCTGCTATGCGCCTGATGTTTTCTACTCTGTCAGCTTCGGTAAATCCAAGATTTTTGTTTAGCCCCATCCTTACATTGTCACCATCAAGAAGCATTGTATGCTTTCCCATTGATACAAGGCGTTTTTCAACCTCATTGGCAACAGTTGATTTGCCTGAGCCGGAAAGTCCTGTAAACCACAGTGTGAACGGCTTCTGTCCGAGAGCTGCAGCTCTTGTTTCCCTCGTTATATCCATGTTGTGCCACGTCAGGTTGTCCGCTCGTCTGAGAGTATGTCTCACAACTCCACACGCAGATGTCATATGCGTCACAACATCTATTAGAATGAAGCTGCCCATTGCTCTGTTTTCATCAAAAGGTGTGAGCACAATTTTATCTGATACTGATATATCACAGCTTGCCATTTCATTTTTGACAAGAGTATCTGCCTCTATATGAAGCCCGCTGTTTACATCCACCTTGTATTTGATGTTCATCACTGATGCCGGAAGTGTTTTGGTTCCAATCTTCAACAGATAGTTTCTACCTGCTACGAGCCTGTCTTCATCCATCCACAGTATATCTGCTGTAAACAGATTGCTTATCTGCAATGCATTTGATGAAGACAGAACGCAGCCTCTTGAAACATCTATCTCTCTATCAAGCTGCAGGGATACAGGTTGACCTTTTACGGCTTCTTCAACGTCCTTTCCCGCAGCAATTATTCTTTTTACCTTTGCTTTTTCACCGCTTGGCAAAGATAAAACTTCGTCTCCTGATGTAACTTTGCCCGCCTCTATCTGCCCCTGAAATCCTCTGAATGTATGATCAGGTCTTGATACTCTCTGCACAGGCATGATAAAAGCATCTTCTGCATCCTCAGCTGTGACATTTACATTTTCGAGATATTCAAGCAAAGGTGCATCTGTATACCATTTCATATTCTCAGACTTCTCTGTTATATTGTCGCCAATGGTCGCCGATACAGGTATAATCTGCAGGGTCTCATATGAAAATTCAGCAAAGAATTCGTTTATTGCTGATACAATTTCGTCAAAGCCGTCTTTGCTGTAATCTATAAGGTCCATTTTGTTTACAGCAATCACAAAATGGCGTATGCCCATCAATGAGCATATCCGTGCATGTCTTCTTGTCTGCACCAGAACTCCCTGGGAAGCATCAACAAGTATTACTGCAAGGTCTGCAAATGATGCACCTACAGCCATATTTCTTGTATATTCTTCATGCCCCGGAGTATCTGCGACTATGAAGCTCCTTTTTTCGGTTGTAAAATATCTGTATGCCACATCTATTGTGATGCCCTGCTCCCGCTCTGCCATAAGTCCGTCAAGGAGCAGAGAGTAATCTATGCCTCCACCTGCACTGCCGACTTTACTGTCAAGCTCAAGAGCTCTTTCCTGATCTGTGAATATAAGCTTGGCATCATATAGCATGTGCCCTATAAGGGTGGATTTGCCGTCATCTACGCTGCCGCAGGTTATGAATTTGAGTAAATCTGCCATTAGAAATATCCCTCCCTTTTGCGTCTTTCCATGCTGCCTGCCGCCTCATGATCTATGACTCTGCTGGTTCTCTCTGAATTTACGGCTCCTAAGGTCTCCTCTATTATTTTATCAAGTGTATCAGCATCTGATTCACATCCGCCTGTCAGAGGATAGCAGCCTAATGTTCTGAAACGAACCTTTTTTGTTACTATTTTATCATCAGGTCCGAGATATTTTCTGATACGATCATCATCTATCATGATAATATTTCCGTCTTTTTCGACTACCGGTCTTTCTTTAGCAAAATAAAGGGGTACTATGTCTATGCTTTCTCTTTTGATATATTGCCATATGTCTTTTTCTGTCCAGTTTGAAAGAGGGAATACTCTGATACTCTCACCTTTGTTGATGCTTGTATTAAACAGCTTCCACATCTCAGGCCGCTGGTTCTTGGGATCCCATACATGAGCGCTGTTTCTAAAGGAAAAGATTCTTTCCTTGGCCCGGGATTTTTCTTCGTCACGTCTGCCGCCTCCAAATGCGGCAGTAAATCCATACTTGTCAAGAGCATCCTTTAAAGCCTGTGTCTTCATAATATCAGTATATGCAGCTCCATGTTCAAAGGGATTAATACCTCTTGCAATACCATCCTCATTGCGATATACAATCATTTCAATTCCAAGTTCCTTTGCCTTGCGGTCACGAAACTGTGTCATTTCTCTGAATTTCCATGTAGTATCAATATGCATGAAAGGGAACGGCGGTTTTTCGGGATAAAAAGCTTTCATTGCAATATGAAGCATTACTGAACTGTCTTTGCCTATTGAATAAAGCATTACAGGTTTTTCACACTCAGCTGCAACCTCCCTCATTATATATATTGCTTCTGCCTCGAGTTTATCAAGATGTGTTAATTGTGACATTGTTATTCCTCTATTTCATATCCAAAGTAATCAAAATAAAATTTAAGCTCACGATTTATCTTCTGTTTAAGAGAAGGGTTTAGCACGAGTTTGTTGGGTTTGTAACCCTTCTGGCTGTTCTGATAGTCTTCAAAATACGGTCTGGCTTTGTCAAAACCGTCAATATGAAGTGTTTCATATATGTATTTCATATTCTCAATCGGAGATTTCACAAAGCTCTCATGTGTTATCTTCACTATGTCTCCCTCAGGAATGTCCTCGATATCCTTAAACATTTTTATGTTCATTTTTTTGAACACCTCTATCGCTGCATTTTCAATAAAGTCATTGTCTACCATGCCTTCAAGACTCATAATATCCATCATAGATGTCAGAGCCTTGATTACCGACGGGACTATCTTGTATGGATTCCTGCTTATAAGTATGAATTTGCTTCCCGGATAGTTCTCAGTCAGCTTATCAACATTGCAGGAATTATCCGGGCTTTTTAATATGAGCTGTCTGCCGCGTTTGATAAGTGTTGTTTTTTTGAGAAGAAAATCATATTTGCGCTCCCATTCTCTTTGCCATTTGTCGCTCATTTCATCGGTATACAGAGTCGAAAGGTATTCTCTATAGTTTTTGGGAAATACCATCATGTGATTGAATGAATGAGTTGTATATGTGGAAAGTGCATATAAATCCTCCATAGGGAGATCCAATCTGTATTCCATGTTATCCATAGGCCTTGCATCGACCAGGATTTTTTTCTGTGCATATTTCAAAAGCCAGCCAAGCAGTATGCTGTTGTTAAAAGTAACAGTGCTCACAGGATCAAGCCATCCAAACTGAGGATCTCTTGACATTGTATACTGCACATTGGTGGTTCCTGACCTCCATATTCCAATTATATGTACCGGCGGGGCTTTTATCTTTGTCAGTTTTATCGGTATATACATTACGAGAAGCTCCAGTAATGCAAACGGAAAAAGTATCAGACTCATAATCGTGATGTATATAACCTGGGGGATTTTTCCCGGCGATATATCTTTGATATTCTTAAACAGCAGTCTCAGCCATATGTCAAATCTGGCGGCTGAAAGATAATGTGCTGAATTGATTAGCGGTTTTTTCTTTTTTGTCATATGTACTCCTTTTGCTAAAAATCCAAACTGTATTATACCGTCTGAAAATAAACTGAAAATAAACTGGCAAAAAAGCTGCCGAGTTTCTCAGGCAAGTTGCCATTGTCAGCGAATCAATCCTTCAAACATCCAATTGGAACAACAAGCACGCCATCAGGACGTCTATATCCGTATTGCGTACCTGTGATAACAATTTTCAAGTCAGGAATTCTGAGCTGACATTGTTTCTCCTTCTTATTATATTCCTTTACAAGTTCCTCAATCCGATTCAAATGTCTGGCACCGTCATCAATCGCATTACTGCCAAGTTTGAACTCAATTAAAGCATATCTCCCATCATTCAGGTGCAACACGCAGTCTGCTTCAAGGCCATATCTGTCATGGTAATAGCTTACCATTCCATCAAAAGCTGAAGAGTAGATTTTGAGATCACGTATACACAAAGACTCAAACAGAAAGCCCAATGTCTTAAAATCCGTATTAAAATAATCTGGCGAAAGCCCCAAAGCGGCAACTGCAAGCGATGGGTCAATTAAATTTCGTTTCTTAGAGGAGCGAATGGAACTCTTCGAACGGATTGCCGGACACCAGGCATCAATGTCCTCAATAATATACAACTGTTCAAGTGCCTGCAAGTATTCAAAGAACATCGTTTGTCCAATATCAAAATTGGCATTAACATCACCGAATATAGTCTTGGTTTCCGCAAGTGTGCAGATATTTCTGCTATATGATTGCAAAATCGCCTGGGCCCATCTCGGATTTCGTTTAATCCCATCTATATTGCCGATATCCACGCTATATGTCTGACGGTATAAATCCTTTGCTACCGCTAATTTTGAACGATTTGTTTTGTTTAAAATACTTTTGGGCCAGCCTCCACGACAGATTGCAAAAATAATATCATCCATTGTAAGATTAGAAATGCACCCGTCAAATTCTTCCGGATTATCAAACAGTTTTTTAAGCGAAACTGTTCCGTTGGATTCTTCACTTTCATAAAGGCTCATCGGATACATTTTCAGCTGACTGATACGAAGTGTACCTGTATGAGGCTTAGGAACATCCCTTGAAGATGAACCGGTAAGGATGTAAAGGCCATTTTCCCCTATATCATCAACGGACTTTCTAATTGTGCCCCAAAGCTTAGGTGCATCCTGCCATTCATCAAACAGTCGGGGTTTTTCACCAACTAAAAGCTTAGAGGGCAATACCTCTGCAATTGCAAGAAGAGCATCCCTTTGCTCCTCATCCTGAAATTCTATGAAACTTTTTGCTTTTTGCTTTGCAGATGTAGTCTTGCCACAGCCTTTCGGGCCAACAATCAATGTCGCTCCGAAGGATTCTAATCTCAAATCAAGCTCCTCATCAACAATCCTATGTTTATAGTTCAAAACGCACCTCCATCAATGCAATAAAATAACTATTATTTCTCCTGTTTTTGCTTTGAACTATTATAGTTGATATTTCAACGTTTGTCAAGGCAAACCGGAATGATTTGAGGCATTTCACCGGAATGATTTGAGGCATTTCACCGGAATGATTTGAGGCATTTCACCGGAATG
>CAVAON010000015.1:0-36128 GCA_963590215.1 Anaerovoracaceae bacterium | reverse complement strand
CTGGGCATTTGACTGAGCACTGTTATTATATCCTGCTATACCTCCTATATAGCACATTCCTACACGCGCTGTTGTATCAATTTCGCCTGTTATATCTTCAATATTATTGCATTTGCTGTAGCTTGTGCCTACAGACCAGCCTACAAGGCCACCTATATCAAGAATTACAGATCCTTTAGTTGTATATGAGACATTAAATTCCATCTGATTTGAACAGTTTTCAATCTTGCTATTTCCTGCATATCCGGCCAAAGCTCCGACGTATATTGTTGAGAAAGTTGTGGATTCATTTTGCGCTGTTACTTCCGCTTCTCCGTTTAAAATAAGATTCTTAACGGTTGCATCCTTCAGGTATCCAAATACACCAAAGCTAGTCTCATTATTTACAAATTCTCCGCTACTAATAATTATACTATAGCCTTGACCATCAAAAGTACCGCTGAAAGCCTTTGCTCCGCTTACAGCATATCCGCCAATCGGTGTCCAAGGATTATCCGCAAGATCCATATTCCTTGCAAGCTTTACAGTTTTGCCTGCAAACGTGCTGGTGCCGTCATTTACCAGTTTCGCAAGTCCTGCAAGCTGTGATTCATTTGAAATTATATATACTGATTCGTTCTGATGATCTTCATACCAGTCGGTTTCGACATCCTCTGCTCCGCCCCAGCCTGTCTTAATTTCAAGCTCTTTTGTGATTTCTACATTCTTGTCTTTTGCAACTTCAAAATCGCCTGTCACTGTTGCAAATCCGTCAGCTTTTATCGTATATGTATAGCTTCCTACAGGGAATTTAAGACCCTCCGAAATACTACTCTTACTATCGTATTCACCCATCAGGTCTCCCTGATAATAACCACCTTCATCATTGTTTTTTATAGATACTACAGGGTCATTATCTTTGAAGCTGCTGCCTGCCGGCGCAGTAACTGTGAATGTTACTGTTGCGGCTTCTTTTGCCTTAAGGGTGATTTCTTTTTCTCCGCCCTCATATGAAACAATAATCTCTCCGGTTTCGCTTCCTTTGCCCAGTTTATTTGCTGTATATTCATATTTACCGTTGTACAGCTCATATGTATACTTGCCATCTGCATATTCAGGTCTGGCAATTTCAATATTATCTTCACCATCTTCTGTAACCATTACGAGATCAAAGTCTGCACCCTCTTCAATTTCAAAAGCATAGGTGTATTTTATTGCCTCAAAGGCTACTTTCTGCTCAAAGCTTTCTCTGTCAACAGTCAAACTTCCTGTAACATCTTTGTATCCATTTTGCTTGACAGTGTAAGTGTATTTTCCGTTTGGAAGCTTCGCTGTTTCACCTGTTACAGTAATATCGTCACCTTTGCTGTCTTTTACAAGCACCGTAATGCTGCTTCCCTTATCAAGATTGTAATTACTGTCATACTCAGATACAAATTTAACATCATACAGTGAGTCAGGATTCTGCCATCTCAGGATAGGATAGCCTCCGTTATATTTATATGATTCTCCATCCCTAACATCTTCACTATATGCGCTACCAAGGCTATCCGCTGCAACTGTACTTTCAAAGGATGCAAATGCGCCTTCACTATCAAAAGCATTATCTTTACCTCTGCTCCCCTTATAGTTGTCATTCGCCTTATAATAGTTATTTGTGAAATATGCAGTATTAACTGCAGCAAATGACTGATATCCTATAATACCGCCTATATTCTTAGTTGTGGTCTCGGCATCTATTGTCAACTCTCCAATGTTGTAGCAATTCTGTATATATGCAGAACTGTTGCTTATATATCCGATTATACCGCCTACATAACTTTTAGCATTAGTGCTCTTAACCGCACCTGTGTTATAGCAATTGGTAATCTTTAATTCATTCGAACTACCCAGATTTCCTGCAATTCCGCCTAATGCTGGATCTGTTCCTGTTACATCACCTTTATTAATGCAATACTTAACTTCATCACCAGTCTTATTTAAATAACCAACGATTCCACCTGCTGCATAAGTTAGAGTAGACCCAGTAGCAGTTCCTGTGATTTTCCCATTGTTTATACATCTTATAATTTTGTTATTGTTGCCTGAATAAGTTCTGCCTGCAATGCCACCAAGCTGATATGCTCCTGTTACATCCGCATAATTAATGCAATCAATAACTGTTGTTTTTCCATTAAGGCTGCCTGCGATACCTCCATAATACTTACCTTTGTTTTCTTTGAATTCTTTGATTGCCCCGCATACTATGATATTACTTATATACGAGTTAGATGCTTGCGCCACTAATGCTCCAACAGGCTGTGCACACTGTGTATCAGTAATATCAACATTTTCAAGGATCATATTTTTTATAGTAGCACCGTCAATACAGCCAAACAATCCAAGATAAAATTTGTTGGAACCATCTATATATAAGTTTATTATTTTATGATTCTGTCCATTAAAAGCACCTTTAAATGTAATATCACTTGCACTTTTTCCAGGCTTACAACCGATTTGAGTCCAATTATGTTTGGCACCTAAATCAATATCCTTAGTAAGGTTGATTGTCTTGCCCTCAAAAGTTTTACCACTATTAACAAGCTGTGCAAGACCTGCAAGCTCCTCAGGTTCACTAATATCAAAGCTTGTATCTTTATCATTATACCAATCTGTATCTATACTGGTGCCATCCCAGCATGTCTTTTCATCAAGGCTGACAGTCTCGCTGACTGCCTTGTCCTCTATATTTAATGTGCCTTCTTTAGTTGTGTATCCTGATGCCTTAACCTTGTATGTATATGCTCCGGGTATAAGGCTGTATGTCCATACTCCATCCTCTGTCTTGTCAGCTGCAACAGTTACATTGTACTCACTATTTACAAGCGTAACCTTTGCATTGTTTGGAGCTACTTTAAATGTGCAACTATATGTTGTTGACGTTGCCATTGTTACAGAGGTTTCATCATCTGTTCCTGTGGCTTCAAGTTCTCCTGATACTCTGTCATAGCCGTATTTTGACAGTGAATAGCTGTATTTTCCATAAGCATTCTTATCAGCCAGTTTGTATGTGTATGTAGCCGTGTTATCATTTACCGCTTTTTCAGGTTCATCTATATCCGGGGCATTTTCATTTGTAACTTCAAGCTTTGCATCCGCCGGTGTAACCTTTATAACATAGTCATGCTTAACTGATGTAAGTTCTACATCTACAGCTTTTGATGATTTTTTAAGTGTAACATCGCCCGTCTTTGTCTCATATCCTGGTCTTGATACTTCATAGCTATATGTTCCCGGCGCAAGCTTATAGCTTCCGTCTTCCTCTGAACTCTGTTCTGCACCGTCCTTTGTAACTTTAACAGCCGCATCTTTAAGTGATTTTGTTGACACCTCTTTATCTGTTACATTGAAGGCAAGAGAATAAGCTGCATTTGGGTTCTGCCAGCATAGTATAGGAAATCCGCTGTTTATTTCAGGAGTCAGATCCTCCTGATAGTCACTGCTGCCTACCACGCTTAAAATCCCGTCTTCATTAGATGAGCTATATCCTTCTGCATCACTTGTTACATTGCCTATACCCTTTGATGCTGTATCTGTCAAATATGTATTGCTATTTATATATGTGGAATTTATGGTTGTAGAATATGCCTTGCCTATAATCCCGGCTCCAGATCCATCATTTTTTGCCTTAATTTCTCCATAACTATAGCAATTTAATATATACCCTTTTGGGCTATATGTTGCATAATGGTATCCTAATATTCCTCCCGGCATATTACTTCCGGAGGTACTCACTGCTCCGCCATTATAGCAGGATTTTATTGAGGCTTCTTTAGTAGCCATATATCCTGCAATGCCTCCTACATATCCACCGGCAGCTGTAACTTTGCCCCTATTAAACGACTGGCAAACACTAACCTTATCCGCCATGCTGCCAATTACACCACCTGTATATGCATTACTTGCACTTCTTCCTGTTATTTCACCTGTATTAGAGCATCTTTCGACAGCACTGCCTGCTGCTCCTAAATATCCGACAATACCTGCAACACCACCACCACCGCTACTGTTACCACTTGTTCCTGTAGCGCATACATTGCCGCTGTTAGAGCAGTCTTCTATGATTGTAGTTTTACTAACCTTGCCCACAATACCTGCAACGCCTGCCACTGAAGGTATTCCAGCTTCTGTTTTGATCTTCCCATTCTCATCCGTGTCAGGAGTTTTGTCTCCATCTTCATCTACTACGTGGCTGTTTATATTTCCTTCGTTGTGGCAGTCCGATATAATGTTATTATTATTAGTCTGTACAACACCAACGATACCGCCAAAGTTTATTTTTGAACTACCTGAAGTAGAAGTAAATCCTGCAATAAGGTTTCCTTTATTGGTACACCTTTCAATAGTGCCGCCTGTCATATTGCCGACAATACCACCTGCTCCACCACTATTATCCGATGTCATTATAACTGCTTTTGAAATGCAGTTTCTGATAGTTCCACCATTGTTATAGCCTGCGATACCTCCCACGTTACAATTACCTGTAACGCTTCCCTCAACGGTTACATCCTCAATAACTGCTCCTGAGCCGAGATATCCAAATAGACCTACGTTAGATGCCCCTACCTCGATTCCAAGAGTAATTGTCTTACTATCACCATCAAAGTTACCTTTAAAAGGGTTTGATGAATTACCTATACCGATAAATCCCTCGTTTGTTACTGTGATATCTTCAGTAACCTTAAAGTATTTACCATTATATTTTTGTCCTGATTCCTGCATTTCAAGCAGATCTGCCTCACTTGACACAAGGTACGGATTATTTTCATTTCCGTCACCCTGCCATATGTGGTCTTCTGCATGAGCAGTAAGTGCAAATCCCGGCAACATTGATACTATTACTGCAAGCGAAAGCAGTATTGCCAGAGATTTCCTCGCTATACTCTTCATTTTTTCCTCCTTTAACTAACCAATTATAAGTATTTGTGCATAAAAATAAAGTCCCTTTTCGCGACTTTATCTCCCCCCGTCATTCTATACTACTGAGCAATAAACTATACTATTTTTCCTTCTTTATCTGTTGTTTGCTCAACATTGCATCGTTATATTCTTGCCTACTTTTTCACATATATTTGTTAAATACATATACTCTTCCTACCATAATACAGCTGTTTTTATTGAAATTTCAGCATTTCTTTAACTGTTGTTTGTCAAACACTAAATATACAAAAAGTTTGTGAAAAAAGCAGAGAACACCTCTGTATCCTCTGCTTTACTTGTAACAAATTACCTTATTTAAGCTTTTTACCTTCTGCACTCGAGGTCAACCTGTCATCTTCTGGCTGATGCTGCACCTGACTGTTGCAGGACTGTTTTAGCTGCTGTTTTGCCGTTGTCATATACATATACTTTCACTTTGTAATAGTATCTCTTGCCCTTTTTGGCGCCGCTATATTTGTATGTATTCGATGAAGAAGTCTTAATCAGCTTATATCCCGATGATTTCTTTACAGATCTGTAATATTTATATTTAACCGTATATCCCGCTTTTTTGATATCCGAAAGGTCTGCTTTGGCTGTAATTCTGATTTTCCCTTTGGAGATTTTCTTTGCGGAAGTGCTTATATATATTTCTCCCGCAAGAGCCTTTGCCACACCAGTTCTGTACGCTTTCAGTATGCTCTCAGCGGTTTCCTGTGATATAAGAGTGTATGTTGCCTGTGGCTTTATTTCAAACTCAGCAGTTTTTGTTTTATCTCCGCCTACGGTCACTCCCCCGTTTATTTTAACCTCTCCATCGTCTTTTACCTCTGCTATGCATAAGCTCTGTCCTTCTGTGTTTTCCGGCAATATCTTGCTTATAGATATTTTGCCGCCTATCTCTCTTATTTCCATATTCCCCGATGTTACTGTCAGCGCAGCTGAGATAATGCCGTCATCTCCTGCTTTACCTGCAAAGTTTATCTCTATTACTATATCCGAACCTATGGCTTTGGATATAATGTCTGCCGTTGCTTCCTTGTCAAAGCTTATATCGCACATATCAGTTTTGAGAACCAGTCTATCTGCCTTGCTTGCCGATATTTCTTTTAGTGAACTTTTGAGCATTTTCAGTCTGATTTTTTCAAGGCTTTTCCCTGTCTCTGCTTTTACTGATATTTCAATGTCCCTTTTGTTCTGCTCCGCATACGTTATGAGTTTGTCGATAATTGTATCTCCCAAAATATCGTCAGTACTAAGCTCAACCTTACCGTCAAACTTTTCTTCTACAGGTACATATGTGCCAACGCCGCCGGAGAATGCCCCGCCTGATGCTCTTAATACCGGATATCCGCTGTTGCTGCCTGCACTGTCTTTTTGAAACATACCGCCAAGTATGGATACAAATTCATTACTTTTCATTTCCTCCGATGTTTTCATGATTGCTCCGTCTGCTTCCTGCCCAGTCACATAGTATCCACCACCACTCGCGCTTCCCTCAAGCCAGTAGCAGTTTGTAACTGTATATCTGCCTTTGTTGTCCGAGCCTATGCCCATTGCACGATTAGAATCTGATGCTGTTATGGTTCCCACATTATAGCAGTTTGTAATTGTCATCTCGTTTGAGCCGGCTATCCCACCTGCCGTACTCATGCCCGAAGTACTGATACGACCTGCATTATAGCAGCTTGTAATGCTTCCGCCGTTCCACGCTGAACCCGCTATTCCGCCGCATCCGTTAGAATCTGTGCTGCTTACGGAAGCATAATTTACGCAGTTTTCTATCACCGCGCCAGAGGATGTCCTTCCTACCTTGCCGACAACGCCGCCGACAGATCTATTGGCATTCACACTGCCTCTTACGGTAACATTTCTAACTACTGCAGAGGAGGGTCTGTTACTGTCATTATCGTGAACTCCAAGACGCCCTATAAGGGCTACAGATGAGCCGTCTCCGTAATTGCCTGAGCAATATCGATCGCAGCTTATGCTTACCGTATATCCTTGTCCATCAAAGGTACCGCAAAAGGATGAATCTATTCTGGTTGAGGTGTCATTTCGAGTCATCAGATACTGGCCGCCTATAGGCATATAGTTGCCGGCTGTCATATCAATATCTGCATCAAGGTATACTGTCTTGCCCTCAAAATTATATAATCCGTAAGTATATGAATTTGTTGACTCATTATTGCCTCCGTTGCCTGCTGCTTCCTTGTTGGCTGCAATATATGAAGCATCTCCCGCTGTCACTGTACAGCCTTCGTTATATGTTCCATTTACTAGTGCCGCAAGCCCTGCAAGCTGCGCACCTGTGGAAATATGATATGTACTGCTTCCCGGCGAGAACCAGCTTACATCAATACTTTTGCCGTCCCACGACGAGCTACCGTATGATATGCATACCGATGCCGGAATCATCGCCGCCACCATTGCAAAAGTTAAAATAACCGATAATATTCTTTTCTTTGCTCTTTTCATTTCTGCCTCTCTTTATTTCTTTATTTTTTTAACCGTTGTCCAACTGCCGTAAACAGTTTTCTTGTTTTCGGTTTTAAAACCTCTTGCTTTTATATAGTAGATCTTGTTTTTCTTCAGGCTTTTAAAGATCTTATAGTTCTTGCACGTCTTATATGTCTTTGTATTTTTAGCAAATTTCTTGTCTGTCGATACCTTTATCTGATACCCGTCTGCTCTGCTGTTATATATCCATGAGACCCTGACGGTTCTGTTTTTACCTGCGACTGCCTTGAAATCTGAAAGCAGTATTTTGCCTCGCTGTGATATTGTAAAGATGTCAAGGATATTATCATTAACATCAAGTGAAGTTACTTTAATATGGTTGTTTTTTATCTCTATCTTCTGGTAATTAGGCACATACTCTGTCGTCGAGGCTATATAGTCAAGGCTCTTTGCCGGATACAGCTTGCCTCCCGATACTCCCATAACATAAGTAATACCTTTCAGCTCCTTCGTTCGCATATATACCTGTTGATGTCCGCAAAGAACTAAATCAACTTTTGCATCTGCAAATATCTCCTCCCAGTTGCTTTTGACAGCATCAGAAATTCTATCGCTTACCACCGTATAAACAGGGTGATGAGTTACTACTATCTTCCACTTGCATTTTGAGATGTTCAAATCATTTTTAATCCATTCACTGATTGCTTGAAGATTTTCTTCTTTAATTTTTCCCTTGCGATACGCTTCAAATATGTCAGAGCTTACAACCTGAATATGACAGTCCTTATACTCAAAGGAATAGAATTCCTCTTCAAAACCCTGCGGCCCGTTTTGAGGCATGGCAAAGAGTTTTTTCATCAGCAAAGGTCTTACCTGACTGTTGTCATTACATTCATGGTTTCCTGCCGCAAACGCCACAGGAGCTTTACCGAAAACAGAGGAAGCACGGCTTAAAAATTCATTCCAGTCGAGGCTGTCCTGCCCGTTGTTTATCATATCTCCGCCCATTATATAAAAGGCGGTTTCAGGGTTTTTTTCATACGACCGCTCCAGTAGCTTCTGCCATTCGTCATATTCCTTAAAGTATCTGCTGTACTGGGCATCGCCCATAAATACAAACGAGAAATTTTCACTGCTTCCCGCACTATGAAACCGCTGCACATCTCCCCCTGAAACTCTGTAGTAATAGTCCGTGTCCGGTAGTAATCCTAATATCTGTGCTTCATATACTCTGTAATCTCTGTTTTCAGAGCTGTATACCTGCTCCGCTCTAACTGTACTGCTTTTCGAAAGGTCAGGACTGCTGCCGTACTCTACATAAGCGCTATTTGCATTGTATGGCATCCACCATGTCAGATTTATGGAATCACTACTACCTGTAACCTGACACATTATATTTGACGGCTCTGTTATATTTACTGCCACTGTCTGTGAGTACCCTGACACAGGCACAGCTATTGCCATCATTGTAATTAAAACCAGTAAAACTCTTTTCAATTTTTTCATTTTTGTCCTTCTCTTGTATCGCATACGTTTTTCTATCAATCAGTATTCTGATTTTATCATTTATTTTATTTTTAAAAAGTTGTTTGAACAACAAATGTAAACAAGGCCCTTATCAAAAAATATATTTTCCTATGCATTTGTCCCGTTTGACCTTCTTGTATCTTTTGCAAAAAAATGATACACTTTAGGTAGAAGGAGGTGTTGTTGATATGAAGATTGCAATCAATGGTTTCGGCAGAATCGGAAGGCTTGCCTTCAGGCAGGTGTTTGGTGATAAGAATATAGAGATTGCTGCTATCAATGATCTTACAAGCCCTGATATGCTGGCATATCTTCTGAAATATGACTCAGTACAAGGACAATTCAAAAATCACGAGGTAACAAGCGATGATGCAGCTATAATTGTAGACGGTATCAGAGTGCCTGTCTATAGCGAGGCTGATGCTACAAAACTGCCATGGGGAGAGCTTGACATTGACATCGTGCTGGAATGCACAGGATTTTTTACTTCAAAATCAAAATCACAGGCACATATAGATGCAGGTGCCAAAAAGGTTCTTATCTCGGCTCCTGCCGGTGATGATTTGCCTACTATCGTTTATGGCGTTAATCATGACAAGCTCACTAAAGATGACAATATCGTTTCGGGAGCATCATGCACAACAAACTGCCTCGCGCCTATGGCCAAGGCTCTCAATGATTACAGAGAAGTGCGAACAGGATTTATGACGACCATCCACGCATATACAGGCGATCAGAAAATCCTTGACAGCCCGCACAAAAAAGGCAACAAGAGACGTGCCAGAGCAGGTGCTGTCAACATAGTTCCAAACAGCACAGGTGCAGCTAAAGCAATAGGGCTTGTAATACCTGAGCTTGACGGCAAGCTAATAGGCTCAGCTCAGAGGGTTCCTGTTCCGTCAGGTTCAATTACAATTCTTGATGCAACTCTCAAAGATGAGACAGAAACAGTAAGCGTTGAGGGCATCAACGAAATCATGAGAAAAGAAGCAAACGAATCTTTCGGATATACAGAAGAGGAAATTGTATCAAGCGATATTATCGGCATGAACTACGGCTCACTGTTTGATGCCACACAGACTCTGGCTCAAAGATGCGGCACCAAAATCTATGAGGTGAGAGTTGTCGCATGGTACGACAATGAAGCAAGTTATACAAGCCAGCTTATACGCACGCTTAAACATATGGGAACATTATTATAGGAGGTACATTATGGCACTTTTAGACAAACTAACTACTGCAGCAGGGAAGGCTGTAGACAAAGGCAGCGACGTTATAGAGGTTACAAAACTCAAGGCAAAAATTTCATCTGCCGAAAAAGACATCGTATCGCTCAAATGCGATATAGCTGATTTTTATCTCAAGCAGAGAGAAGCCGGCGAGACAATAGACGCAGGCATTGCTCCTGTAATGGCGCAGATTGATGATAAGCTTGAAGAAATCAAGGCTTTAAATGATCAGATTCAGGATATCAAAGCCTAATGCCGTCATGAGATGTAATACATCTCATGAAATTACATCAGTAAAGGAGGAAATCATGCCATTTATTCTGTTGTTTATACTGCTTGTAGCAGGCAGTGCCGCATATATATATTTCAGCAGAAATGCTGACAGATATACCAGACACAATCAGAAGAATGCTGATTCCTCTGATGTAATTTATCTCTCAGCAGATACAAATGACAAAAAAGACAACCTATAAACAAAGACCGGATTATTCCCCGGTCTTTTTGAGTGCATCATCTATCCCTATATCTGCAACTATTATCTCTCCCATATATTCCTTGGCATTGCGACAAAAATGTATCGGTTTCTTTCTGTGAAACACTATAGTACAATCTGCACATACAGGAATGTTTTCGATTTTTTCACCTGTCACAGTATCTCCACAAAGCCCTGATGGTATATCCACCGAGAAAATCTTTGCTGACTTTTTCATACTATTCATAAGATAAACAGCTACCAGCCCCTCGTCGTTGAGCTTGCCATGAAAACCTGTGCCATATACAGCATCAACTATAACATCTGCCGAAGGATTGCTCATCGACTCTACATTATGTATATCCATTATTTTCACAGGATACTCACGAAGCAGATTGTAATTGTAAACCGCATCGGGTGTTACAGGTTCTCCGTCTGCAAGAACAACCGTTACAAACATGTTCATGTCTGAAAGAAGTCTTGCAATTACAAAGCCGTCTCCGCCGTTATTACCTTTGCCACAAAATATTGCAGCTTTTTTCCCTGTCATATTCCCTGATTCTTTTATAGCTGATGCTACAGCTATGCCGGCATTTTCCATCATAGTAAGATACGAAAGCCCTGCGCTATCTGCTTTTTTCTCAAGCTGCTTCATCTGTTCACATGTAATATATTCTTCCATAATCCTAACCTTTAAATTGCAACATACTCATATTCATCTAAAAATTCCTTTACCTTTGATATAATTTCGTCTGCACCACCTGCCCTGTCAGACTCTACATTAAAAGGCATAATAGGATCGTGTAGCGATTTGCGTAGCAGACACCATCCTCCGTCAAAAGATATTCTGACTCCTTCAAAATTAGGCACTACAACCTTCATATCCTCCTGAGCTTTGGCCCATTTTTCAAAGTCTTCAAGTATTTCATCTGCATATGCAGCAAAATTTTCACAAGTTATAGGGAATCTCAATTCTTTGGCTTCAAGAGGAGTTTTGAGTTTCGCTGTCACTGAATCAATGGTCCTGCCTTCTTTTGCAAGCTTTGCTGCTTTGATAACTATCTTTGTTGCAAGATATGCTCCGTCATCAAGGAAATAGTTCTCTTTGAGTGCGGCATGACCTGATGTCTCTATTGCAAGCCAGCATTCCTGTCCTGAAAAATTAAGCTCGATACCTTTGTTAATAACGTTTTTGTAGCCTCTTTTAAATCTAAGATGCTTCATCCCCAGCTCATTTTCAATAAAATCAGTAAGATGTGTACTTGTAATACTGTCAGTAACCACTGTAGTTCCCGGATGCTCCTCAGAAACCAGGGCCGCAGCCATTGCAACAATTCCATTTCGTGCAATTTCTCTGCCTCTGCCATCTACTGCAGCAGCTCTATCCACATCTGTGTCAAAGATAAGTCCAAAGTCAGCACCTGTCGATATTACCTGTAAAGCTATTGAATCAAGCGCCTCTTTGTTTTCCGGATTAGGTGCATGATTAGGGAATGTCCCGTCAGGCTCAAGATACTGGCTGGCAGAAATATCAGCCCCAAGAGGAGCAAGCACATTTTTTGCATAAAATCCACCACTGCCATTCCCGGCATCTACAACTATTTTAAGTCCTTCAAGAGGTTTATTACCTTTATCGGTTTCTTTTATAATCAGATCTCTCAGATGCCTGCAATAAAGCTCCATCAGATCGCATTTTTCGGATGGATATGTTTTTTTGCCCATGACAATTACAGCCTTGTCTTCATATTGTGCTTTCCCAAGTCCTGCACCATCAGCCTCAGCAAATTCTATTACCTGAGAAATGTCTTTTTTGTCAAGGCCACCATCTGCAGTGAAATATTTGAACCCGTTACGCTCATATGGCAAATGTGATGCAGTTATCATTATTGCTCCGTCTGCTCTAATTTCATCAAATATTGTAGACATGAACATTGCAGGCGTTGAAGCCAGACCACAATCCAGTACCTTCACTCCATAAGGCGCCAGCCCATTTATTATGCCATAGAGCAACATTTGCCCTGACATGCGTGGATCCCTGCCTACTGCAACAGTAAGCTCACAGGGATTTTTCCCTGTCTTGCTGCAAAGCCACTGAAGAAATCCTTTTGAAAGAATGCATGCCTCTTTATCCTGAAGATTAGGCACACCACTCCCTCCAACTCCAGTCAAAGAGATGCCCCTTATGTCACTACCGTTTTGCAAAGTTTTTAGGTTATATTTATTCATAAATTACTCTCCCAAAGTTTTGTACAAACATATTATACTTGCAAATCATTACAAAAGCAATAATATGGAAGCCTTCAGACAAATATTATTTATTTTTGCTGCAAAGCATCGAAAGCTTTGATTATTCCTCTTTTTTAGTATACTCTATATTTACATAAGGTTCTCTGTCATCGTCCTGAAGCGATATGATTATTCTCTCCTCATCCGGTCTATACATTACCGGTACGATAAAATCTCCATACTTTGCAGGATGTTTGTATGCAATTCTGCATCTTGCTACCTTAAAATTCTCTGGCAGATAATCTTCTGCAATATCCAGATATCTTGCATTGTTCACATGAGCGTTAAAATCTATCTGATACCTATGAACGGGAATTCTATCCAAAGCCTGAAATTTCACTTCCCTGGGCAGGGATATTTTCCTTGGCAGATATTCCATCCCCTCATATTTTTGACCCAGTGGATATATGGCAAGCAAATCCTTTGGCATCGCCTCAGGTTTCCCAGTTGCCCTGTTAACATTCGCACCGCCTCCATAGCATGCTATAAGGAGATTGCCCTCCTCATCATACATTAATGTATTTCTCATACCGTATGTGCCTTTCATCTGGAATACTTCTGTGCCGATTGTTACCTTTTGCCCGTATTTGACCTCACGGACGAAGTCCATCTGCCTGAAAAGGAGAAAAGTCACCGCATTGCATCTTCTGTAAAATTCCTGAGTCACAGCGCATGAGTCAAGCTGGAATCCGCAGCAGTCCTGAAACAGATCAACTGCCGCACCTATCCTGATATTCCCGTCTGCACCTATATGACTGCTTCCTATGGTTCTCTCTATTGTGTACATATTGCACCTCCCCTGCAAAATCCTCTTATCTCTATTTGTATTAAGTGGTTTTTTATTCCCAACCAAATTTATTATAACACATTGGGTAAAAAGTTGGAAAAAATGAGGCCTATAAAATTCAAAAAAAAGCCATTGGCTGTCAGACAGATGGGCTGCTTTAAGGCCGGTATTTTACATAGAAAACCACCTGAACCAAAACACAATCTGATTCAGGTGGTAACATTATATTTTTATACTTTTGTGTGTCTGTCTATTTTGCATACTCTGTCATAAGCTCTACTGCTTTTTCAAGTCCTGCTTTTTCGTCCTCATAAGTGTTTGCAAGATATTCTTCCTGAGACTTTTTCAGTTCTTTAAGCTCAGCTATTTCAGAAGAAACATCAGCATCCTCTTTATCATACTTGTCAGCAAGAGCTGTTATAACATTGCCTATATCGCAATGTCTGTACTTGATAAGGTTATCACCCCATGTTCCTTCTCTGTTGTCAAACAGCTGATCTTCCATGTACTTGCATGTCTCATCATCGAAGTAAATATAGTACCATGCCCAGTCAATACTGCAAAGATATTCGTCAAATGCCTCCTGAATATTGCCTGCTTCAAGAGCCTCTATGCCTGCTTCAAGATTTGCCACATTGTCCTGATAAAGCTCATGCCTGATTATGTTGTCCGGCTCGAAATTAAGTCCCACGAGAGCATCCTGCAAAGCTTTGTATATTTCCTGAGTCTGTTTGTTCAGTTCAACTGCCGCCTCTTTATCTCCGGATTCCTCAACTTCAGCCATCTTCGCCTCTAATGCTGCTGCAGCTTCTTTTGCTTCAGCTAATACTTCTTCAAAGCCGGCTCCTTCTGCAAGGCTTTCTTCAAAGTTGTTTATTCTGTCAGTGAAGCTCAAAGGTCTCACCGCTTTTGCATCGAGATCTATTACAAGTTTCCCATATGTACGGATTGTATCATTGAATCCCTCCTCATTAAGAGGCTGTGCATCTGTGCTGTCATATGTCGAGTGGTATCCTATGTCATCATAAACAGTGCCTTCCCCGCTACCTGCTACTATTGACGGAATTCCCATAAGAGTCCAGTAGAAATCCTCTGTGCCTGTTCCATTGGTATCATAGCTCCAGTCATATGAAGATTCTTCATTAAGTCCTCCTATGCTTTCCTTGATAAACCCTATAAGCTCTACCGCACTTCTTGTGCCGGCACATGTTTCGCCCTCAACAGTATATCCACCGTCATTATTTACTATTGCAAATGCACCATCTACCCAGTCAGGGTGAAGTGTAGCTATTTCTTCATAAGCGCCCGCAGACCAGTCATACTCATTGCCGGCAACACCCCACTCCTCTGCACCATGAATACAGAAGCGTATGGTTTTGTCAGGAGTATATTCGCTTTCAACAAGAGCCTTGGCTATTGCCATTGAAACAGCTGTTCCCTGTGCATCATCATAAGTTGAATGGAAATATCCGTCCATATGCGAAAATACGAATATGGTTTCATCTGTTGTTCCCGGAATCTCGCCCCACAGGTTATGTGAAGTTACATCCTCTGTCACCTTTGAATCAGCATTTAAGGTTACTGTTATTGAATCCTCACCCGATGACTTAATCGCATCCTGCAGTGCCTTGCTGTCATCCTCACTTATAGCAAGCGCCGGCGCATCTGCAGGTCCGCATATATCCTGTACGCCTACTCTGTCTCCTCCTTCTTCGGGATAAACAGACATAGCTACAACAGCTTTGGCACCTTTAACTTTTGCCTGATATGCCGGATAGTTTATCCACCAGTTTTCATTCTGGTCAACGTCAAGCAGCACCAGCTTGTCCTTGACGTCAAGACCTTCATAATCAGCCGCTGTTCCCTCATTTACATAAACAAGCTCTACTTCTTCATTATCTGCCTGCAAGGTTGTCTGATAACCCCCAAGGTCTATTTTTTGTTCTTCGCCATCTGCATTTTTGAAAGTAATGTTGGCACCATTGAAGGTCCATCCGTCAACTGTAGTCTCGTCCACCGTTATATTCTGAAGACCTATATCCTCCATCACTCCTTTGAGATATTCCAGTGTCTGCTCCTCCGCAGGTGAACCGGCAGAACGCATGCCCATTACGGGATCATCTCCGAATTCGCTCACGCTCATCATTACTTCTTTTGCAAAGTCCATGTCTATAGCCGCATCGAACTTGTCAAAATTCTCGCCATAATCTGAGCCGCCTCCACAGGAAGCAAGCCCCAGTGCAAGTGTAGCAGACAAAGCTGCAATTCCAATTTTCCTAAGCATAATTTCCTCCTTTATTCTGCTTCCTTTATTTTCATCGAATATTATATCAATTCAGACAATTCCAATCAATACATTAATCTGCTACCTTAACCTACTACTTTGCCAAAAGATACATCGTTCCAGTGCCTTTTGAAAGGCGGGTAAGAAGGCCTCTGTTAAAACCCACCTTAACAAAGTGCTTTTACATCTTTTACTGAATTCTCAAGCCCTATGTGATGGCCTCTTCATTCCTTTTTCAGATACTTGACAAACTCCTTCTTCGTCCTCTGGTAATTGGCTCTGCAGACAGTAAGCTCTGTTCCGTTTGACATGAATATCGATTGATTTTCCATCGAATCCACATAATCAAAATTAATGATATAGCTTCGGTGACACATATAGAACCTGCTGTCTACCTCTTCATATAAATCTCTCAACACGGCATTGTACCTGAAAATACGCTTTTGGGTAATCACGGAAGTTTCCCTTCTATACTGCTCGATATAGATGATATTTTTGTAAAAAACTCTGGCAACAAGGTCCTTGTTTTCGATAATAATATAGTTCTTATTCATATCCACCTCCATCTTGATAATGACTTTTATCAGCTTTTTCAATTATATATTCTCCAGATGGTAGCAGACATCTCTATATTCGAGCATAATTCTACAATTTTCGACATTCAGCCATAAAAACAGCAGACCTGCGAAAAACATGTCTGCTGATACAATTATTTAATTCCCTGTATTACATTCTTTGCCCACTTGCCTGATTTGTATCGCCATGTGAGAATCGCAGCTTTGAAAAGATTTTCTGACTTAACAAGAATAACTACAATATATACCGGCAATTCAAATACCATTGCGCCAAGAAAAGCCGCAGGTACAGCTATGAGCCATACGCATGAAACCTCACTTACTGCTGCAAATCTCGTATCTCCTCCCCCTCTGAGGACCCCTGTTATAAGGGTGCCGTTATAGAGGTTAAGCACCATAAATATACCGTATATGAGCAATATGCGCCTTGCGTAAAAAGCTCCAAGCTGTGTGAAGCCAAACAGGCTCACAAGCAGTCCCGAACATATTATCAGCAAAGCTCCGAAAACCACTCCAAAAATCAATGCAATTCTAAGCATTTTCTTTGCCATGGCTCTGCTTTTTTCTATATTGTTTTCACCAAGCTGTTCTCCTATGAGAATAAGGGCTGCATCTCCAATGCTGAAGCCTGCCATTATAAAGAGATTTTCAATTGTATTGCTCGCCTGTGCTGCTGCATAAGCTGTAACACCTATGTGCCCTATTGCAGCCATATATGCAGACTGTCCCAGGCCCCACATTGTTTCGTTAATCGTTGTAGGAAGTGAGTTTTTAACTACTCTGTCTGCAAGCTTTCTGTCAAAGGAGAAGAATTCTTTCACTTTGCCTGAGATTATGTTTTTTTTGCCAAACACCGCATAAAGCACAAGCAGCATTTCAACCGTCCTTGCAGCTAATGTGCCTACAGCAGCTCCTGTAGTCCCAAGCCTTGGCATTCCAAACGCTCCAAATATAAATACATAATTCAAAAAAGTATTAGTTGTAAATACGACAAGGCTTATATAAAGTGGAATTCTCGTCTGCTGCGTAGCTCTCAAAGCTATAACAAACGGTTCTGTTATACCAAGCAGCAAAAAACAGGGTGCTGCAGTTCTCACATACTTTACAGAAAGCTCAATAACTTCCTGTTCTTCTGTAAAAAGCCCTATTATATATTTGGGGAAAGCCATTGCGGCAATAAAAAAAATCATTCCGGCTGCAATACTTATAACGATCCCAAAGCCCACTGTCTTTCGTATATTTCTGACATCACGGGTACCCCAAAACTGAGCCATAAATGTCGCCGTGCCACTGTTAAATCCAAACAGTACCATCCAGTGAATGAAATAAATCTGAACTCCGATTCCTACTGCTGCAAGTTCAAGCTCTCCCAGATATCCCACCATTAGATTATCTACAAGATTGAGGGAGCATGCAATCAAAGACTGCACTGCTATAGGCAGTGCAATTTTGAGCATTTTTTTGTAAAATTCTTTATTATTAAGAGTGACTGTTTCCATTTATTCCCCCAGCATGATGATTCTAAGACCGGCTTCTTCAAGCATATCAATTGCAAGTTTGTCCGGATAACCTTCTTTTACAACTATTCTGTTAATGCCTGCATTGATTATCATTTTAGCGCAGATGACGCATGGCTGATGAGTCACATAAATAGTGGCGCCTTCTATGCTCTGCCCTAAAGTGGCTGCCTGGATTATAGCGTTCTGTTCTGCATGAAGAGCCATACAAAGTTCATGACGCTCGCCTGATGGAATCCCGAGTTTTTCTCTGAGGCAACCGCCACGTTCATCACAGTGCATAATTCTTCTCGGAGCACCATTATATCCAGTCGCAATTATATGCTTGTCCCTGACTATTACGGCTCCTACATGTCTTCTCATACATGTAGAACGCCTGCTTGTCAGAACTGCCATCTCCATAAAATATTGATCCCAACTAGGTCTTTCCATTGCTTTTTTCCTTTCTTTTAGTAATATATTTGTGCAAGATACAGCCCTTGTGGAGGTGCTGTAGGCCCTGCTTTTGCTCTATCTTTGCTTTCGATTATCTCTCTGAGAAAGTAAGGATTCATTCTGCCTTTGCCTGCTTCAACAAGCGTCCCAGCTATTATTCTTACCATATTGTAAAGGAATCCATCACCTGTAACTGATATTTCTACCTCATCATCAGCTCTGCATATATCGAGGTTATATATTGTCCTTACTGTGGTTTCTCTCTCCTGACCGCCGGATGCCTGAAAGCATGCAAAATCATGAGTGCCTGTAATACAGTCTGCTGCAGCCTGCATTGCTTCTATATCAAGGGGCTCTGCTATATGCCAGCAATAGTTTCTGCGAAAAACATCAGCATCCTTGCTGTTTAATATTCTGTAGATATATTTTTTACTTTTACAATCAAATCTTGCATGAAAATTCTGCGGCATTTCCTCAGCTTTTAATATCCTGATATCTCCCATAGAAGCTTTGTTCATACCTCCCGAAAGGAGGTTATTTGCTGCAATTTTAATACGCTCCACAGGTATGGCAAAATTCCCTGAAAAAGAAGCCCTCTGACCTAAAGCATGTACACCTGCATCAGTCCTGCTTGTGCCGTTTACAGATATATCACAGCCGCACAGGACTGAAAGCACTCTTTCGAGTTCTCCCTGCACAGTTCTTATGCCTGGCTGCCTCTGCCAGCCATGAAACCCTGTGCCGTCGTATTCCAGCGTAAGAAGAATATTCCTTATCATTACTATCTCCTTGGAAGAATAATAGTTTTGTTGTCTTTGGATTCCCTATAAAGAACAAACCTTCTTCCTATAGCCTGAACGAATTCGGCTCCCAGGATGTCAGCAATCTCGTTTGCCACATCCTTAGGGTCAAGACTGCAGCCTTCCTGCATTTTGACTTTGACAAGCTCTCTATGCTCCAGCAATGTATCTATCTCATTGATTACATTCTCGGTCACATCGTTTTTGCCTATATATACAACTGGATCCAGCTCATGCGCAAGTCCCTTCAGATAGCTTCTCTGTTTACTCGTTATCATTTTAATTCTCCTAAAAATTTATACTTAATTGTACCACATGCCGGAGAGTTTTTCTACCATATTACAAGCATATATATTACCGCAGCAGCACTGATATACGGTCCAAGAGGTTTACTGTCCGTCCTTTTGATTCTTTTCATGGCAATCAACACCATAAACGCCATAGCGCTTATTATTGACATTCCGATTATAACTATAATAATCCCTCTAAGCCCGGTTATAAATCCAAGTGCTGTCATGAATTTAACATCACCGAACCCCATAGCTTCTTTCCCTGAAATAAGCCATCCTGCAAGTGCCATAAGCATCATCACTCCGCCGCCGCAAAGCGCACCATACAGCATGTCAAGAGGATTATCATGATAATTTACAAAGCCTACTGCACATACTGCAAGCGCAACAACTGCCTGATCAGGTATTATCATATATTTGGCATCTGCTATAGATATGATTATCAATATCCATATTACTGCCATAACAGGCAGTGCAAAAAGAAAATCCTCTGCCGCCAGCTTGACTCCACCTGCAACAAGCAAAACAGAAAACAATGCCTTCCACGGTCTGCTGTTTATCCTCTGCCTCTGAAGCTTATCCTCCATTGGCACTTCACCATAATCACACAGCCACTGTGCAGGCATATGATTAAATGCATACACAGCTCCGCTTCCGCCTATAATCCCTAATATAAGTGCTGCTATCACACCTGCCGTCTGTATCATTTCCTGCCCCTTTACCTTTGTATTTGATATTCGATTGCAAGCCTTTGTCTATTATACCACAAAAACCAAATAAGCGCACTATAAAATTCGAATTTACGGATAAATTTGCAAAAATTAACACCCTGCTATTCTGCATAAAAAAAGGCATACCCTTCTGGATATACCTTTTCATTAATTTCTAGCACTATTTAGTATAATCGTAGAATCCAACGCCTGTTTTTCTTCCAAGTTTATTGGCTCTTACCATCTTTCTCAGCAATGGATGAGCTCTGTATTTAGGATCACCATATTCAGTATAAAGTACATCCATAATAGCAAGGCATACATCAAGACCAACCAGATCTCCCAGCTCAAGAGGTCCCATCGGATGATTTGCGCCAAGCTTCATAGCTGCATCGATACCTTCTGCATCAGCAACTCCGTCTGCTAAAATTCCAATACCTTCATTGATCATAGGAATTAAAATCCTGTTTACTACAAAGCCAGGAGCTTCTTCAACTTCTACAGGAGTCTTCTTGAGAGCTGCTGTAAGCTCTAAGATTGTCTGCTTTGTCTCTTCTGATGTTGCAAGACCCTTGATAATCTCTACCAGTTTCATAGCTGGAACAGGGTTAAAGAAATGCATACCTATGATTTTGTCAGGTCTGTTGGTAGCTGCTGCAATCTCTGTGATTGATAATGATGAAGTATTAGTAGCAATAATAGCCTCCGGCTTTACAAGCTCATCAAGTTCCTTGAACAAAGCTTTTTTTGCTTCCATGTTTTCAGTAGCAGCTTCAATAATCAAATCAGCATCCTTAACGATTGCAATATCAGTTGAACCGTGTACTCTGCTGAGAATTTCGTTTTTCTGGTCTTCAGTGATTTTTTCTTTTTTGACCATTTTGTCAAGGTTTTTAGTTACTGTAGCAATACCGTTGTCTACAGAAGTCTGTCTTCTTGCTCTTAATACAACCTCATAACCATTCTGTGCCAGTACCTGAATAATTCCAGCTCCCATTGTACCTGTGCCTAATACACCGATTTTTTTCATGCTATAATCCTCCTCTTAATCTAACTGTTTGTATCATGAATGTTAAAAATTAAACATTGTTAAAAATTTAACTCTAAGAGAATTATACCTATCTGCTACCAAAAAGTAAAGTGATAATTTTTGATTCTAATGCAAACTCAGGGCAATCACAGAGTCAATCGGCATTTTTGGGCAGCAGTTTAATATAAGTCAGTTTTTATTCAGCCTCAATAGCTCCTACCGGACAGCTTTCCTTTGCCTCTGCTGCTGCATCCTCACTATCAACAGGCACTTCTGTTTCAATAGCTTTTGCTATACCTTCATCTGTCATAGAAAACACTTCCGGACAGATTCCTTCACAAATTCCGCACCCTATGCATCCACTGTTTACCACACACTTCATAATCATTACCTCTCTTTCTTATCCTCTATACTTTAACTTCCGGGTTTTTTTCTCCGAATTTCTCCTTTAGTGTCTCACAGATTTCCCCACGATCTTTCCCCTGCTTTTCCATGTTTTTAATGGTTTTGTATGCAGCAAAAAGTGTGGACGGTCCAATCTCACTGCTAAAATATCCGATGCCCTGATTCCATGCAAGCAGTTCAAACACGTCATCAAGTGCCTCACTATGAAGCCCGTGAATATATGCTTTTACCAGCTCTCTTGTGGCCTGCCTCATTCTACCTGCGCCAACCGCATTGGTAAGAGACAGCAGTAATCTGATTTCATAAGGCAAATGTCTATTGGCATCATTCCATGTCAAATCCCAGAAGCTCACTGCAATATTACCAAGCTTTTCATCAATCAGCGGCATATTTGTCAATGCTGCCGGTCTCATTGGAATATCCTGCTCCTCCTGCTTTACCTCAATTCTGTAAAAGTATGCATGATACTCTGTATCGCTGATTTTCTCAGTATGATATTCATACCCAAGTCCCTCCATAACCTCGTAAAGAGGAATCGGGTCAAAATTCTGAATGATTTCAAGACCTTCACCTTTGGCAAGACGGATTGCCTGTTTCTTTAGTCCCTGAAAAAAATTACCTTGTATGCCCCTGACATCAATTGTTTCGAACCCCGCTGTTTTGTCTTTCCATTCCATATAATTCACTACTGTTCCTCCTTTGCTCTTTCTGAAGCAAGTATATCTTTCTTGTTTATATAAATCTGTATCTACAGATACACTTTTGAAATTTTTTTGTGTATAATATAATTATCTTATAAACGGAGGTACAATTACAGTTATGATCAATTATGCTCCACTAAAAACCAGCACTCTGTTTGCCGGCATTCCTGCCGATGAATTGCGCGAAATATTCCAAAAAACTCCTCATCATATCCAGCATTATGATAAAGGAGAAACTATTTTTCATTTTATGAACTGCGCTGACCAAATCGGCATCATTTTAGAGGGTAGTGTCGAAGCTCAAAAGCCTTTCCCAAATGGAAGTCAGGTTAATGTCTCTATCCGCAAGCCCGGTGAAATGATTGGTCCGGCCGCAGTTTTTTCACGAAATCGCAAATACCCATGTGACATTGTTTCCTTAGAACCGGTTACGCTTATGCTGCTCCAAAAGGCAACCATTCTTGCATTAATGCAAAAGGATATCAGAATTTTGGATAATCTTACATCGGAAATCGCCTCCGCTACCTACATGCTTCAGCAAAAGCTCGAACTGTTATCATATAGCGGGATTGCACAAAAGGCAGCATTCTGGCTATTGATGCAGGCAAAGCAAACGGGCAAAGATACTGTAAAAATCCCCGAATCCGTCTCAAAATGGGCAATACTCATGAATGTATCACGCCCATCACTGCATAGAGAATTAAAAAGACTGGAGGCCGAAAATATAATCTCATATAAACCTCCTTTTGTAACAATTCTAAATACTGATGCTTTACAAAATATATTAAGCATCTGAAGATAGCAAACCATCGTGCAGGATCATTTGTCCTATGGATATTTTGTTTTACCTTCTGCAATATTTCGAAGCTTTTCAAGCGCTCTTGCATGCGTGCTTCTCACTGTATTGTAATTCATATCCAAAGCAAGGGCTATGTCCTTGAGGCTCATATCGTCCCTGTATTTTAAAATAATTATGGTGCTGTCTTTGTGTGTCAGCTTCATTACAAGGCCTGCAAGATATTCTTTTTCTTCATTCCTTAGAATCTCATCAGCAACATCTGGCTCGCCCGATGGCAGCTCCATAAAATTCTCCTTCACATCTTTACCATCATATACACAAACAAATTTTTTACTTCTCTTATTTTCACCTGCAAAAATTCTTAACGCTACAGTGACAAGCCACGGCTTGAGCTTTTCCGGCTCGCGAAGCATATGCAGTTTTTCATAACCCTGAAATATAGCTTCCTGTGCGATTTCCTCCTGTACATCAGGACTTGCACCCTTAACCGCAAGCATTCTCTTAAGATATCCATTGCTGTTTGCAAGCATATCGCACATTTCCTCTCTGCTGAGTCTGTTATTTTCCATCATATCCTTCCGACGGCTTTCCTTCTGCCAACAATCTGCATACCTGGTCCATTATTTTCAACTGGTCATTGTCATAAGCCTTGAGCGAGTCGAGTATATCGTTTTTTACCGCCTGTCGTTCAATATCATGCACTTCTTCGTCAACAATGCCTTTAAGAATATAGTCTGTTGTCAACCCGAGAGCTTCTGACAATCTCGCAAGAGTTTCAGTCGACATACCTTTGTTGCCATATTCAATATCCTGTATGAATTTAGGTGTTACGTCTATTGCTTCCGCAAGGTTGTCTCTTGTCATTCCCATTGCGTCTCTTTTCAGCCTTATCCGTCTGCCTACAGTGTTATTGTCTACCAGCTTTTTCATGAGTTCCCCTCCTTCACGCTCTAAGTTCTATTTGTTATAAGTTTACAATCAGTTAAAGACAGCTTAAACGCACTGTAAGGCGCGCTAAATAGAACTCTGAGGGGAATTTTTTAAAACCTTTCGTTTTTTTGCAACATTTTGCCTCTTTTTTTACACTATATATTAGAAAGTAAAGGAAGGAGGCATTTTATGAACAATGAAGAATATCTAAAACGGTTTGCAGAAAACCTGCTGGCTCTGAGAGAATACAAAGATCTAACAAAAAAGCAGGTTGCCGCCGAACTTGGTATGCACAGAGAAACCTATGCACTCTATGAAGGCGGACAAAGATCCCCTTCTTTTGCCGCAACCGTTTCAATTGCAGAGTTTTTTCAGGTTGATCTTTCGGACATGCTGCAAAAGGATGCCATGGACATAATCGCTCAAAAGAGATTTTTTGACTCTCTCAAAAGCAATGAAAAAGCTTTTATTTTTAGTTATCGCAAACTGTCGCCTTTTTCAAAGGGCCGCCTTATAGAATTTACAAAAACGCTTTACTTGAAAGAAATCATAATCGGGGAGGGTACAAAATGAGACTTGATACACAATTGCAGTTCGCACAGAATATAAAGCTGCTCAGGCTTCATAAGTCCATGAGTCAGCTTGAGATGGCAAAGGTTTTTAATCTCAGCCGGGCATCTTATGCCCTGTATGAATCAGGCTCCAGGCTTCCCGATATGATAACACTCATTGAAATGGCTGATTTTTTTGGCGTTAAAACAGACACATTACTCAATGCAGATGACAAAACTCTGATTAGCAATGTATATTTTTACAGTGCAATGACTAAGATAGAGCATGAGCTGCTGAGAACTTTTGCCCTGCTTTCGGATTATGCCAAAGGAAAATTGCTTGAAAAAGCCTATATACTTTATGAAGAAGAGAATGTCTATCTTAACGGGCTGGAAAAATAACATATCAAAAAAATTCAAAGGCAACGGGAAACAAATTCCGCTGCCTTTTTGAGCCTTTCAGACAAAGGTTAATATTTATTTATGATATTGTTGCAACTATGACCGCTTTGATTGTATGCATCCTGTTTTCGGCTTCATCAAACACTTTTGACTGCCTTGACATGAACACCTCATCAGTTACTTCTCTGATATCATATCCCAGCTCCATCTGTTCTTTTGCCATAGCTGTTTCAAAGTTATGGAATGAAGGCAGACAGTGCAAAAATATAACATCAGGATTTCCCGTTTTATCCATCATTTCACCTGTAACCTTGTATGGAGCAAGGAGCTTCACCCTCTCTGGAATCTGTTCTTCTTCTCCCATTGATGCCCATATATCTGTATATATTACATCGGCTCCTTCCAGGCATGATTCATCAGTACTCACTTCAATAACAGCTCCTGTGGTTTTTGCAACGGCTCGTGCTTTTGCAAGCGCATCGCCGTCAACCTGATCTGCCAGCTCCTGAGGGCCATATGCCACAAAATGCATTCCCATTTTGGCACAGCCGTACATCCATGCATATGACATGTTATTTCTGATGTCACCAACAAACACAACTTTAACCTTGTCAAGCGGTTTTGCAATATGCTCCTCAATTGTGAGCATGTCTGCAAGTATCTGCGTAGGGTGATCAATATCTGTAAGGCCGTTCCACACAGGCACTCCTGCATTGGCTGCAAGCTCTTCTACAATTTCCTGGCTGTAGCCCCTGTATTCAATGCCGTCAAAGAATCTGCCCAGCACCCTCGCTGTGTCAGCAATAGATTCTTTTTTGCCCATCTGTGATGATTTTGAATCAAGGTAAGTCACATTACCGCCTTCATCATGACATGCAACCTCAAATGAACATCTCGTCCTTGTAGACGTTTTTTCAAACAGCAAAACTATATTTTTGCCTTTTAACAACTCAGTCCTTATTCCTGCTCTTTTTTTTGATTTGAGGTCATGTGCAAGATCAAGCATATATCTGATCTCTTCCGGCGTGAAATCCATTAATGTCAAAAAACTTCTTCCTTTTAAATTTACTGCCATAAATATTATTCCTCCTTGCGGCTTTTTAACTCCATTATTTTTTGTTCGGCTTTTGTCCATGAAACTGATAATAACATACTTCCAGTCTGCCATTATACAGCTTGCGTCTTCTATTTGCGGGATGCCCGAAAATTTTGTTTTCTACTTCCCTGTCAGTAGTAATCATAAACAATGACCATGTCGGATTTTTTTTATAGAATCCTTTGTATGTACCGTAAATGGCTTCTATCTGATCCTTTTCACCTATTCGTTCGCCATACGGTGGGTTTGTTATGATTATGCCTCCTTCTTCATCTGCTGCAAGCTTTGCAATATCCATCTTTTTGAATTCAATGCAATCATCCACTCCTGCTTCTGCCGCGTTTTCTATAGCAGCTTCAACCGCCTTCCGACTGATATCTGAACCCTGTATCCTGATGTCAGCATCATAATCTATAGCCTCAAATGCGGCTTTTCGTTCCTGCTTCCAAATCTCAGGCGGAATAATATCCCAACTTTGCGAAGCAAATTTCCGGTTGAGCCCGGGAGCTATGTTTCTGCCAATCATTGCAGCTTCAATAGGAATGGTGCCAGAGCCGCAGCACGGATCAATAAGCAGCCTGCCCTCTTTCCAGAATGAAAGCTGCACCATAGCTGCAGCCAGAGTTTCTTTGATTGGTGCTGCAACATCGCACACTCTGTAACCTCTTTTGTGAAGCCCTGTACCTGACGTATCTATTGTAAGGGTCACTCTGTCTTTTAGTATTGTGACTTTGACTGTATACTCTGCTCCCGTTTCTTCAAAATGATCAATGCAATAAAAGGATCTGAGCCTTTCAACTATAGCTTTTTTGACTACGCTCTGACATGCAGGCACACTGTGAAGCTTTGATTTCACTGATGTGCCTGTCACAGTGAATTTACCGTCTGCAGGAATTATCTCCTCCCATGCGATAGCCTTGGTCTGCTGGAACAGGTCTTCAAACTCCAGGGCTTTGAACTCTCCCATTTTGAGGAGAACTCTGTCTGCACTGCGAAGCCACAGATTTGACTTTACTATTGCACGCTCATCTCCCATATATGTTATCTTGGCATCTTCTGACCTTAATATTTTGTATCCCATCGCCTCTATTTCACGTTTTACCACCGCTTCAAGACCAAAGGTTGCCGTAGCTATAAGTTCTAATTTCATTAAAGTTGCTCCCATTTGTGAAAAAGCTCTCCTAATGAGAGCTTTTTGCTATATGTATGCTTTTCTCTTGTTCATTGCGTTGTTTTCAAGCTTTTCGATTTCCTCTAACGACTCTCCTGTTCCTTTTGCAACACATTCTTTAGGTTCTTCGGCAATCTTGACTTCGATGCCTATTGAATCCTGTATTCTTCTGTCTATTCCATAAAGCAGCGCTCCACCGCCTGTAATTGTAATACCGCTTGTGCTGATATCCGCGGCGAGCTCAGGAGGGGTCTGTTCAAGCACAATATGAACTGCTTCAACTATAGCGTCAAGAGGTTCTTTGAGTGCCTTCATCATTTCCTCTGATGTAATCTCTACAGTCTTGGGAAGACCTGTAACTCTGTCTCTTCCTTTGCATTCCATGGTAATGCTTTCTTCTCTTGGGTAAGCTGTGCCGATGTTCATTTTGAGCTCCTCGGCTGTACGCTCACCTATATAAAGGTTGTGTTCCTTGGCCATATATCTTACTATATAATCATCAAATTTATCTCCGGCCACCTTGATTGATTCGCTGGCAACAATGCCGCCAAGTGAAATAACAGCAACATCTGTAGTACCGCCGCCTATATCTATAACCATAGTTCCGTCAGGCTTTGAAATGTCAAGCCCTGCACCTATAGCTGCAGCAACCGGTTCCTCCATAAGGTATACAGTTTTGCCGCCTGCCTGTGTAGCTGCTTCTCTTACTGCTCTTTTCTCTACTTCTGTAACACCACTTGGTACGCATACCATGATTTTAGGTCTGAAAAATCTACCTGTACCGCAGCTTTTTCTGATGAAATATTTGAGCATTCTCTCAGTAACATCGTAATCTGAAATAACGCCATCTCTAAGAGGTCTTACTGCTATAATGTTGGCAGGAGTTCTTCCGAGCATCAATTTGGCTTCTTCACCTACTGCCAGGATCTCATCCGTATCTCTGTTTAGTGCAACTACTGAAGGTTCATTCAAAACTATACCTTTGCCTTTTATGTATACCAGGACGTTGGCGGTCCCAAGGTCAATGCCAACTTCTTCTGTAAATGCCATATTAATCTCTCCTTTTTCAAATTCGTTCGATTTATTTGAGGTCGGATGTGCGACCATTAGATTTTAGTGCCAGCCTGCATCTCATGATTTACAGGTACCCATATATTATATATAAAAAGCGCAGTCATTTCAAACTAATTTTCCATTATCACATACTTTTCATGCAAAATACACCTGTTGTGCTGCAATATTATATCTGAGAACATTTTTTATCTCCATTAGAAGCGCTGTTGCTTCTAATTTGTTGACCTCATGTTCAAAAAAGGTTAATATATGAAATATAAAGGATGGTTAAGCTTATGTCTGTAAAAAACAAAGTATTAAAGTTGCTTGAAGCAAACCGCGGCGTTTATCTTTCAGGAGAAAAAATGGCTGATTCTCTTGACGTGTCAAGAACTGCTATTTGGAAGGCTGTTCGCACTCTTCAGACTGAAGGTCACAACATCGACGCCATAACCAACAAGGGATATATGCTTTGTAGCGACAGCAATTTACTCTCAAAAGAAGGCATTGAATTATACCTTAGAAACAGCGCTCCTCTTCATTTTTTCCAAAGCACAGACTCCACCAACAAAAGAGCCGCAGCTTTAGCTCTTGAAGGAGCCTGTCATGGCACATGCGTGGTTGCAGCGCACCAAAGTGCAGGAAGAGGCAGGCTGGGCAGAAATTTTTACTCGCCCGACAGGCAAGGAATATATCTTTCGGTAATACTTAAACCTGATTTCGACATTTCAAAAGCTGTGCTTATCACCGCCGCAGCATCTGTTGCGGTAAAAAGAGCTATACAGACAGTATGTGGCGTCCGCCCGCTGATTAAATGGGTAAACGATTTATATCTTGGTGGCAAAAAAATATGCGGTATACTTACTGAAGCCATTACGGATTTTGAAAGCGGGCAGATTACAAATATAGTTGTCGGCATCGGCATCAACTGCTCCTGCGAAGGCTTCCCCGATGAAATACGGGATATTGCAGGCGGCATCCCCGGCAATTATTCCAAAAATGCTCTTGCCGCAGAGGTTATAAATCAACTGCTTGACATTGCATCTGACATCGAGGCAAGAGATTTTATAGACGAATACAGGCAAAGTTCAATGATTACAGGCAAGAATATCAATGTTATCAAAACAGGCAGAGAGCCTGCCGCCGCTTTTGCGGAGGATATCGATAACAACGGAGCCCTTATTGTAAGATACCCTGACGGACAAATAGAAGCGCTGACAACCGGCGAGGTGTCAATAAGGCTCAGGTAGAGGGAGAGAGAGAATGAGTTTTTTAGAAGTATCAACAGAGAAATCAGGCGCCGTGGTCGGAGCCATAGCAGGATTTTTTGACAAAATGCCTGCCGCCGCGCATCTGCTTACCACTATATTCAGATGGGTTTTTGTTGCTATAGCAGTATACGTACTGCTTCATGCAATCATTTCTCTTCTGAAATCCAAAAATCCATCTGAGATATGGGCATATGTTCAGGATGAAACCGGCAACTCCACACCGCTGAGTCACTGGGAAAACGTAATAGGCAGAGCCGCAAACTGCGATGTGGTGCTTGACAGCCTAAGCGTTTCAAGAAACCATGCCACCCTCATAAGAAACCGTGACGGTAGCTGGACATATACAGACATGGCCTCCAAAAACGGCTCATATATCAACGGCGAACGAATACGCCGCAAATCCGCTATCGTGAACATAGGCGATGTTATATCCATAGGCGAGGAGCAGCTGACGCTGTTTCCCATCAGCCTTGAGGAACAGCGAAACAATACCAATTACAGGATGGAAAAGTCAAAACCTCTTTCCCCATGGGCATGTCTTGCAGCGCTGAGTCTTTTTCAGATACTGACTGCATTGCAGCTTGTTATAGCCTTGGGCGAGGACTGCCCCTCTGCATTACCCTTATGTATGCTGGGGCTTTGCGTTGTCATGTGGGCATATTTCCTGTTTATGCGCTCACTTCGCAGGACAGGCTTTGAAATGGAGCTTATAGCATTTTTCCTCTCGACACTCAGCCTTGCAGTTACGGCTTCCGCAGCACCAGAATCTGTCCTCAAACAGCTTGTAGCTATATTGCTGGGACTGTTTGTATTTGTGGCCTTATGCTGGTATCTGCGTGATTTAAGCAGGGCAAAAGGCATACGTATATTTATGATAGGTGCAGCAGTTCTTTTGCTGCTTGTTAACCTGATTTTCGGCACTTCTGAATATGGAGCACAAAACTGGCTCAACCTCGGATTCACTTCAATACAGCCATCGGAGTTTGTAAAGATTGCCTTTATCTATGCCGGAGCTGCAACTCTGAACGAGCTTTTTACAAGAAAAAATCTAACCCTGTTTGTCGGGCTTTCAATATTCTGTCTGGGGGCGCTTGCGCTTATGAGTGACTTCGGGACTGCCGCAATCTTCTTTGTGACATTCCTTGTCATATCTTTCCTGCGTTCCGGAGATTTCTCCAAGCTCATACTTATCATAGCTGTAGCTGTGACTGGAGTCCTGCTTATGCTCAAATTCAAGCCGTACATAGCCGAAAGATTTTCTGCATGGGGACATGTATGGGAATACGCAGATGCTGCAGGATTTCAACAAACAAGAACCATGGTTGCATCGGCCAGTGGAGGACTCGTAGGTGTTGGTGCAGGAAACGGCTGGCTCAATCAGATATTTGCTTCAGATACAGACCTTGTTTTCGGAGTACTTACAGAAGAATGGGGACTCATAATCTCATCTCTTGCTGTAATTTCAATAGTGACACTTTCGGTATTTGCAGTGCAATCTATAATGGCGGGACGCTCCACATTCTACACGATTGCCGCCTGCTCTGCAATGACAATGCTTTTGATGCAGACAATACTGAATGTTTTCGGCTCGGTTGACCTGCTGCCGCTTACGGGAGTGACCTTCCCGTTTGTATCAAACGGCGGCTCCAGCATGCTGGTTTCATGGGGCCTGCTGGCGTTTCTCAAGGCCGCAGACACAAGGCAGAATGCAAGCTTTGCGGTACGGCTTGCCAAAAAGAACGAATTTCAACCTGCAGAGAATATAGAGGTATACAAAGCCGCACCTCTTGAAAAAGATGATGTATATTCGGAACCTGAGGTTCAGGAAGTCAAAAGCTGGGATGATTTGTTTTAGGGGGTTTTGGAGATGAAAAAACTTGAAAAAAGAGCTATACTCTGTCTGCTCTGCGCTGCTGTGCTGGTTCTCGGACTTGGCATATTCATAGTCGAATTTGCAGTTAAAGGCAGCACATGGGCATCATACCCTGCAAATCAGCATATATATAAGGATGGCAACCTGACTACAGGTACGATATATGATGTAAACGGTACGAAGCTTGCCGAAAACACCAAAGACGGCATCAGCTATAACGAAGATGCAACTATACGGCGCGCTACGGTACATACAGTAGGTGACAGGCAAAGAAGCATCAGCAGCTCTGCTGAAAGCGCATTTCAGAGCAAGCTGGTGGGATACAATATAATTACGGGGGTATATAATTCAGGAAATCGTGATCTTTATCTGACCATAGACGCAGATATATGCAAAGCCGCCAACGAGGCTCTTGCAGGCAGAAGCGGCACCGTAGGGGTATACAACTACGAAACCGGCGACATTATCTGCCTTGTAAGCTCTCCTAATTTCGATCCTGAAAATCCGCCTTCGGTAAGCAATGATGATACTTCAGGACTATATATAAACAGATTTTTTTCCTCGTCAATAGTGCCCGGCTCCATATTTAAGCTGGTGACAACAGCCGCCGTAATCGAAAACAGAAGCAATCTTGAAAGCTGGGAATATACCTGCACAGGCAAGGCAACCTACGGTTCCGACACTATCACATGCCCTGCCGTACACGGTCATCAGAATTTCTATGACGCACTGGCAAACTCCTGCAACGGAGCATTTGCACAGCTGGCTCAGGACGTGGGAGCTGAAACACTTCAGAAATATGTTGACAAATATGAATTAAACAAGCCCGTAGATGTAAATGGCATACAAACAGCATCCGGCAGCTTCAGCTTTCCTGATGACAATAATGTGTTTCTGGCATGGGCCGGCATAGGACAATATGAGGATCTCATAAATCCATGCTCCTATTTGAGATTTGTGGGGGCGATTGCAGGCGGCGGCAGCGCGGCAGAGCCTAAAATAATATCCACAGTCAAATACAAAATAGGGCTTCCTGCAGGTATATACAAAACAAAGCATACCGGCAATCTTATCGAAGAGGATACTGCTCTTGAAATACAGTCCATGATGAAAAACAACGTAGAAAAAACTTACGGAGAGGGTAACTTCCCGGGACTTGACATATATGCAAAATCCGGCACCGCGGAGGTTGGAGGAGGTAAGGCTCCAAATTCGTGGTTTACAGGATTTATAAAGAACGAGGGTTATCCTTATGCTTTCATCGTGCTTGTCGAAAACGGCGGCTACGGAAGCGTTGTCGCAGGTGATGTGGCAAACAGGGTAATGCAGGCAGTAATAGCAACCAACCCGCAGGAATAGCAGTCACAATTCATATGATTTTTATGACATAACCGAAAAAATCGAAAACTTTTACAACATGTCATTAAAAGCATTTTCAAAGATTGAAAAATATTCCTTGCAGCAGAATCGAGCATGCAATAGAGGTGAATATATTGAAATTTGACTTACACTGCCACACGAAAGAAGGATCTCTTGATTCTAAGGTTTCAGTTCAGGAGTATGCATACAAATTCATGACGCTTGGTTATGACGGGTTTATGATTGCAGACCACAACAGCTACAAAGGCTGCAAGACATGGGACAAACTTAGCAAAGATCCAAGGTATAGAGATTTTCACGTTATCAGAGGCATAGAATACGACACTAGGGATGCAGGACATATCTTAATTATAATGCCCGATGATCTGTACATGCCCATACTCAAAATACGCGGTATGCACTGCAGCAGACTAATAAAGATTGTTCACATCTTCGGCGGGATACTGGGTCCTGCCCACCCGTTTGGAGCTGCAAGCTCCAGCGCAATGGGTTTTAAAAAAATGGATATGCATCTTGTTCGAAAATTTGACTTTATCGAGACCTTCAATACCTGTCAACTACCCACCACCTAAAGGTAGTGGGCTTTACGCTCAAACTTATAAAACGCACTGCAGTTGTAGTTATCGATTACATCACAAATCGGGTCGTTGTATATCCGCAAAATTCCCTCTACATAATTCTCATTTGCGCTGAGGGTATCAACGATTAGCCTCTGGTACACCTCGCCCATATCCAGTACTGTCGGGATAACCTCTGCAAGTTCAGGATTAGCTGCGGTAATATCAAAATCCTCGACGGTCAGATGATAGTCCTTAATCCAGTCATCCGCCAGCTTATCAGGATTTTCACAATGAATGCAGCAAGATATTTAATCTGTATCTCAATAAAAAATACAGAAGCCAGCAGGAAATCAGGCGGCTTCTGAAATATTAAAAATTTTTTACTGACATGAAATCTCTAAAAAACGCCATATACATAAACGGCACAAGTTTACCGCGCCTTACAAGATCATCAATATTCTGCCTTGAGTAGCCCGGTATATGTGCCGCCTCCGCTGTTACAAGCCCGTCTCTGATGCTGCATATAAATTCTTCATAGGTCAGCACTATATCCTCTCCTCACATTTATATGACACGCAAAACTTGTCATATGTCAAGTTTTATTCGCATATATAAAAGTATTTTATTTTCCACTTGCGTGAGTAGCAAATAAAGTAGCAAATAAAAGAAAAGGGGTGTTTCATTTGAACATTGGGTATGAAACTGAAACAGTTGAATTTAAAAAATCCACAGGAGAGTTGAAGGAGGGCATTATCTCTCTTGCCTCTATGCTAAACAAGCATTCTTACGGAACCTTATATTTCGGTGTGAAAAACAATGATGATATCCTCGGTCAAGAAATTGGAGACAGTTCACTTAGGGATGTTTCTCAAAAAATTGCAAACTCTATTAAGCCGCAGATTATCCCGGTTATACGCCTTGAACTGCTTGACGGAAGGAATGTTATAAAGGTGCAGGCACAGGGAAATGAAAAGCCATATTCGGCATTCGGAAGATATTATATCCGTTCTGCCGATGAGAACCGCGAGCTGTCACCTCCTGAATTACGAAAAATTATGCAGGAAAATGAAAACAGCGACATTATTTCGTTACAGCCTGCAGACAATCAACATCTGACTTTTTCACAATTGAAAACCATCTTTGCTACCAAGGGGCTGACTGTCAACGAAAGCAGCTTCGAGCAGAATCTCGGATTTTACAACAGAAATAATCAGTATAACCTGATGGCAGAGCTTCTTGCAGACAAAAACAACATCTCCATTAAAGTTGTCACTTTCAGGGGAAAAGACAAAAGTGAAATTATAAAACGCAATGAATACGGTTTTAAATGTCTTGCCCTGTCAATGGATCAGGTCCTCAGTTACATGGAAGCAATCAACGATACTAATATTGTTTTGAGTAGCCATCAGCGTGAGGAAAGCAAGCTTTTCGACTTTGCAGCGTTTAAGGAAGCGTGGCAAAACGCCTGTCTGCATACAAAATGGTCGCAACTGAATCCGCCCGCTGTTTATGTTTTCAACAACAGAATTGAAATCATCTCCACCGGCGGACTTGCCAACGGATTAACAAAAGAAGAGTTTTTCAAAGGTATTTCAAGGCCTGTCAATGCAAAATTGCAAAAGATATTCGGGCAGCTTGGCTATGTAGAGCAAACCGGTCATGGCATTCCGCTTATTATCAGCAAATATGGTATTCAGGCATTTGATATTACAGACAATTTTGTTAATGTCACCATTCCGTTTAACCGTGAATTTATCGATTATCGGCAAAAAAACATCAGACCGATGAACGAAGCGCAGACAAAAATTTATAATTACTTGAAAAAACACCCCGAAGCAACGATAAAAACCATGGTATCTGAATGCGGTTTAAGTAACGGATATATACGTAAGATACTGACTTTCCTTAAGGACAATGGATATATCAAGCGTGAGGGTTCTAAAAAGACAGGGACATGGGCTATAGTAAAGACAGAGGGTATGTAACCATTCCAAAAAATTTAGCGGCCAATTTTTGGCCGCATATTTAGTTGAATTTCCATACCGAATTTATGCCGTGAAAGGCTCTTTACATGAGCAGGCATATTATAGGCTGCCCTGATAAAGGCAAATATTCCTAAAAGGGGCTAATGGAATCTCTTTGCCAGTTTTCATGCATTACAATACATTTATATCTTTTATAGACAGTCCTGTAAGCTCTGCAATATCTTCAATAGGATAGTTCTTAGCCCTCATAGCCCTAGCCATCTCAAGCTCTCTTTCTGCTCTGCCAGAAGCCTCGCCTTCACTCCTGCCAAGCTCAAGCCCCTCACTCCTGCCAAGCTCAAGCCCCTCACTCCTGCCCTGTTCAAAGCCTTCAGTTTTGCCTTCCTCCTTGGCCTCCTGCATATCATATATTCTTTCTTCATATGCATTCATATACTTCACTCCAATCTCATCACTTGCCTTGATAGATGACACTATCTCATGTAGCCTTGCTATCCTCTCATATCCTGATGATAAAGCTGCACCATCAGTTGTTTCCTCAAAGTATTTGAGCATGGCTACAAGCTCATCACTTACTCCATCAGGATCTTTTCCTTTGGTATTGAGATATA
>CAVAON010000014.1:3316-36309 GCA_963590215.1 Anaerovoracaceae bacterium | reverse complement strand
GTCTCAGTCTTAGTAGTCTCCGTTGTGTTCGTTACACTGTCAGTCTTAGTAGTGCTGGAGCTGCTGCTCGAACGTGTGAGCTGTGGAATAACCCAGCTGTTCTCTTTGATTTCTGTGCCATTAGTATCCGAAAAATACTTTCCGCAGCCTTTGTCACAAGAGTAATATGCGGAGTTTCCAGCCTCTGTGTATGTAGCTGCCTTTGCCTCATGCAGTACATATCCATGACCTGCTGCAGGGGTTGGTGTCTGCGCAACCAAAACCGCTCCGCATACCGAGCAGTGCTTGCCTTCTGTCAATCCTGTTTCTGTGCATGTTGCTGCCACAGCTGCATCCGTTACCTCTGTGTGACCGACTTTCCAAGTTGTCTTGCCACCTTCAGTTGTCGATGTTTTGCATGTATTTTCTTTTACATAAGCAGACGGATCTGAACTGAACATTCCGCCAGTAACGACCTTCTTATCTGTCATGTCGTTTATCTTGATGGCACCAGCATCTCCTGTAAATGTGCCGCCTGTGATAGACAGTTCAGCGTAACTGGAAGCTGCGGCATCTACACTAGGATTGCATACTACATATTGATCGTTTTCATTCCAGTACCCTTTATATTTCGAGATGCATTCAAGCAGAGCATATCCCTGTTCACTTACAAATGTACCTCCTGAAATTGTAACTTTTAATGTTTTTGTAGTTGTGTCATCACTTGCCAAACAAATCGCTGCACCTGAGTTCTTGTTCGAATCTTTCAATCCCTCAGCTGGGTCATTCGACTTATCGTTTGAATAATAATATCCTCCTGTAATAGTATATTCGCCTTGTCTAAGGGGCAATGCGTTAAACCCTTGGCTTGTTTTATCATCATCCTCGATTGTTCCAGCAAGATTCCATTTTGCATAACCATCATCATATATACCAATTGCTTGAGCTGTAATTTTTGACGTGCTACTTAATGTGATTTCTGGGATGTTGCCAGTTGTTTCGTTCATAGTGTTATAAACATGGACTCCTGTACCTCCATTGCTTCCTGTATCCAACTTTCCATTCAGAGTCCCGTTTACAATAACCTTGATTCCGTATTTATATCCTTGTCCAAAATCGTAAATTCCTATGCAGTCATAGCCTTCAACTGTAACATTTTCGCCTATTATCAATGTAGTGTAATCTGTTTTGGTCGAATCATTTGATCCTACAACATAAATAGTCCTATAATCAGCAACTTTTTCTTTGACTGTGCCAGTTCCTGTGAACTCTAATCTGCTTCCCTGTACAACAAGAAAACAGCCAGATGAGGAACTATCTCCAATAAGATTTTTCCCATTTAAATTTATCGTCACATTTTTGTTATATACATTAACGCGGCCTGTTATTTCAATCGTGTCCGTTAATCGTATATTAACCGCGTCACTAGATTCTTCTAAAGCTTTCGTGAACGCATCCGCTGTGCCTACATCCGTCCACGTAATATTTTCGCTATTCGCTTCGCTTCCGCCTCCATTCTCCGCAAACACCCCCATCGGCATCATAGCTACTACCATAGCCATACTTATGACTATTGCTAATAATTTCTTCATGTTTTCCCTCCTTGTTCTAAATGTTTTAATTCCCCGGGCAGCATCTGCCAACAAAAAAGACACCTCCAAAGGTGCCGTGCATATTGCCATTAAATGATAGCTCATGCAACTGGCTGCCATACTCGTGAGAGCTTTAGGCCCTTTAGCTTTGCGTCTCTGCCTTTCGACAGATTTGCCCTCTCCAATTGTTTATAGCTTAATCTTAACTCCCCCCCCGATTTTTGTCAACAGAATATTCAAAGCTTTCGTCTAAGTCTTTAGTTTGAATCCTATGTTCCCATATATACTTGTCCTTCTAACCGTTGGAATATGGAGGTTTGTTGCATACCTAAAAAAGATGGGCCTGATGATTTAACATCTACCCATCTCTACCTTTATCAGATAATTTATGCTTCTGCAGTCTTCGCCTCTGCAGGTTTTCTCTTTGCTCTCAGGTTAATGATAGCCCCTGTAGGACATTCTTTGGCGCACAATCCGCAGTTCTTGCATTTTTCAGGATCAATTGAGGCCAGATTGTTCTCAATTGTAACTGCTTCGAACTTGCATACCTTTTCGCATTTCTTGCAGCCTATGCAGCCATTTGTGCATGCTTTTCGTGTTTTAGCACCAGGATCAGTCGAGCTGCAGTGAACAATGACTTTGTTCTTTGCAGGAGCAATCCTGATAACATGGTTAGGACATGCTTTTTCACACATGCCGCAGCCTACGCAAAGCTCTCTGTTCACAACTGCAACACCATCACATACGCTGATTGCACCATAGGCACATACGGCTTCACAATCACCAAAGCCAAGACAGCCATGGGAGCATACATTGACGCCTCCAAACAGCTGCTTTGCAGCCTTGCATGTCGAATGTCCCTGATATTCCATCAGGCTCTTTGCCGCCCCTGTGTTGCCATTACACATTACAACTGCAACTACAGGCTCTGCTGATTCTGCTTCAACTCCCAGAACCTCAGCGAGCTTAACTGCAAGATCAGCGCCGCCTACAGGACATTTTGCTGTCCCTACACTATGGTCAGCTCCAAGTGCTGCAGCATAATCGTCACAACCTGCAAAACCGCAGGCTCCGCAGTTGGCTCCCGGAAGCTCGTTTCTCAGATTAGCAACAGTCTCGTCAACCGGTACATAAAAAACCTTTGATGCAACAGTCAGGATAACAGCTGCCACAAAACCGATTGCAACAACCAGTAATACAGGAATTAAAATATTCATATGTTTCGCCTCCTTATCCTACAAGACCGCCAAATCCCATAAAAGCAAGTGACAGGAATGCCGCTGTAACCAGTGTGATAGGCACGCCCTGAAAAGCTTTAGGGATAGCATCATTGCCTTCAAGCTTCATTCTCATTCCTGAGAAAAGAATCATTGCAAGCAGGAATCCGATTCCCGCACCGGCAGAGTTTACTAATGACTGTGCATAGTTATATCCTTCATCGATATTTGAAATACATACACCAAGCACTGCACAGTTTGTAGTTATGAGCGGCAGATATACACCAAGTGCTCTATGAAGTGACGGTATGAATTTTTTGAGCGCCATTTCAACAAACTGAACAAGAGCAGCTATAATCAGGATGAATACTATTGTCTGCAGATAACCTATTCCCAGATTGTTAAGAAGCTGCATAATAGGCCATGTTGCAGCTGTAGCCAGTACCATTACAAATGTAACAGCAACACCCATGCCTACTGCTGAGTCGAGTTTTTTTGATACACCAAGGAACGGACATATACCAAGGAATTGAGCCAGTACATAGTTGTTCACAAGGATAATACCTACTAATATAGTGAAATACATTATGCTTCAGCTCCTTTCTTAATTTCTTCTTCAAGTGCCTCTATGCATTTTTCCTGCTGGCAGATGGAAGCCATTGCACAGCCCTTGCAATCGAAGCTACCTTTAACACCTTTACCCTTGGTGAAATGATTGATTGCTGCAATCATAATTGCAAATACAAAGAATCCGCCTGGAGCAAGTGCGATTATGAGCATAGGATGAACACTAAGCCAAGGAATTGCAAATCCGAGGATTGTTCCTGCACCTATTATTTCTCTGATAGCACCCATAACGCCAAGTGCAAGTGTAAATCCAAGACCCATGCCGATACCGTCTAAAGCGGAATCAAGAGGGTTGTTTTTGGATGCAAACATTTCGGCTCTTCCAAGTATGATACAGTTTACAACTATCAGCGGTATGAACAGTCCCAGGGAATCATAAAGGGACGGTACAAATGCCTGGAGTAAAAACTGTACAACAGTTACAAAGCCTGCGATTACTACGATATAGCAAGGGATTCTTACTTTGTCCGGAATAATCTTTGCAAGCAGTGAAATTACCACGTTGGAGCAGATTAATACTATCATTGCGGAAACACCCATTCCAAGGCCGTTAAGTGTCGAGCTTGTGGTTGCCAGCGTCGGACATGTTCCCAGCAAGAGCACCAGTACAGGGTTTTCCTTGATAATGCCTTTAGTTAATATGGCGAGTTTACTTACTTTGTTTTCCATTAGTTAGCACCTCCCACTTCTTTGTATTGTTCAAGTGCAGCGCATACACCGTAATGAACAGCATTTGACGATATTGTCGCACCACTGACATGTTCAATATTCTCATCGTCTTTGGCTGTAAATGCGCTGTAGCTGTCAAGTCCCGTATACTGAGCCAGATATTCTGTATCCTGCGCTTTGGTACCAAGACCCGGAGTATCAGAATGTGCAGTAACCTTGACACCTGTAATTGCACCCTCTGCATCTATTCCTACCATCTCGGTAAGCAGTCCGCCAAATGATTTGGATTTAACAGTAACAACCATACCTGTATCATTGTCTGCAATATAGCATTCTGTAACGAAAACCTTGCCTGCTTCAAGTTCAGCCAGATCACCGTCATAAGGTGTAAATGTATCTGCTGAAGGAAGAAGCTCTGCTCTTGCCTCATCTGCCGCCGCTTTTGTATTCTGTTCTATTATTGGGGAGGTGATTGAGTTGATATATGCAAGAGCTCCAGTTATAACAAGGCAGATTACAACCAGAACCAGCGTAGGTGCAATATATTCCTTAAATTTATTATTTGTCATTTTTCTTTGCACCTCCATACATTCTTTTCTGGCAGAAGTTATCAATCAGAGGAGTAACAACATTCATCAAAAGAATTGAGAATGAAACGCCTTCAGGATACTGACCAAACAGTCTTATCAGCATTGTGATAACACCGCAGCCTATACCGAATATAACTTTGCCCATAGGAAGTATCGGCGTTGTAACATAGTCTGTTGCCATAAAAAAGGCACCGAGCATAACGCCACCTGCAAGTACATGGAATACCGCCATCTGAAGCGCGTTTCCATCGCCTGTTGCAGCATAGTATATAAGGGCAAATACGAATACTGTTCCGATAAAGCATGCCGGAATTATAGGGCTGATAACCTTTCTCCAGATAAGGAACAGTCCTCCGATAAGCAGCATCAGAGCACTTACTTCACCCATTGAACCGCCTATGTATCCCATAAACATATCCATATTTGAAGGAAGCTCTCCGCCGCCCTCTGCAAGTATGCCAAGCGGGGTTGCTCCTGTCTGTGCATCTGCTCCTGTGAAAGGAACAGGCCATGTTGTCATTTCAGTTGCAAATGCTATGAACAGCACGATTCTTGCTGTAATAGCAGGGTTTACAAGGTTTTTACCTATGCCGCCGTAAAGCTGCTTAACTATAACTATAGCTACAAAGCAGCCTATTATTGCAATCCAGTAAGGCAGATTTGAAGGCACGTTGAAGGCAATCAGAACGCCTGTTACTGCAGCACTCAAATCGCCTACAGTCTGAGGTTTTTTCATGAGTTTGTTATATGCCCATTCAAAAAACATACATGCCACAAGACAGACCAGTGTAAGAGCTATAACTCTCGGTCCGAATACATATATGCTCATTGCAAATGACGGAGCAAGTGCAATCAGAACTGTCAGCATTATTTTAGTCGTATCAGTGTTTGATACTATATGAGGTGCTGATGAAACTGTTAAATTACTGTATATTTTCTTGTCCATTATTTAATTCCAGCCTCCTTTACTATTGCTTTTCCAAGCTTGTTCATAAAGCTGAGAGGTCTTCTTGCAGGGCAGATATATGAGCAGCTGCCGCATTCCATACATTGCATTACCTGCAAATCGGAAAGCGCCTGAGCATCCTTTGCCTCATATGCCTTGGCCAGCGCTGTAGGTATCAGCCCGAAAGGACAGGCTCTGTGACATCTGCCGCAATTGATGCAGGCCGTTTCTTCCTTGATTGTTGATTTTTCTTTAGAGAAAGCCAGTATCGCATTGTTGTTTTTGACAATCGGCATTTCGTCCGATATTATGGCTCTGCCCATCATAGGTCCTCCCATGAGGATTTTTCTCGGCTCCTGTTTGTATCCGCCGCAGAACTCTATAACATCACAAACTCTGGTGCCAATAGGAACGATTACGTTCTTTGGCTGCATTACAGCATCACCATCTACGGTAACTCTCTTGGAAACAAGAGGCATACCTGTTCTGAAATATTTACCTACAAATGATATTGTGGTTACATTTGACAGGATAACACCAAGATCTGCAGGGAGCACGCCTGCTTTCATCGTCTTGCCTGTAATTTCATAAACGAGGACTCTTTCGGCTCCTTTAGGGTATCTTGCCTGTAGCTTGAATGTATGAATATTGCTGATACCTTTGGATGCAAGCAATTTGTCAATATGCTCTATGGCATCAGGCTTGTTTTCTTCTATGCCGATATATCCCTCATCAAGACCTATATATTTCATGACCAGCTGGCAACCGGAAATAAGGTCCTCTGTATCCTCAAGCATTCCTCTGTGGTCAGATGTGATGAACGGTTCACATTCTGCCGCATTGACAATAAGGGTATGAACATCATCAATATTCTTGGGATTGAATTTGATATGTGTAGGAAACGATGCCCCTCCAAGACCTACAAGCCCGCTGTCTCTGATTGCTTTAATGAATCCCTGTAAATCATTGACTTCCGGAGCTTTAATCTCTTCATATGCTTCCTGTTTTCCATCTGCCTCAATTACAACAAGAGTATCAGTTCCTCCCATAGCAGCCCTTTGTTCTTCAATGCCTGTAACAGTCCCTGAAACACTCGAATAAATAGGAGCACTTACAAAAGCGTCCACATCTCCGATAAGCTGGCCGACTTTGACATAATCGCCTTTGCCTACCAGAGGTTTGCATGGTGCTCCAATGTGCTGAGACATAGATATTTTGACAACATCAGGCACAGGCATTACTTCGGTCGCACTGCCGGCAGTGTTCTTGTAATGACTCACATGAATGCTGTGTAAATGTTTTTGACTCATTTTTGTGAGACCTTCCTTTCTAAAAAAATACAATATACAAAAATACTTCTTACATCATACTACAACTCCAAACAAAAATCCATACTTTTGCGACAATTCGAAAGCCAAAGAAACGGCTCCCGATCTCAGAAGCCGTATTGTATATATGCAATTTTCTGTAAGAAAGATTTTAATATCTTTCCTTGTTTTCAGTTTTTAATCTGCTTATTGAAATTTGTCGAATGCTTTCGTCACCATTGACCCGTAGAGTTTTGTGTCTAAAGGAAAGATGTTTTCAATAATCATAATAACAAATTATCCTTTTCATCTGCCTGATCTCGTTCTTTTCTGCACCAACTAAACTACCAAAATGGTTCAGCGTTTTTAAAATATTTTTTCGATTGTAACGACATTGTTGTTACCTGACAATATTTTTCTGTATTGAAATCTCAAAGGGAATTCTTCTTTTGTTTACATCCTTAGTGAGAAAAATATTTATAGCTGAGGACAATATAACGCATTTTTATTTTTGATTATTATCGTTTTGCATAATCTACACCTGTTCAACTCAGAAAAACTTCTGCGGATTATATGTCCTGCCATTTATCCATACTTCAAAATGAAGATGATTCGAAGTTGCATTGCCTGTGCTTCCTACTGTTCCGATTTTATCTCCGGCTTTAACCTTTTGGCCGGCTCTGACACTTCTTGAGTTAAGATGACCGTACCATGTCACAAGCCCTTTTGCATGCTTTATCACTATGCCCTCACCAAGGCCTCCGTAATTGCTCTTTGACTTTATAACCGTACCGGAGGCTGCGGCATATACGGGAGTGCCCTTTGGTGCGGCATAGTCAGCACCTATATGAAAGGCTCCGCCTCTCATGCCATATCCTGAAACATGAGTTGATTTTTTTAAAGGCTTTACAAGTGAGATTCCTCTGTATGATTTGAGAGTCCATCCGACTGCTTTTTTTGATTTTTTGCTTTTGATTGTTTTGTCATCTGTCCTGGCATATGCAGCCACTTTGTAGCAATATCTGCTTTTGATGCTCAATCCTGAATCTGTATATGAAGTTTTTTTGCTGCCCTTCACTGTCTCGATACACAGATACTTTTTCTGTTTTTTGCTCCATCGATACACTTTATATCCATCAGCATTCTCTACCTTTTTCCAGCTTATTTTAATCTTATTGTAATCCTTACCTGCAGCTTTCACACCTGTCGGAGCCTGCAGTACCAACTCCGGCTCTGCTGCTTCAGCTGTCTCCTGCTGCACTGTTTCAATCTCTGCTGAAACAGTATCGTCTGTCACGCTGTTTCCTGTTTCAGTCGAATACGCAGACACCGGTGCAAAACATAATATTGCTATCAAAAAAACACTTACAAACCTTTTTATCATTTTCACCAGACCTTTCTTCCCATTGTATGTATCATCAGTAAAACTTCCTCGGGTCATATGCCTTCCCGTCTATTCTCACTTCAAAATGGAGATGGGCACACAATGCATTTCCTGTGGCTCCCACTCTGCCGATTTTGTCTCCTGCTTTAACCTTTTGTCCTTTTTTGACACTGCGACTGCTCATATGACCATATGTGGTGGTAACGCCTTTACCATGACTGATTTTTACCATGGTTCCCATGCTGTTAATGGAGCCGTGGGATTCTATTACTGTGCCGTCCGCCGCTGCATATATCCATGTCCCATGTGATGCCCTGTAATCATTGCCATGATGCATCCTTCCCCATCTCCAGCCATATGCCGAAACAGTCGAAAGCTTCGCAAGAGGTTTATCTAGAGCCACTCCTTTGTATGTCTTGTGTGTTTTCTTTTTTACTGTTTTTGAAAATTTGCCCTCAATTTTCTCATCATCTGAAATCCTGTAGGCACATACCTTGTACCGGTAAGTTTTAGACGACCTGAGATTTTTATCTATATAGTATGTACTGCTGCCTTTGATTGTTTTTTTAAGCACATATTTACCGGAATCTTTGCTATACCTGTATACTCTGTAACCGTCACAGTCCTTTACCTTGTTCCAGCTGAGTTTAATATTGTTTGAAATCGTTTTTACCTGTGCTTTGAGGCCTGTCGGTGCAGCCAAATCTTCAATACCTTTGTCTGTGTCTTCTGCATCTGTATTTCCCGCAACATCCGCATCTATAGCAGTATCTGCATCTGTTGCCTGGGTAATTTCCCCAGCAAAAGCTGCTCCACTGCAGCATAGGGCAATGACCATTACCATGGCTGAAATATATGCAAGTTTCTTAAGCATAAGCATCATCTCCTTTATTTGTTCCTAAATCTTACCACAATTTTGCCACACTTGTCAATTGTCCTGTTGTATGATATATTTAAATCAATAAATATTTGACGGAGGTGTCCATATGAAAAAAATACTTACAAGCGAATGTCTTTACGGCGGCAGAACAGTAAGGTATGATGCCGGCGACTGCACAGAAACAAACCCTATATATCTCAAATGGAAGGAAGAAGGTCGTCTCATTGCAGTCTGTCCTGAGGTGTTTGGCGGATTACCTACACCAAGACCTGATTCTCAGAGAGTCGGCGACAAAGTCATGGCATGCACAGGTCCAGACGTTACTGAAGAATATACAAAAGGTGCACAGGAAGCATTAAGGCTTGCCAGGGAACATGATGTTGCATTCTGCGTTATGAAGCAGGACAGTCCTTCATGCGGAAGCAAATTCATTTTTGACGGGACCTTTACTGATACTAAAATACCCGGGCAGGGTCTTGCAGTTGAATATCTCAGAAATGCAGGCTTCAAAGTATTTGCAGAAGAAGATATAGATGAGGCTGCTGCATATTTGGCAGAACTCGAAAAATAGAGAAAACCATTATAAATGCCCCGCCTGCTTTTCAGATACAGGCGGGGTATCTTTACAGGTATGTATTATGGATAGAGTTATTTTACATTGTGATATGAATGCTTTTTTTGCATCGGTCGAGCTGCTTTCCCATCCGGAGCTTGCAAATGCTCCCATGGCTGTTTGCGGTAATCCCGAAAATCGTCACGGGATAATTCTTGCCAAAACGAGCTCGCCAAAAAAGCGGGCGTCGTTACTGCACAAACGCTGTGGCAGGCAAGAAAAAAATGCCCGAATCTGCAGGTAGTACCCCCTCATCACGATAAATACAAGCACTACAGCAGGCTTATCAATGAAATCTACGGCAGATTTACCGATATGGTGGAGCCTTTCAGTATTGACGAGTCGTGGCTTGATGTTACTGCAAGCAGGAAGCTTTTTGGGAATGGCAAACAGATTGCAGACACTATACGAGAAACTGTCAGGGAAGAGCTTGGTCTCACATTATCTGCAGGAGTTTCCTTTAACAAGATATTTGCCAAAATGGGCAGTGACTACAAAAAGCCTGATGCAACTACAGTCATATCCAGAGAAAACTACAAAGAAATATTATGGCCATTGCCTGTTTCTGAGATGTTTTTTGTGGGAGCTGCCACTGCCGAAAAGCTAAAGAAATCAGGAATCATGACAATAGGGCAGCTTGCACAGACAGACAGAATTCTGCTTGAAAACATGCTTGGCAAGCACGGTGGCCAGCTTTATGATTATGCCAACGGTCTTGATGATTCTCCTGTTTCTCATCAATGGGAAAAGCAAAAAATCAAATCTGTAGGAAATGGAATTACATTCAAAAGAGATCTTTCCGGCATGGAAGATATAAAGGGGGCGGTGATGCATCTTGCAGATACTGTTGCTGCAAGGCTGCGCCATTATGAGATGAAGGCCTGTGGCATCAAGGTTGATATAAAGGATACAAAGCTGCAAACAATTTCAAGACAGAAACAGCTCATATCTCCCACAAACCTTGCTTATGAAATTTCAGATGCGGCATTCGAAATAATAGTATCATCATGGAACATCAAAAACCCTGTCAGAATGCTGACGATAACAGGAATAAACCTTTGCGATGAAGATACAGGGGAACAGGAACAGATTTCCCTGTTTGCTACAGATACAGCCTCAAGGGAAAAGGCTGAAAAGCTTGAACGTGCCATGGACTCCATAAGGGCAAGATATGGCAAATCCTCCATCACATTTGGCAAATCCAATGAAGATATACTTGGCACAGACCCACACGATGACTGATTTCTCTTACCGCTATCCATCAAAGTATATAGGTATTTTGCATCAATGCGATACACGAGTTTGTTTGTTTCGTAGATTCTAATGCATATTCTCCAGCATGTTGTTGTACGCAGCTTCGGATATCATGACCACATTTTTATTTTCTCTACGTATCACAACCACTGCTTCAAGGTCATCTATGGCAACACCCATATATGTGTTCAGATTTTCTCTGATTCTCGAATAATTCATTGCTATCATTTCGCAGCAGTAGTGGGGTATCTTTCTTACCCGTTGTATTAACAATGCTCTTAACCCCTTTACCGTTTAAAAACTCAACCAATTCATAAACTGTCGTTACCGGATTACTATCTCGACAAATTACATTCACCTGATTTCTAGTTAATCTATCCACTCGTTCTTTTGCGTGCTGAATAGCCTCTGCCTGATGTTCCTTCAGTTTTTCAAAAACATCTGTATTTTTTCTGTAATGCTTCAGATACCCTTTATTTTTCAAAATATCAATTACCATGGCAGAATCCTTCAAATATCCATTCCATTTTTCAAAATGAAGCAAATACCAATATTCAAATGCCGGATTGGAATATGCTATTCTGTATCCATGTTTTTCTGCATAGGAAACGGAATTGCGCCAAACCGTCCCTGAAGATAACCCTTACGAATATTTTCCCCTTTTCTTGGGGAGAAAGATGCCAACGAGTAAAGCTCTGTTGCGCAAGTCTCATTATTTTTTTCAGTGAACCAGATTTGATCTCTACGGAAGAAATTCAAATCGAGCAGCATTGCATCATGTGTTGTAAAAATCAGCTGTGCAGCTTTTTTATTGATATTTCTATCCTGCACCATTTCAATGAGCCGTCTGGTCAAAAGAGGATGCAAACTGTCTTCAATTTCATCAACAACTAAAAGTGCGCCGTTTTCAAGTGCCTGCATCCATCCTCCAATGCGAGCAAGAAAACGTTGTGTTCCAGCCGATTCCTGTTCTATTAAAAGCTGAAAATATCCTGTTGTGCCATCCTCGTTGACAATTCTATGTGTTGTTATAACAGCCGGAACTTTATCGGAATTATTCTTGATTGTAACATCAGTAATTCCAAGATCGGCAAGTAGCAATTCTTTTAAGATTTGGGCTTTCTTATCGCTATCACTTGCAATTTGAGCAACGGTTTTTGAGATATCTGATTCTTCATTCATTAAAAAATTCAATCCTTCCAAAAACCAGCGATAAGCATTTTCCGTCTGGGGCAGGTTCCAATCATTAGAGGATACCAAATAGAGCTTATTTGCTGGTGTTCGATTGCTCAGGGTTATCTGCTCCTTTGCATTTTCCCGAAACTCATATACTCCATTTTCTCTATAAAAAATTAAGGCTTCACGGCCATTTGGCCAATGATAAAGATATTCTTCATAAATTTCCTTTGAATCAAAGGAAAAGCCGTATGTATAACGAACTCCCTGAAAAATAAATACCATTTCAAAAGAAGTCGGCTCCTTTGTTTCTCCAAACGGCTCCCACGGCAGTTTTTGTCCCTTAGAAACTTTTGCGACATTTCCCACAACCATTTCTTTCATCGTCATCATTGCATGTAATACATTACTTTTTCCGGCTGCATTGGCACCATAAATTGCAAGTACAGGCAGCAATGATTTTTTTTCGTCTATATGAAGCAAATATTCTTTCATATCTTTTTATTCTATTATTTTAAAACAATTGCAGAAAGATGGTAAGAATCTGTTGACTCTGCAGATTTCTACCTGTGGAGCATGATGTATGGCTCCGAATCCTATATAAGCGGCTTTGTCTGCTCTAAAAGCCACCTGTCCTCATCTTCATTAAGATATGGTTTAAGTGTATCATACACTTTGCTGTGATAGCTGTTAAGAAACTCTATCTCATTATTACTGAGCATCTCTACCTTTATCGCGTCTCTTTCAAACGGGCAAAGCGTTATCGTCTCAAAACAAAGCCCGTTTGCAGCTTTTGTACACAGAATTTCGTTTTCGAGCCTGATGCCATATTCCCCTTCAAAATATACTCCCGGCTCATCGCTTGTTATCATTCCCGGCACTATGCAGCATTTGTCACCTCTCCTGCTGATGGTATTAGGTCCCTCATGCACGCTGAGCATATGACCTACTCCGTGCCCTGTGCCGTGGTTGAAATCAAGGCCTCTGTCTCTAAGAGGTTCCCTCGCTATAATATCAAGCTCCGCTCCTGTAGTTTCATATCCGAATCTTGCCATTGCAAGCCTGATGTTGGATTTCAGAACTGCAGTATATGTATGTTTTCTGTCTGATGATACAAATCCAAGCGCAATAGTCCTTGTAATATCCGTAGTGCCGTCTCTGTACTGTCCTCCCGAATCTACCAATAGAAATCCTTCAGGTTTAATCTGTACATCAGTCTGCTCTGTTGCCTGATAATGTATTATTGCCCCATGTGCTTCATATCCGGCTATGGTATCAAAGCTCAGGTCATACGCTCCCTGCTGTCTGCGACATTCTTCAAGATAGTCGGCAGCAGATATTTCAGTTATATACCTGCTGCTGACATTGGTTTTGAGCCAGTAAAGAAATTTCACCATTGCAACACCGTCTCTGATATGGGCACTTCGTGTGCATGCAATCTCCGTATCATTTTTGACTGACTTCATAAGCTCTATAGGATTTTCTCTGTCAACAATCTCAACTGAACTGTCAAGGCACGACAAAATTGCATATGATGCTTCCGACATCTTAATACCGACAGCACATTCTTTAAATGAACGGAGATCCTCGAAAAATTTCATGTACGGGCGTACATTTTTCCCTTTGAAGCCTTTGTTCATAACATAAAGAATATCTGTATTTTTTCCTATAATAGCAAAAGCAAAGAATACAGGAGTGTGTTTAATATCATCTCCCCGCAGATTATATAGCCATGCAATCTGCTCAAGCTTTGTGACAATCAGAAAATCACAATCTGACATCTGAGCTCTCACCCGTGCAAGTTTTGATTCTGTTGTTTCACCTGTAACCGAGATATCAAGCTCATATATATGCGAAGGCTTTATCTCCGGGCGTTCCCTCCATATTGCTCCTGCAAGATCCAAATTCCATACTATATCTGCAAGCTCTTCAAAGCACCTGCCCTGCATGGCGCTTACCACCCTGCCGTCAAACCCTATTTTTAAGTTTCCGGATTCCTCCCGGGCAAGTGTTCTGACATATTCCTCCAAAGATGGCACACCGGGCATTCCATCCTTCATAAGCTCTATGCCGCTTCCTGCAAGCTCAGCCTCTGCCTGCAGAAAATATCTGCCGTCAGTCCACAGCGCTGCAGTATTCAAAGTTACCACAAGGGTTCCTGCAGAGCCTGTAAATCCGGATATATATTCTCTGCATTTGAAATAGTCGTTTACATATTCTGAGCCATGATAATCTGTAGTCGGCACTATATATACATCTATCCCGTGACTTTGCATCTTCGTGCGAAGTTCCTCAAGCTGTTTTCTCATATGATTTCCTTTCAGACTGTGATTATATATATATTATACACCTCAAATCACCGCTAAAGTACACAATCTGCCAAAATTATCAGCCAAGCCTTGCAACAAGTTCGCCCGCTTTAACCTGCTGGCCTTCTTTGACATATATTTTATCAATAACACCTTTCATCGGTGCAAGGATATTTGTTTCCATTTTCATCGCCTCAACAACAGCTACAGGTTGTTTTTCATCTACCTCATCACCCTCTTTTACAAGAACTTTCACGATATTGCCCGGAATGCTTGCTCCTATTTCAGCAGGATTCTCTTCATCTGCATACAATATATGTGATGAATTCGCACTTATTGCCGCGCTTCTGTCTTTTATCTTTACGGCTGTTCTGTTGCCGTTAACCTCAAATATGACGGTTTTGAAGCCTTCTTCGTCTGTATCTCTGCTGCTTGATGTCAGCTTGACTATAATCTGTTTGCCCTCTGCCAGCTTGATTTCGCAGGTTTCGCCCTCTGCAAGGCCATGGAAGAATATATCGCTTCCCATAAGCCTGAAGCTGCCGTCTTTTTCGAGGCTTGTAATATAGTCTTCAAAGACTTTCGGATAAATAGCATAGCTTAAAAGCTCCTGCTCGTTTCCTTCAAGTCCATATTCCTTTTGCAGTTTATCTCTGATTGCGTCAAAGTCCTCATCAGGAAGAAGTGAACCAGGTCTTACAGTTATCGGAGTTTTGCCATGGAGCACAAGCTTTTGCAGCTCCTGCGGGAAGCCACCCTCAGGCTGTCCCATCATTCCCTCAAAATATGATACAACCGAATCAGGGAAGTCCATATCCGCCGCCCTGTCGTAAATGTTTTCGGGTGTAAGAGCGTTTTGAACCATAAATATTGCCATATCACCAACTACTTTTGATGACGGAGTAACCTTGACAATATCTCCAAACATCTGATTTACAGTCCTGTACATTTCCTTTACCTCTTTGAACTTGTGTCCCAGTCCAAAGCTGTCAACCTGCGATTTGAGGTTGGAATACTGTCCTCCGGGCATTTCATATTTGTATATCTCTGCCGAGCCTGTGATCATATCTGATTCAAATTCTTTGTATACAGGTCTTACTGCGCCCCAATACTCTGAAATCTTCTGTATATTCTCAGTATCAATGCCTGTATCTCTTTCGGTATCCTCAAGTGCTGCTACTATGGAGTTAAGGGCAGGCTGGCTTGTAAGCCCTGACATACTGTTAAATGCCGCATCTATAATGTCAACTCCTGCATTTGCTGCCATCATCAGAGTTGCAACCCCGTTGCCGCTGGTGTCGTGTGTATGCAGATGCACTGGTATTGATATTTCATTTTTGAGTGCTTCAATCAGCTTCTTGGCAGCCATAGGCTTGAGCAGTCCTGACATATCTTTGATCCCAAGTATATGTGCTCCCCGTTTTTCAAGTTCTTTTGCCATGTTGACATAATAGCTCAGGCTGTATTTGTCCCTGCTCTCATCAAGTATGTCCCCTGTATAGCACATGCATGCTTCTGCTATTTTGCCCTGGGCAAGCACTTCATCAAGAGAAACCTCTATACCCTCTATCCAGTTGAGGGAATCGAATATCCTGAATACATCTATGCCGGATTTGGCTGATTCTTTGATAAACCTTCTTATGACATTATCCGGATAATTTTTATATCCCACTCCATTTGCGCCTCTTATGAGCATCTGAAACATTATATTTGGTATACACATCCTGAGAGTCTCAAGTCTTTCCCATGGCGATTCCTTCAAAAATCTGTAGGCTGTATCAAATGTCGCACCGCCCCACATTTCAAGAGAAAACAGGTCTTTGCCGTAAAGCGCAACTGCAGGAGCTATTTTTTCCATGTCTACTGTTCTGACTCTTGTAGCCATCAGCGACTGCTGTGCATCTCTCATTGTTGTATCTGTTATGAGGAGCTTTTGCTGCGAGTTTATCCATTTCACAACACCTTCAGGTCCTTCATTTTGCAAAAGCTGTTTTGTCCCCTGTAAGGATTTGATTTCCCCGGGTTTTATCCTTGGAAATACCGGTATATTGAATTCCGGTTTGACGCCTCTGTTGCCGTTTACATATTTTTCGCCCAGGAAGTTTAGGACTTTGAGCTCTTTGTCCTCTTTAACAGCTATATTGAGCAGGCTTGGGTTATCTGCAATAAATCCTGTGTCACACATGCCTTCTCTGAAGGTCGGATGATTAAGCACATTCAGCAAAAATGCTCTGTTTGTCTTAACTCCCTTGACATTCATTTCGTTCAGTGCTCTTTTAGCTTTGTTTACAGCATCCTTAAAGGTTCTTGCCCAAGCTGTAACCTTAACCAGCAGGCTGTCATAGTATGGCGAAATTTCGGAGTTGACTGCAGCATTTCCTGCATCAAGCCTGATGCCAAACCCACCTGCACTTATATACTTTGTGATAATTCCAGTGTCAGGGGCAAAGCCGTTTACCGGGTCTTCTGTAGTGAGCCTGCATTGTACTGCATATCCGTTTTGTCTGATATCTGCCTGGCTTTTGATATTTACCTCATCTGAGTCGAGGCTATACCCCTGAGCAATGAGAATCTGTGACTGAACAATATCAATACCTGTTGTCATCTCTGTTACGGTATGTTCTACCTGTACTCTCGGATTCATTTCAATGAAATAGTGATTGCCGTCACCATCCACAAGAAATTCAACTGTTCCTGCACTTCTGTAATTAACAGCTGAAGCTATTTTTATCGCATCAGCACATATCCTTTCTCTCTGCTCCTGTGTTATGGATAAAGCCGGAGTAAATTCAACAACCTTCTGGTGTCTTCTCTGAATTGAGCAGTCTCTTTCAAACAGATGCACTATATTGCCATAGTTGTCTCCAAGCACCTGTACCTCTATATGCTTTGGCCTTTCTATGTATTTTTCTATAAATATATCGTCACTTCCAAAAGCCTTCACCGCTTCGCTTCTGGCACTTTCAAACTGCCCGGGAAGCTCCTGTGCGTTTCTTACGATTCGCATTCCTCTGCCGCCGCCTCCTGCGGCTGCTTTAAGCATTACGGGATATCCGCATTTCTCTGCAAACTCCAAAGCCACTTCCACATTCGGGATAGTCTCTGCAATTCCCGGAATCGTAGGCACTCCAGCCTTCGTAGCAACAATCTTTGATTTAACCTTGTCTCCGAGATTGTCCATCATCATAAAGTCAGGCCCTATAAATACAATACCCGCTTCCTCACATGCTCTTGCAAACTCCGAATTCTCCGACAGGAATCCATATCCCGGATGTATCGCATCAACGCCCTTTGCTTTTGCCAGCTCTATTATTCCGTCTATTGAAAGATACGCATCAACCGGCGATTTGCCTCTGCCTATCTGATAAGCCTCATCTGCTTTTGTGCGAAACAGTGAGTTCTTGTCTTCTTCTGAATAAATCGCAACACCTCTGATGCCAAGCTCCTTGCATGCCCTGAGTATTCTTATTGCAATCTCTCCTCTGTTGGCCACAAGAACTCTTTTGAATTTCCTTATTTCCATAAATGTCTCCTTTAACCTGCCTATAAAATAAATGAAGGCCAAATGGTCCTCATTTACTTTGCTACATGTATTCTTTTGTTTCTTGTATTCATTATACACGATACATCTCTTAGTTTCAAGTGCTTTTTGTTGCGAATCAACAATTAGTATATAATCGTTTTATACCTTTTTCACAATTTTTAATATTCGTCATTTTCCAAAACAGATTCCCGGTGCTTCATATATCCCATGGCACAAAGCTGTCGCCTTCAAGCAGCCATATTTTATTAAACCCGCACTGCTTTGCAAGGTATACGGCCTCATCATATCCATATGTTATGGCTGAAACATCATGAGCATCACTTGTTATGGTAATTCTGCCCTCAAGCTTTGCAAGCTCGAAAAGCAGCTTTTCCGATGGGTATGGACTGCTTCTGTATCCCCTGCTCATTGCTCCTGTATTAATTTCAAAAATCATATTTTCCGATACAAGCCTTCGCATGGCAACAATGGCTGCATCCATATAATCTGCTTCTGCAAATATATCTCCTTTTTCATTGAATTTTGAGATAAGGTCAAAATGGCCTGCTATATCGGCATTCTTCATCCTGCCCACCTCTTCAAAATATGCCTCTGCCACTGCTTTTGAATCCCCATCAAACAGCCTGTCAATACCATTCTCAAGTATATTTCTGCTTTCATCAAGACTCATATATTCTCCATTCTTGTAAAGATTATGGACAGAGCCTATGATATAGTCATAATCGTAATCCGGAATTTCAGAGTAAAGATCAAGCTCCAGCCCCTCATATATCCTTATTCCCGGATATTTCATTCCGGCTTTTTTTATCTCTTTGTGATATTTATCCGTATCCCCAGGCGACATTGTCCAGTCCCCTCCAAAGGGCAGATAACTATGCCCTGAAAATCCCAGCGACAAAAGCCCTGCATCTATACCTGCACAAACCATTTCCTCTATGGTATTGATGCCATCATCAAATACAGTATGAATATGCAGACTCTGTTTCATCATTTTATCATTTTCTCCTGTTTGACCTTGCTGTCTATGACATGTCTTGATGCCATTTCATTTCGTATATCTTCTGTTGTGATTCCCATCTGACACATCAGAACCATTACATGATACATTAGGTCCCCTATTTCATATATTGTGTTGGCTTTATCACTGTCCTTTGCAGCTATGATGACTTCTGTCGACTCTTCTCCCACCTTTTTCAGGATTTTGTCCAATCCTTTTTCAAAGAGATACGATGTATATGAGCCTTCTTTTGGATTTGACTTCCTGCCTTTTATCATTTCCATAAGTCCATCATATGTAAACGAAGCTTTCTCCTCATCTTCAAAGACCGGGTATTCAAAGCAGGAATCTGTCCCGAGATGACAGGCAGGACCGTCCTTTTGGACTTCGATTACAAGAGCATCCCTGTCACAGTCTGCTGTAATCGACACTATATGCTGATAATTGCCCGAGGTTTCTCCTTTGAGCCAGAGTTCCTGTCTTGATCTGCTGTAAAAGCATGTTAGTTTTTTCTCTATTGATATTTCAAGGCTTTCTCTGTTCATATATGCAAGAGTTAGCACTTTTTTTGTATTCACATCTGTAACAATGGCAGGTATAAGGCCGTTTTTGTCAAATTTAAGTTCTGCTATATCAATCATTTCTTACCTCCTTACGTTAATCCCTTTGTCTGCAAGATAGCTTTTGAGCTCATTGATTTTCACTTCTCCGAAATGGAATATCGAGGCTGCAAGTCCCGCATCAATTTTGGGAAGCTTTGTGAAAAGTTCTGCAAAGTCTTCCATATCTCCCGCACCACCTGAAGCAATTACAGGTATGTTCACAACATCTGATACCGCTTCAAGCATTTCAAGGTCAAAGCCTTTTTTGACTCCGTCTGTGTCTATCGAATTAAGTACCAGCTCTCCTGCGCCCAGGCTTTCGCATTCCCTTGCCCAGTCAAGAAGCTTCCTGCCTGTATTTTCTCTGCCTCCTTTTGCATATACCATATATGTTCCGCCTTCTCTTTTGGCATCTATGGATATGACTACGCACTGGTTACCATATTTTTCGGCTGCTGCTGCTATAAGGGAGGGGGTTTTTAATGCGCCTGAATTCACACTTACTTTGTCTGCTCCGCATTTTAACACTCTGTCAAAATCCTCTATCGTGCTGATGCCTCCACCTACTGTAAGTGGTATAAATATCTGTGAGGCTGTTTTTCTCAGTATGTCCGTAAATATGCTTCTGTCTTCAGCCGATGCTGTAATATCATAAAATACCAGCTCATCCGCTCCGTTTTCACTGTAGTATTGTGCCAGCCTCACCGGATCTGACACATCGTTTAATCCTTCAAAATTGATGCCTTTTACTACTCTGCCGTTTTTTACATCAAGGCATGGTATAATTCTCTTTGTTATCATCTGGCCACCTCTATTGCTTCTCTAAGCTCCACTGCTCCCGTATAGTACGCCTTGCCTATTATCGCTCCGTACATTCCAAGTGATTTGACAGCTTTGATGCTTTCAATATCTGAAATTCCGCCTGATGCGATTATGTTCATACTGTATTTGGCTGTAAGCTCTCTGTAAAGTGCTACATTGGTGCCTGCCATTGCACCGTCTTTTGAAATATCTGTGCATATGACGGTTTTTACACCTGCCTGATGCATCCTGTTAAACATTTCATCTGCCGTAATATCACTTGTTTCTCTCCAGCCTTTTATGGCTGCATATCCATCTTTAATGTCAATGCCTGCTGCTATTTTATCTCCATATGCAGCTGTCATTTTTTCAAGGAATTCAGGATCTGTAACAGCAACAGTCCCGAGTATCACTCTTGCTGCCCCTGCCTCTATATATTTTTTTACAGCATCTTCATCTCTGATGCCTCCTCCAATTTCAGCTTTAAGCCCGCTTCTGTCAATAATCTCTTTTATTGTTTCGAAATTAGGCATGCTACCGTCTCTGGCTCCTTCAAGATCAACAATGTGTATGAATTCTGCTCCTGCTTCTTTGAATTTCATTGCAACCTCGATTGGGTTTTCACTATAAACAGTTATTTTACTGTAATCGCCTTTGTAAAGTCTCACTGCTTTTGTTTCATATATGTCGATTGCCGGTAATATATACATAATTCCTCCTACAGCTCACAAAATGCTTTTAATATCGCAAGTCCTGTCTTGCCGCTTTTTTCAGGATGAAACTGGCATCCCATAACATTTTTATTTGCAACTGCCGCTGTGATTTCTGCTCCGTATTCAGTTACTGCAATTACATTCTCTTCACAATCTGTCGCATAAAAGCTGTGAACAAAATATACGAAATCACCCTCATTCACATATTTGAACAGAGGACTTGGTTTTTTAAATTTCAAAAGATTCCAGCCTATATGGGGGACCTTGAGGCCAGATGGTATATCGGGCCTCATATCCTTAACTGTGCCTTTTATCAGTCCCAGACCATTATGCTCTCCGTATTCATAACTTTTTTCAAAGAGAAGCTGCATCCCAAGGCATATCCCCATTATATGCTTGCCCTTCTTTGCCTGTTTTATCACTTCCCTGTCGAGTCCTGTTGCTGCAAGCTTGTCTGCAGCATCTCCAAATGCTCCAACCCCCGGAAGTATTATCTTGTCTGCTTTTTCGAGAACATCCTTTTGAGAAGTTACAACTGCTTCTTCTCCTATCATTGCTATGGAGCTTTTGAGAGAAAACAGATTGCCAGCTCCATAATCCACTATACCTATCATTTATATGACTCCCTTCGTTGACGGTATTTCGCTTTTTCGTTTTTCATCTATGCTGCAGGCTGTTGCCATGCATCTTGCAAAGGCTTTGAATATTGCCTCCGCTATATGATGTGAATTCATCCCTGCCAGTTTCCTGATATGAAGTGTAATGTCGCTGCTTCTTGCAAAGGCTTCAAAAAATTCTGCTACAAGCTGTGTGTCAAAGCTTCCGATTTTTTCTGTGGGAAAGTCCGCATCAAATGCAAGGAAGCTTCTGCCTGAAATATCACACGCACAAAGTACCAGAGCCTCGTCCATAGGCAGAATTATATCTGCATATCTTGTAATGCCTTTTTTGTCACCAAGTGCCTGTTTTATGGCGCCTCCTATAACTATGCCTATATCTTCGCAGCTGTGATGATCATCCACATATGTATCTCCTACGCATGATACTTCAAGATCAAAGCCTGAATGTTTTGCAAACAGTATAAGCATGTGATCCAGAAAGCCTATACCTGTAGATATATTTGATTCACCTTTTCCATCAATATCAATGGAAACCCTGATTTGTGTTTCTGTTGTTTTTCTATCTGTTGTTGCGCTGCGCATTTATTATCCTTTCTGCAGCAGAAACAAGTGCTTCCATCTGCTCTTTTGTTCCTATGGTGATACGCACATAGTCGCTGATTTTGCTGTCACTGAAATGGCGTACAAGTATGCCCTGTTTTTTGAGCCTCTTATACAGCTCCTCTCCTGAAATGAGATTATGCCTTGTCAGTATAAAATTAGCTTTTGAGGGAACTGTTTCAAATCCGATTTTTCTTAACCCTGACTCTGCAAAGTCTCTATTTCGTACAATTTCCATGCAGTTTTGCATATATACAGCATTATGCTCTATTGCAGCGATTCCTGCTGCCTGTGCCACTGTCCCCACATTATATGGATTTATAGAGTATTTGATCTTGTTCATATCTGCTATGATTTCCGGACAGGCGATGGCAAGTCCAAGTCTTGCACCTGCCATGGACCTTGACTTTGAAAAGGTCTGTGTTACCAGCAGGTTATCGTATTTTCTGATAAGCTGCACGCAGCTTTCTCCTCCGAAATCTATATATGCTTCATCAACAATCACAAGCCTGTTTCTGTCTGCTGCAAGAAGGCTTTCTATCTCACAGACAGGCACATATCTTCCTGTCTGTGCATTGGGATTTGCAATTATCAGGCAGCCTTCACCATTTATATAGTCTGTAGTATCAAGCCTGAAATTTTCTCTCAAAGGCACTATAGTCTTTTGGCTTCCTGTAAGGTTTGCAAACACCTTGTAAAATCCGTAGGTTATATCAGGAAATGATGCACTGTCTATAAAGGCCATAAATGCAAAGAAAAGAATTTCATCCGAGCCGTTACCGCACAGTATGTTTTCTCTATCTACGTTGTATAGCTCTGCTGCTTTTGCTCTGAGAGCCAGACACTCCGGGTCATTATATATATTGAATCGTGCTGCTGCTTCTTTTGCTTTTGATATCACGTATTCGTCTGGCGCAAAAGGGCTTTCATTTGTATTAAGTTTAATATATTTCATATCCTGAGGCTGCTCTCCCGGAGTATATGCCTCAAGATTTTCAAATTGTTTTTTTAGAAACCTGCTCATTTTATTCAAACCTGATTTTTACGCTTCTGCCGTGGCCTTCAAGTCCCTCTGCCTGTGCGAATGTACATATATCGTCTTTGAGCTCCTCGAGGGCTGATTTTTCAAAATATGAAAACTGTATTTTTTTGATGAAGTCATCAACTGACAGAGGGCTCTGGAATTTGGCTCTGCCACCTGTAGGCAGTGTGTGATTTGGCCCTGCAACATAATCTCCCAGTGCCTCCGGACAGTTTCTGCCAAGGAATACCGAGCCTGCATTTTCAATTCTGTCAAGATAATCGAATGGATTATCCACATCAAGCTCAAGGTGTTCAGGTGCAAGCTCATTTGCAATATCTATTGCCATATCTATATCTTTTGCAATTATTATCTTCCCGTTGTTTTGAATTGAAACTGATGCGATTTCTTTTCTTGGCAGAGTCTCAAGCTGCTTTTCTATTTCCTCGCTTACTTTCTGTGCAAGCTCTCTGCTGTCTGTAATCATAACTGCAGATGCAAGCCTGTCATGTTCAGCCTGACTGAGCATATCTGCCGCCGCATATGCAGGGTTTGTGTTTTTGTCTGCAATTACAAGGACTTCACTTGGGCCTGCGATAGTATCTATATCGACTGCACCAAATACCTGTCTTTTTGCTTCTGCAACATAAGCGTTCCCGGGGCCTGTAATCTTGTAAACCTTAGGGATTGTCTCTGTACCGTATGCAAGAGCTGCTATACCCTGTGCTCCTCCTGCTCTGAATACTCTGTCCACACCTGCAATTTTAGCTGCTGCAAGTATTACAGGATTTATATCTCCGTCACATGTCGGAGGAGATACCATTATTATTTCTCTGCATCCTGCAATTTTAGCCGGTATACAGTTCATAAGGACTGTTGAAGGATAGCTTGCTGTGCCTCCCGGAATATATATTCCAACCCTTTCGATGGGTGTTATCTTCTGACCCATGATGACGCCGTTTTCCTTTTGTATTTTGAAGCCTTCTCTAAGCTGCTTTGAGTGAAATTCTCTGATGTTTGCTGCTGATTTTTTCATGGTGGCTATAAGGGCTTTGTCAACTCTGCTATATGCATCTGCTATTTCAGATGGTGTAACCTCTAAATTTTCGGGGGCTTTGCCGTCAAACATTTCACAGTATTTTTTGAGAGTTTTATCTCCACCCATCCTTACACTGTAAATTATATCCTTTACAACATCGGCTATGTTCATCTCCTCTTCTTTTCTCATAAACAGATTTTTTTTGTCAATATCTTTGTAATCAATTACCTTTATCATTGTTTTTTCCTTTCCTATTTCACATTCTCAGACAGGCTTTCGCACATTCTGTTTATCTGAGAGTTCTTAAATTTATATGATACCTTGTTGGCTATAAGGCGGGCACTTACAGGTGCTATCACCTCCAGGGGCGCAAGTCCGTTCTCTTTGAGGGTAGTGCCTGTTTCAACAATATCCACAATCACATCTGAAAGACCCAGTATGGGTGCCAGCTCTATCGAGCCATTAAGCTTAATAATGTCTATGCATCTGCTCTTGCTTCCGTAATATTTACCTGCAATATGAGGAAATTTAGTTGCCACTTTGAGAGTTTTCGAATAATCATCCTTAAAATCTGCAGGACCTGCAACGCACATACGACACTTGCCTACATTAAGATCCATGAGCTCATATACATCAGGCTCATATTCATTTAATATATCCTTGCCTGCAATGCCTATATCTGCTGCACCTCTTTCGACGTATATGGCTACATCTGACGGCTTGACCCAGAAGTATCTGACTCCTGCCTGCCTGTTTTCAAATGTCAGTTTTCTGTTTTCTTCTTTTAATCCACTGCATTCATATCCTGACCTTTCAAATATGCCATATACCTTCTCCCCGAGCCTGCCTTTAGGCAAAGCCACGTTAATCATCTGCTCCAATTTCAATCACCTCTCTTGTCCTTGCTCCGGTGCTTTTTTGTACCCTCACAGTTTTGCCCTCAGCAATGCATTTCCTCACTGTCCCAATTATTTTCTCCATATTGCTGTCACTTTTGTATGTTATAAGTACATCGGCATCATATTTATCTGACCTGACCTCAAGATTCTCAAGCTGATTAAGATATACTGCAAACCCTATGGCTCCGGCTTTTTTGTCCATCCTTCGCATAAGATTGTCATATCTGCCTCCTGAAAGCACGCTTTCTGCTATGCCTGCAATAAAGCCTCTGAAGAATATGCCATTGTAATAATCTGTATCGCATACTATTGAATAGTCTATATATATATGATCTTCTATCCCATACAGCTTCAGTACATCCCGCAGCTTTTCAAGCTCATTTACTGCATCTTCACATTCCTTTGGAAGTCCCATATCTTTAAGCTTGTTTATACTTACCTCTATCGGTTCATACATTATGACAAGCTGCTCAAGAAGCTCTTTCTTTGATGCTTCAATATTACTCTGCTCACAGATTTTTCTCACCATGGGCAGATTTTTTTCACTCATGGCTCTCCTCACATCTGCCGAAGCTTCTCTGTCCATATCCTTTAATATTCCATCCACAATCCCGATATGTGAAATATCAAGTATATATTCCCCGCTTATAGCTTTAAGGCTTGATGCCGCCAGCATTATAACCTCAGCTGTCGCATACATATCTATATCACCTATGCATTCAAGTCCGCTCTGCATTATTTCTCTGAAGCCTTCACCGCTATGCAGAACTCTGTATACGTTTTCCTTGTAATATATCTTTTGCATGTCTGCATCATCCTTTGTATTCTTTACAATCGACAATGTTACATCAGGCTTTAATGCCATCAGCCTGCCATCGGCATCATTGAATGTCAGAATCTGTCCTCCTGAGAGGAAGTTTCTATTCCTTGCATAGAGGTCATATTCCTCAAATCTGCTGACCTTGTAGTATGAATATCCATAGCTTTCGTAAAGCTTCGCAAGCTGCGATATAACGGTTTCTTCTCTGCTCATCTCCGCCTCCTTGTTTATTACGTTATCACTTTATCACATCATTGTGCTAAAGTCAACAGGCAAAATAAAAAAAGTGGGAATGTACGGAAATATCTCTGTGACAGTGTTGACTTTATCGTAAGGAATGGTTAGAATATGATTAAAATATTGCTACCGCTACAATTCAAGGAGGTGCTATTATGAATATCCGCCCATCTGCAGCAATTCGCCAGAATTACAATGAGATTGCCGATATGTGCAGAAAGACTGCAGAACCGGTTTATCTTACCAAGAACGGTGAGGGAGATTTGGTTGTTATGGACATCGAAACATATAACAGACGAGAAAAGATGTTAAAGCTCCGTGAGGAGCTGCTTGCAGTTGAGGAGGACAGAGTTGCAGGAAGAAGCGGCTGTACTCTTGACGAGCTTGACACTTATCTTGACGAAATCATTGCAAAGGTATAGCATATGGCAGACAGCAAGAAATACAAAGTCATTGTTTCCGACAGGGCACAGAGGATGTTGGGAGCACATATTCGCTTTATGGCACAGGTCAGTAAACAGGCAGCGGCATCAAAAAAGAAAGAGATTATGACTGCCATGCGTTCCCTCTCTCAGCTGCCACATCGTTCCCCTTTTTTTGAAGAGCTGTATATCACTCCAAATAAGTATCACAAGTTATTTGTTGAAAAGTGGTATCTTGTCCTTTACCAGATTCGGGATGATACAGTATATGTAGAATATATCCTTGACTGCCGCAAAGATTATAGTTGGCTTGTCAGGTAACACCCGAAAACATATTACTGTCACTCGAATGTACACAAACAGGCAGCATATAAAAAGGGCTTGTCGCCCTCTACAATTATCGTTAGTGCGACAGCCCCTATTGACTTCTAATCTTCAGGTTTTTTATCTCTGCGCATGAGATTTGCAACTGCTTCTTTGCCTGTAATCTGCCCTTTGATGAGCTTGTAAATCTCGTTTGTGATAGGCATTTCAACGTCATGCCTGTTTGCAAGCTCATACGCTGCTTCAGCAGTAAACATACCTTCTACAACCATCCCGACTTTTTTGACAGCTTCATCCGGATTCATGCCTTCACCTATCATGATGCCGCAGCGTCTGTTTCTCGAATGCATACTGGTACATGTCACAATCAGATCCCCTATTCCTGTAAGACCCGCAAAGGTATTGACATCTGCTCCCATTCTGACTCCAAGGCGCTTCATTTCAGCTATGCCCCTTGTCATCATTGCAGCTTTGGCATTATCTCCAAAGCCAAGTCCATCTGATATGCCCGCACCAAGTGCAATGATATTTTTGAGAGCTCCGCCAAGCTCAACCCCTATAACATCTGTAGCCGTATATATTCTGAGGAAATCTGTTGAAAACATCTCTTGTACCGCAACTGCAATATCATGGTTTTCTGATGCTGCAACCACTGTTGTAGGCATCGCTTTTCCAACCTCTTCAGCATGTGAAGGACCCGAAAGCACCGCATAATTTTCATACTTCCCAAGCTCTTTTGCGATTTCGGACATCCTCATGAGAGTTTTTTGTTCAATGCCTTTTGCAACATTTACAATTATCATGTCCCTGCTGATATATGGAATCGCCGATTCAAGTGCACTTCTGAAATGCTGCGCGGGCGCTGAAAACAGCACGGTATCTGCATTTTCAAGGGCCTCTTTTACAGTATCAACCGGAACGAGCCTGTCTGAAAATCCGACTCCAGGCAAATATCTTGTGTTTTCTTTGTTTTCTCTAAGCTCCTGTATATGAGCTTTGTCTATATCCCATATTCTGACGCTATGACCTTTATTGCTCAGTGTCACGGCAAGCGCTGTTCCCCAGCTGCCTGCACCTATTACTCCGATTTTATTCATGTATTGCCTCCTATTTGCCAAAGTGCAGCTTTGCTTCCTCTCCTCTTACTATTCTTGCCAGATTTGCTCTGTGTTTGATAATTATTATCAATGCTATTATCAGCGCAAACCAGAAAAAATCAGGCATCATTACAAGGCACATTGCAGGCATTATAAAGGCTGCCATACATGAGCCAAGGGAAACATATCTGGTTATTGCCACTACGATTGCAAATATGATAAGGAGCATAAGTCCAAGAAGCGGATTTACAGCAAGTATAATCCCGATGCCTGTTGCAACTCCTTTGCCTCCTTTAAATTTAAACTGAAACGGCCATACATGACCTATCATAGCCATAGTGCCGCATCCGAATGCGAATAAAGGACCTGCAAAAGTTCCAATCAAAACAGGTACTGCGCCTTTGAGCATATCAATAATCAGCGTCAGAGCCGCAGCCTTTTTGCCCATTGTTCTAAGAACATTTGTGGTGCCCGGATTGCCGCTACCTTCTTTGCGTATATCTATGCCATGTGCCTTTGCAAGTATTGTTGCAGGTGATATGCAGCCTATAAAATACGATAAAACCATCAATATCAATCCAAGTATACTGTCTGTCATCAATCTTCTTTCTCTCCTTTTTCTCTAAATACAAATTTTATAGAGGTTCCTTCAAATCCAAACCCCTCCCTTATTTTGTTTTCAAGATATCTTGCGTATGAAAAATGCATCAGCGGTCTTGAGTTTATCTTGAAGGAAAACAGCGGCGGTTTGATGCCAACCTGCGTTGCATAATAAATTCTCAGTCTCTTGCCTTTGTCTGACGGTGGCTGCTTCATCATCATTGCATCCTGCAAAAGTGCATTAAGCTGCCCTGTAGGCACTCTCATAGCTCTTGTTTCTGCAACGTATCTGGCCATATTTATTACATTATCTATCCTCTGATGATCCTTTACTGATATGAATATGCTTGGGGCATAAGTCATAAACGGAAACTCGCCTTCTATTTCACGTCTGAAATCTCTCATTGTATTAGTCTGTTTTTCAACAAGATCCCATTTATTTACGACCACAACTATTCCTTTGCCCGCCTCATGTGCAACGCCTGCTATTTTTTTGTCCTGCTCTGTAATTCCCTCAGATGCGTCTATCATCAGAAGAGCAACATCACTTCTCTCAATTGCTGCAACAGCCCTGATTACAGAATACCTTTCAATATCTTCTGTAACCTTGCTTTTTCGTCTGATACCTGCAGTATCTATGAGCATGTATTTTTCCCCGTCTTTTTCAAAGGGTGTATCTATGGAATCCCTGGTAGTGCCCGCTATAGGCGATACTATTACTCTGTTTTCCCCTACAAGCTCATTTATGAGAGAAGACTTGCCCACATTCGGCTTGCCTATTACGGCTATTTTTATGACGTCTTCTTCCTCTTCATATTGTTCTTTTGGAAAAGCGTCTACTATCTCATCAAGCAAATCTCCAAAGTTTAACATATTTGCAGCTGAAATAGGTATCGGATCTCCAAGACCCAGTTCATAAAAGTCATAAAAATCATCAGGCAGCTTGTGAGTATCAATTTTGTTTACAACAAGTATTACCTCTCTGCCTCTTCTTCTCAGCATATTTGCAACTTCTCTGTCTGCTGAAGTAAGTCCATCTCTGCCGTCGACAAGAAACAGTATAACGTCAGCAGTATCCATTGCAATTTCTGCCTGCTGCCTCATCTGAGAAAGAATAATATCCTCACTATCAGGCTCTATACCTCCCGTATCTATAATGGCAAATTCAATACCGTTCCATTCGGTTTCTGCATATATTCTATCTCTTGTAACGCCTGGTGTATCTTCTACTATGGCAATTCTTCTGCCAATTACTTTATTAAAAAATGTTGATTTGCCCACATTGGGTCTGCCTACTACAGCTACAACCGGTTTACTCATCAAAAATTCCTCCTGCAAATTCTTCCGGATCAAATTCTTTCAGGTCATCCATCCCTTCACCTATGCCTATAAATTTAACAGGCATATCAAATTCATCTGCAATGGTGATGGCTATGCCACCCTTTGCCGTGCCGTCAAGCTTGGTTATGACAATACCTGTGATATCTGTAACCTCTCCAAACTCCTTTGCCTGAGAGATTGCATTCTTTCCTGTGGTAGCGTCAAGAATAAGCAAGGTTTCTCTTGCAGCCTCAGGGAATTCTCTTGAAATAACTTTGTTCATTTTCTCAAGCTCATTCATGAGATTTTTTTTGTTTTGAAGTCTCCCTGCAGTATCACAGATAAGCACGTCTGTGTTTTTGGCTTTTGCCGATGCTACAGCATCAAATATGACTGCCGAAGGGTCTGCGCCTTCGCCATGTTTAACTACGGGAACTCCTGCTCGTTCTCCCCATATCGAAAGCTGCTCTGCTGCTGCTGCTCTGAATGTATCTGCTGCTGCAAGCATAACAGTTTTACCTTCATTTTTGAGTTTTGTGGCAATCTTGCCTATTGTAGTTGTTTTGCCACCGCCATTTACGCCTATTACAAGAATAACAAGAGGGGTTTCATCACAAAGCTTTTGCCTGTCCTCTTTGTCTATAAAGCGCACAATTATTTTTTTGAGCATTATCTTTACAACCTCAGGCTTTGTGATATGAGCATCCTTGACGCGGTCTCTCAATTCATCTATTATCCTCATGGTAGTATCCATGCCTATATCTGATGTTATGAGAATCTCTTCAAGCTCATCAAAAAGCTCCTCATCTACGGAAGCTCTTGCATTTATCGCATCTGACAGTCTCTCCGAAAGTCTGCCAAAGAAAGATTTTTTTTCACGCAACGACATATATGTATCTCCTAATCTAAATTAAATTTATCTCCAAGTTTAAGCGACAGAATCTTCGAAATTCCCTGTTCAGGCATTGTAACACCGTAAAGCACATCGGCATATTCCATTGTGACCTTTTGGTGTGTTACCAATGCAAACTGGATTTCACCGAAATTCTGCAGATATTTTGCAAACCTCTCAATGTTGGCATCATCAAGTGCTGCCTCGACCTCATCAAGTATGCAAAACGGCGTCGGTTTTGTCTTGAGGACAGCAAACATCAGCGCAATGGCGGTCATCGTTTTTTCGCCGCCGGAAAGCAGATTGATATTCTGCAGTTTTTTGCCCGGTGGCTGAGCTATTATATCTATGTTTGAATCAAGAGGATTGTCTTCATTGTCAAGACGAAGCTGTGCATGTCCTCCTCCAAACAGCTCTCTGAAGATTTGCTCAAAATGAACTACAACCTCATCAAAATTCTCTTTGAATCTGCTTCTTATAGTCCTGTCCATATCCTCTATGATATCACGAAGTGAATCCATTGCTTCAAGTATGTCTGCTCTTTGTGATGTGAGAAAGCTATATCTTTCACTTACAGACTTGTATTCTTCAATTGCTCCTATGTTAACATCACCAAGCTCATTCATTCTGGCTTTGATTTCTTTGTTTTCTTTTACTGCCCGAGACATAACAAAATCATCTTTGCGAAATTCCATGGCCTGCAGATAAGAGATTTCAAAGGTTTCCCAAAGCCTGTCCTTGAGGCTTTCAAGCTGTGTCTCATATCTTGTTTTTTTGATATCTGCATTCAATTTTTGATTTTGCATGTTTGCAAGCTGCTCATCAATCAATGCCTTTTCATGCGAAGCCCCGTCAGTCTGCTCTGTCAGCAAAGATTTCTCTGCAGCTGCCTGAGCTATGATTTCTTCTGTATCGCTTCTCTGCTTTTTTTTGGTTTCAATATCAGCGCTGTTTTCAGATGAAACTGTAAGAGCCATATATTCATTTTCAAGGTCTTCAAGCTGCATTTTTTTTGCTTCAATGCTGTCTGCGATTTCGCCTATGCCACCTTCAACTCTCTGATATATGGCATTAGCTGCCTGAAGCTCTTTTTCACATGCAGTTACTGCAATTCTTGCCTCTGTTATCTCTTCGCTTGCATCCTGTGCTTCTCGCTTTTGACTTTCATAAAGCTCTGACAGGTTGCTGACCCTTTCTTCTGCTGCCTTTGCCATATTTTCTGATTCTGAGGCTTCGTCAAGAAGTGATTTTGCCATATTGTCTGAAGAAGCTTTTTGTTCTTCGATTGATCTGAGTTCCCTATCCCATCTCTCCTGCCTGCTGTCAAAATCCGAAATAGCATCCTCTATTGCTTTTTTTTCGTTTTGCACTGTGATAAGGTCAAGCTCTGTCTGTCTTGCTCTATCATTTAATCCCTGCAGCTGCTTTGAAGCTTTTTCTGCTGTATCTGATGCCTTATTCATAGCCAGGATGTTTGCTTCTTTTTCTTTACTGAGAGCTTCTATTTCTTCCTGCAGCTTTGTTATTTCTGATTTTCTCTCCAGAAGGTTAGCTGTTTTGTTTTTGTATTTACCACCGGTTATTGCTCCGGCATTACTTATTATTTCGCCCTCAAGCGTTACAAATCTCAGTCCTGAGCCCGATTTTTTAGACATTGCAACAGCACTGTCCATACTGTCTGCTATAACAACTCTGCCCAGCAGATATTCAAAGGCTGCTTTGTATTTGCTGTCAAAGGAAACGCATTCATCAGCATATCCCAAAAACCCTGGAAGCCCCCTAACGTCTGTATTTGGTTTATAATGCCTGATGGATTTGAGGGGTATGAAAGTCAAACGCCCCGCCTTTGCCGTTTTGAGTGACATAATAGCTTTTTTTGCACATGCATCATCATCACAGATA
>CAVAON010000014.1:0-3306 GCA_963590215.1 Anaerovoracaceae bacterium | reverse complement strand
GATAATATTCTGCATAGCTGCACCCATAGCTGTTTCGATTGCAGTTTCATATCCTGCCGGAACATTCATAAGCTCTGCTGCAGTACCATATATTCCAGGCAATCCAGCCTTCATAATGTATTTCACGGCAAAATTATACCCTTCATAATTGGATTCCATCTCTTCAATGGTTTTTTTTCGTGCTTCCCTGCGGCTTATATCTATTTTGATTGTCTCTATGTCTTTTGCAAGCTTCTTTGCTTTTTCTGATTCGAGCCTGCATGCTTCTTTGATTTTATCTTCTTCTGCTCTGATACCTTCAAGTCCTGATTCAAGTTCAAAAGCTTTGTCTGCAGCCTTTTGCAGGTCAGCTTGTGATTTGCCCTGCAGGACTTCTGAATTTCTCTCAGATGATATCTGGAGCTTTCTTCTTTCAAGGCTTTCTTTGAGGCTATCAAGTCCTGCCGCCTCTGTTCTTTTCGATGCTGCCTTTGAATTGTACTCAAATATACTGCTTCTTTCACTGTTTAGTGAAACAAGTGTACTGTTGACCTCTTCTGCTTTAACAGTATATCTGCCAATGGCATCTTGCAGATCCAGATTAAGCTTTGCAAGCTTTGCCTCTCCTTCTGATTTGTTTTGCATCAGAGCATCTGCATTTTGCTTTTCTGACTGAAGCTTCACATCAAGCTCTGCTATTTCAAGGTCAAGTCTTTGTCTGTCTTTGCTTATTGTAGCAAGTCTTTCTGTATTGAGCTCCTGCTCTCTTTCGAGTCTATTGATATCGTTGACAATATCCAGGAGATTTGCTCTTGCCTCTTCTGTGATTTCATCCAGTGCCCTTGTTCGGGTATTTGCAGCTTCAAGAGCTCTGTCAAGTTCTTCTTTTTTGTCTTTGATATTTCCTATGGATTCCTCTGCTTCTTTTAATTCATTTATGAGCTCGTTTATTTTTTCCTCGATATTTTCGACATTTTTGAGTGTAATGTTGATTTCAAGCTCTTTGAATTTTTCTCTGAGTCTGATATATTCAGAAGCCTTCTCACTGTCTGTGCGCAGTCCATCTATACGTCCTTCTATTTCATTTACTATATCATTTACCCTGTCCAAATTCCCTGATGCTGCAGTCAGCTTGCGCTCAGCCTCTGCTTTGCGTGTCCTGTACATAACAATACCTGCAGCCTCTTCAAATATTTCACGCCTGCTTTCGGTTTTGTTGCTTACTATATCTGCTATTTTACCCTGTCCTATCAGAGAGTATCCGTCTACGCCTATGCCTGTATCCATTATCATTTCTCTGATGTCACGAAGTCTGCACTGATTGTTGTTAATATAATATTCGCTTTCTCCGGAACGGTACATTCTTCTTGTGATTGCAACCTCATTGTATTCTATGGGAAGTATGCCTGTGGAATTGTCTATTGTCAGTATCACCTCTGCCATGCCTCTTGATTTACGGCTTGCAGTACCGGAAAATATAACCTCTTCCATTTTGCCTCCACGAAGCATCTTAGGGCTCTGCTCTCCAAGCACCCATCTGATGGCATCAGAAATATTACTTTTGCCACTTCCATTTGGACCTACAATGCAGGTAATTCCTTTGTGAAACTCTATAGTTACCGGATCTGCAAAAGATTTGAACCCATGCATATATATCTTTTTAAAGTACATTATGTAATCCTCTTTCTATTGCTTCTTTTGCAGCCTGCTGCTCTGCCTGCTTTTTGCTTTTGCCACTGCCTGTTCCTATCAGTTTGTTGTCAAGAAAAAGACTGACAAAGAATGTCTTGTCATGATCAGGTCCTTCTTCTCTGTTTATTTTGTATATAAGCCTGCCTCCGCCTGTTGCCTGAATCTGTTCCTGGATAGTTGATTTGTAATCCTTCATAATTCTGCCTTCGATTGCATCATCAATCATATCAGCACTAAGCATAAGAAATGCATCTCTTGCCGCAGCATAACCGCCATCAAGATATATAGCCCCAATCAGAGCTTCAACAGCATCAGCCATTATTGATTCTCTATGGCGGCCTCCCTGTTTTTCTTCGCCATGCCCCATCAGCAGATATTCACCGATTTCGATTTTTTGAGCCTGTCTTGCAAGCGCGGCTTCACATACTACTGCCGCTCTGAGCTTGGTAAGCCTGCCCTCTTCTGAATGCGGGCATCTAAGATACAGTTCTTCACCGCAGATTGCATCTATAAAGGCGTCTCCGAGGAATTCCAGACGCTCATTGCTTTCGGTTTTACAATGAAAATGCTCTTTTACATATGAGCTATGAGCAAGAGCCTGCCTGAGGAGATCCTTATCCTTAAAGCAATAATTTATTCTCTTTTCAAGCTCTGATAAGTTATTCTCCAATATCTATGCCCTCCATTGCAGAAGAAATCCTGCCTACAACATTTTCCTGTGCATAAGGAATACCTTTGACTATAGCGTTTTTGACTGCCGTTGCTCCCGATGAGCCGTGAATTTTGAGTATATGTCCGTTTACTCCCAGAATAGGAGCACCACCATATTCAGAGTAATCGAATTCATCTTTGATTTCTTTGACTTTACCTGCAAGAAGCACTGCACCCATTTTAGCTGAAATTCCTGATGTGAATTTCTTTTTCATTGTTTTGAGCAGATTCCATGCAAATCCCTCTGTCAGCTTGAGAATTATATTTCCTGTAAATCCATCACATACTATGACATCGCATGCTCCCTTTGGAACATCTCTTGCTTCGACATTGCCTATAAAGTTAATGCTTGCCTCCTTGAGGAGCTTGTGTGCTGCTTTTGTCACTGTTGTCCCTTTGTTTTCTTCTATGCCAAGGTTTACAAGTCCTACACTTGCGTTTTTTCTGCCTAATACTTTTTCCATGTACAGACTGCCCATTATTGCAAATTCAAGCAGGTTTGAAGGTCTGCATTCAGAGTTCGCACCGGCATCAACTATGATTGATGGCAAGGCTCCCCCTGCTATCGGATATATGCTTGCTATTGCAGGTCTGTCTATTCCCGGGATCCTGCCAAGAATGAAGAGGCTGCCTGCCATATATGCACCTGTATTGCCTCCTGAGATAAATAAATCCCCCTCGCCTTCTTTTAACATTGTAAGGCCTTTTACCATAGACGAGTCGGTTTTCCTTCTGATGGCCTTGACAGGTGAATCTTCGTTTTCTATCACTTCAGAGGCATGCACTACTTGTATTTTAGCATCATCATAATTATATTTTGCAAGCTCTGCATTGATTTCATCTTCTCTGCCTACGATTACTATCTGATGCTCAATCTGTGAAGAGGCTTCTACCGCTCCCTTGACTATTTCCAGAGGTGCATTG
>CAVAON010000013.1:9103-37274 GCA_963590215.1 Anaerovoracaceae bacterium | reverse complement strand
AACGGGAAGGAGTGCAGTATCTGCATAATCAATATCAGTAATATATTCAACAAATTCTCTCATTTTTCTGATGTTTGTTTTGTATTTGCCTGTTTCATCATATTTATCTGAAACCACACGGGCTTTGAAAAGCACATTGTCCGAAACTATGACTGCACCTTTGCTGCAGTGTTTAACTGCTGCATCAAAGAAACGTTTATAGTGGCTTTTGGCAGCATCTATAAAGACAAAATCATATTGTATGTCAAGGTTGTTTACAATCTCCTCTCCATCGCCGCAAAGCACTTCTATTCGCTCTGAAAAACCAAGGCTATCAATATTTGCTTTTGCAATGCATGCTGTTTCCTCTTTAACCTCAACTGTTGTAATATCAGCATCACATACAGTGGCAAAGCAGCTTGCCGAATAACCTACAGCTGTGCCTATTTCAAGTATTCTCCGCGGGTTTATAATTCTAAGGAGGTTCAGTATCAGGGCTTCGGTATCAGGAAGTATTATAGGAACATTGTTTGCTTCCGCTTCTTCTCTCAACCTGCCAAGCCCCTCGTTTACAGGCCTGTAAAAGGATGTGATATATTCTACCACTTCCGGATTAATTATATTTTTATAATTGCTCATTTAAGTTTAGTTTTCCTTTTCTGCTTGTTCATAAGCTTTGTAGTAGGCTTCCTTGTCTTTGAGAAATTGATCATAATCACTTGAAAAAGCGGCACTTCCGTCAAGCTTTTCGCTTACAACGAAATAGAGGTAATCTGTATCTGCGGGCGATATGGCCGCTTTGATTGCATCTATTCCAGGACTGCAGATAGGTCCTGGAGGCAGTCCTGTATTCTTGTAAGGGTTATAGTTTGATTCGACTGCTATATCTGAATAAGTAAGATTTACTTTGTCTTCCTGCAATATATATGATATGACTGAATCCATCTGTAATGCCATGCCTTTTTCCAGTCTATTGTATATAACGCTTGAAACAAGAGGCATATCACTTGCAATTCCTGCTTCTCTTTCTATGATAGATGCCGCTATAACTATATCTCTGAGGGAATAACCGGCAGCATCTGCCTTCTCAATTATATCTGAAGTCACCACATCCTTGAAGCGGTCAAGCATCGATTCAATCACAGTTCTTGCATCTGTGTCTTCCTCAAAGGAATATGTATCAGGGTAAAGGAATCCTTCAAGCCTGTACATAGAGCGTTCATTACCTGCAAGAAAATCATAAGTGCTGAAATCTCCATACTGCGCCTCATGCATAAACTCATCATAAGAAACTATACCGGCCTCATCGAGATTTTGTGCTATTTTTTCGACGGTCTGACCCTCTATAACCGTAAAGCTGCGTGATAATGTCTCACCGTCACTTATCATCTGCATTATCTGTTTCATACTCATTGATTGAGAAAATCCATAGCTGCCTGCCTTGTAAGTGCCATCGTAACCATACAGCTTTGACAGAATTCGAAATACTTTCGGTTTTTCGATAAGACTGTTTTCTTCAAGTATTGATGCAATTGCAGCTGTCCCACTGCCTTCAGGTATAGATGTTACGACAACGTTCTCGGATGTCTTATCCACAGGGCTTCCCCATGACATAAGCACAGCAAATACAGCAGCAATTATAACTGCTATCGCAAGTATAATTGCAATTATTATTTTTTTCATATGCATTCCTCTATTTTGTCATATAATTATAAGGGACGTAAAATTTACGCCCCGTTTTGAGTTCCCAGTCTTTATTTCTTTGATCTTCCTAAGTATTCGCCTGTTCTTGTGTCGATCTGAATAATCTCGCCTTCTTCTATGAAGATAGGAACATGAATTGTGGCGCCTGTTTCAACTACTGCAGCCTTTGTAACGTTTGTAGCTGTGTTGCCTTTAACTCCCGGCTCTGTTTCGACAACCTTGAGGTCTACAAAGTTAGGAGCTTCTACCATGAATGCATTACCCTTGTAGAATTTGATAGTTGCTTCATCGTTTTCTCTGAGGTATTTAATAGCTTCTTCAACCTGCTCTTCCATCAGAGGAACCTGATCGTATGTTTCAGGATCCATAAAGTAGTAAAGCTCACCGTCATTGTACAGATACTGCATAACCTTAGTCTCTATATGAGCCTTAGGGAATTTATCATCAGGGTTGAAAGCTTCTTCTCTTGTTGCTCCTGTAAGTATGTTTTTGTATTTGGTTCTTACAAATGCAGCACCTTTGCCTGGTTTAACATGCTGGAAATCTAAAACAACATGTGGTTCACCATTAATTTCAAATGTAATACCTTTTCTAAAATCACTTGCATAAATCATAAATATTCTCCATTCATCAAAAAATCATATCTCGTATCAACTACTATTATATCAAATATACCATCTGTTTCAAGCATTAGTTTGCATTTTGACTGCTACCTGCAGGCATTACAGTCTCACTCAATATCTGATAAACATCCTGCATCATAAGTGCGAATCTCATTTCACACTGTATATATTGTGCGGCCGCAGGATCCTGCATCATAATACTCATAAGCTCCTGCATCTTCGCAACAGCGTCAGCATCCAGCTCTTCTCCTGCAACCTGCTTTGCCTGAAGCTCAAGCTGCTTTGCCTGAAAATCCTGTATCATTTTATCAAGGTCAGGATTCTTTGCAATCATGTCCTTGGCATTCATATACTGTTTATACTCTTCACATTCTTTTATAGCTTTGGCCAGAGTATGAGCCTGATCATAAACATTCATCTAAATATCTCCTTTTACATTTATACTTCCAGGAATATAGGTAATATTACCGGACTTCTCTTGGTTTTTTCGTATATAAAAGTGCGAAGTGAATCTTTTACTGTTGATTTCATCGCATTCCAGTCTTTGTTATTTTTTTTGCAGCAGCCAAGAAGCGCTTTTTCGACCACAAGCCGTGCATTTTCTATGAGATCTTCGTTTTCTCTTACATAAACGAATCCTCTTGATATTATATCAGGACCTGATACCACATTGCGTGATCTGTCTAAAGCAGCAACTACTATTATGAGACCTGATTCTGACAGGAGTCTTCTGTCTCGTAATACTATATTGCCTACATCTCCTACGCCAAGTCCATCTACGAGAATGTCCTCAGCAGGCACTGTTTCTTTCAGAATTTCAGCACGTCTTCTTGTGAGATTGAGTATCTGTCCGTTTTCAAGAATAAAAATAGAATTGTTCTTCATTCCCAGGTTTTTAGCTATTTCCTTGTGAGCCATCAGGTGCCTTGTCTCTCCATGAACAGGCATAAAGAACTTAGGCTTGATGAGGGAATGCATTATCTTGAGTTCCTCCTCACATGCGTGACCTGAAACATGAGTGTCTGCAATATCCGAATATATTACTGTTGCTTCTTTTTCTATAAGCTTGTTTACTACATTTGACACCATTTTTTCATTGCCCGGTACAGGAGTCGACGACAGTATTACTACATCGCCTTTTTTGATTTGTACTGACTTGTGATCATTTGAAGCCATTCTTGAAAGAGCTGACATGGGCTCTCCCTGGCTTCCCGTCGTTATAATGAGGAGCTGTTTGTCAGGTATCGTGTTTATCTTTTTGATATCCACAAGAGTTCCTGCAGGTACTGACAAATACCCGAGCTCCATTGCTATATTAACCACATTTTCCATGCTTCTGCCGGAAATAGCGACTTTTCTTTTGCATTTTACCGCATTGTCTATTATCTTTTGTACTCTGTGAACATTAGACGAAAATGTCGCAATTATGATTCTCTGATTCACATCCTCGAATATGTTGGCAAGAGTTTCACCTACAACCTTCTCTGAAGCTGTAAATCCCGGCCTTAATGCATTGGTGCTGTCAGCCATCATAAGCGTCACACCCTTGGCTCCTATTTCGGCAAGCTTTGTAAAGTTTATCGGCTCGCCATCTACAGGAGTATAGTCTATCTTAAAATCTCCAGTGTGAAAAATCCTGCCTGCAGGAGTATCTATGCAATAGCATACAGCATCTGCAATAGAGTGAGTTGTCCTTATGGTTTCAACTCCAAAGGGTCCCAGCTTGAATTTATCACCAGGTTTGATTGTATTAAGCCTTGCTTTGAGACCATGTTCTTCAAGCTTGCTTTTGACAAGACCAAGTGTAAGCCTTGTTCCGTATATCGGTGCATTCAGCACCTTGAGAAAATACGGTATTGCTCCGATGTGATCCTCGTGCCCGTGAGTCAGAATTATGCCTTTGATTTTTTTGCCTGAACTCTGCAGATACGAAAAATCCGGAAGTACAACATCTATACCGTACATCTCATCTTCAGGGAAAGTCATACCACAATCTATAATCAGTATCTGATCCTGGTATTCCAGGAGTGTCATATTTTTGCCAATGCCGTTAAGTCCTCCTATGGGGATAACTCTGACTCCCTGACTTTCCTTTTTGTTTGTGTTTTGTTTCATAAAATATCTCTCCATCTATTTGTCTTCAGATGGCTATTATTTAACAACGATATTTACCAGTTTGTCAGGTACTGCAATTACTTTTACAATATTTCTGCCATCCACTGCTCTTGCAGCAGCTTCGCTTTCCATAACAGTCTTCTGAAGTTCATCTTTGTTCAGTCCACTGGCAATGTTCATTTTTTCTTTAACCTTGCCATTAATCTGAATTACTATTTCAACGCTTGTTTTAACAAGTGCACTTTCATCATAGGCAGGCCAGCTGACATTGTATAATGAGCCCTTGTGGCCAAGGTACTCCCACATTTCTTCACAAATATGCGGTGTAAAAGGTGAGAGAATCAATACCAGTTTTTCTATGCATGAATTAATCAGACCTTCATTTATATCAGGCAGTTCTTTATAGCGATAAAGTTCATTTACAAATTCCATAATTGTACTTATAGCTGTATTGAACTGGAATCTCCCTGCTGCATCATCAGAAACTTTTTTTATCGCATAATTTGCCATGTAGTTCAGTTGCTTGTCGTTGTCGTTTCTGATTTCAAAATCAGTAGTTTTGAATCCATATTTTTTTACTGTCTCATATACAAGTCTGTAAACTCTGTTTAAGAATCTGAAGCTTCCCTCAACTCCTGCATCAGACCAGTCAAGCTCTTTTTCAGGCGGTGCAGCAAACAGTATAAACAGACGTGCTGTGTCAGCTCCGTATTTTTCAAGTATTTCGGCAGGACTTACTACGTTTCCTAAAGATTTGCTCATCTTCTTGCCGTCTTTGTTTACCATACCCTGAGTAAGCAGATTTTTGAACGGTTCTTCATCTGCAACAAGTCCCAGATCATATAAAGCCATCTGGAAAAATCTTGCGTACATAAGATGTAAAATAGCATGCTCTACTCCGCCTATATACTGGTCAACATTCATCCAGTATTTCACTTTTTCTTTGTCAAATACTTCATTCTCATTCTTTGGATCACAATATCTCAGGAAATACCATGAAGAATCAAGGAATGTGTCCATAGTATCAATTTCTCTCTTTGCAGGAGCTCCACATACAGGGCATACTGTATCGACAAACGTCTTGCTCGTAGCTATAGGTGATTCGCCCTTGCCTGTAAACTCAATGTCTGTAGGGAGCAATACAGGCAGATTTTCTTCTTTTTCAGGAACCCAGCCGCAATGCTCGCAGTGAATCATAGGTATAGGAGTACCCCAATATCTCTGTCTTGAAATAAGCCAGTCTCTTAATCGGTAGTTGACCGTAGCCTTGCCTATGCCCTCTGCTTCAACCCATTCGATAACCTTCTTGATAGCTTCACGGTTGTTCATTCCGTCAAATTTGCCAGAATTTATCATTGTTCCTTCAGCAACGAAGGCTTCTTTGAGATCATTTACATCTATATCAGGATTTCCGGGATCTACTACAGGTATGATATCAAGGCCGAATTTAGTTGCAAAGTCAAAGTCTCTCTCATCATGTGCAGGTACAGCCATAATAGCTCCTGTACCATAACCCATAAGTACATAATCTGAAATGTAGATTGGAACCTCCTTGCCGTTTACAGGATTGATTGCATATTTACCTATGAATACACCTGTTTTTTCGTTGCTGGTTGAGGTTCTCTCGATGTCGCTCATATGCTGGCATCTGTCGATATATTCGTTTACAGGCTGTTCATATTCCGTGCCCTCAACAAGACTGTTTACATATGGGTGTTCAGGTGCAAGCACCATATATGTTACACCAAAGAGTGTATCAACTCTTGTTGTAAATATCTTGAGCTTTCTTTCGTCGTCTTTAATTGCAAAGTCAACCTCTGCACCTACGGATTTACCTATCCAGTTTTTTTGCATAACTTTAACCTTGTTAGGCCAGCCATCAAGTGTGTCAAGGTTGCTCAGAAGCCTTTCAGCATAATCTGTAATCTTGAAATACCACTGTGAAAGGTTTTTTTTGCCTACAGGTGCGCCACATCTTTCGCAGGCACCGTCGACTACCTGCTCGTTTGCAAGAACTGTCTGACAGTCAGGACACCAGTTTACAGGGTTTTCTTTTTTGTATGCCAGTCCCTGTTTGTAGAACTGAATGAAAATCCACTGCATCCATTTGTAATAGTCAGGATGACATGTGCATACTTCTCTATCCCAGTCATATGCAAGACCAAGCTCTGCAAGCTGCTCTTCCATCTCATGAATGTTGTCCCATGTCCATATGTCAGGCGCAACGCCATTTTTGATTGCAGCATTTTCTGCAGGAAGACCAAAAGAGTCAAAGCCCATCGGATGGAGCACGTTGTATCCCTGCATCTTCTTAAATCTTGCCACTACATCGCCAATCGAGTAATTTCTTACATGACCCATATGAAGTTTGCCTGACGGATAAGGGAACATTTCAAGCACATAGTACTTCTCCATATCCGGTTTTTCTTCCATTTTGAAGGTATTATTGTCAGCCCAGTATTTTTGCCATTTCTTTTCTATTTCTGTGAAGTTATATCTTTCGTTCATTTTAATATCCTCCGGTATTAATTAAAATCCAGCGTATCGCAATCTCCCCAGATTTTCTCTATATTATATTTTTCACGCATCTGTTCTGTAAGAACATTAATTATGATGTCACCATAATCCATAAGCATCCAGCCTGATGAAGGTTTTCCTTCTATGCTCTTTACAAATATTTTTTCTTTTTCAAAAACAAATTCCATTTCATCGATAAATGCGCCAAGCTGTCTTTCACTTCCTGCAGTTGCAAGTACAAAATAATCTGCAAATGAAGATTTCTCAGCAATATCGATAATCATTACATCTCCGCCTTTTTTTGCATCTAATGCTTTAGCTGCAAACAGCGCCATTTCTTTACTGTTCATCCATACACTCCTTTAATGCTTCTATTGTATCCCTTCCGGGATTGATTCCTTTTGACTCAAGGTCTTCTACTGTCCATTTAAGAATAAATCTGTATACACCCTCTATGTCAGAAAAAGCTTTCCTTCGAAGCTTTGCAGCTTCAGGGTATGTCCTGCCAGGCTCTACGGCATCTGCAACAAATATTATTTTTTCAAGCATAGACATTCTCGCTCTTGCAGATGTGTGGTATCTGATTGCATTGAGAATATCTTCATCTTCTATGCTGTAATATTCTTTTGCCCAGCATGCTGCTATCCGTCCATGAGCAAGATTAGTATTCCCGATAAATTCCCGGCCTATATTAAACTTCCTGACCTCCTCATCTGATGCTTCCATTGAGAGGGATTTTGCTATATCATGAAAAAGCGCAGCAGTCTTTGCTTTTGAAACATCCTGATTATATGCTACAGCAAGCTGTCCTGCTGTTTCGACGACACCGAGAATATGTTTTTTTCTTGATTCCTTGAGGTTTTTATCAATATATTCAAGGCACTTACTTATATAGTCCATTCTCCTGTATATACCTTTCAACCTTAGGATTTATATAATCCTTGACTGCCTCTCCATTTTTGAGCTTTTCTCTAAGCTCGGTAGATGAAATGTCAATCTGTGTATTATGGACAACAATTATATCGCAGCCGTATTTTGATTTTAATTCTTTAATTTTATCATCAAGCTCTTCATCCCTGTACCCAGGTCTTGAACCTATGATAAACGAATATCCTGAAAGTATTTCATCTGCATTTTTCCATGTATCAATTTTGAGAAAAGCATCTGTGCCTGTGATGAAATAGATTTTCGCACTATTTCCAAACTCATCTCTGAAGTGATTCAGAGTGTTTATTGTGTATGAAATCTCATTTTTGTTTAATTCATACGGCGAAACTATAGCTCCGTCATAATTCTGAAGTGAAAGCTCTATCATCTCGGCTCTATGCCTGCCCTCTGTTGCTTTTCTGTCAAGTTTGAAGGGCTGCAGATTTGCTGGAACAAATATTATTTTGTCAAGCTCAGCCTCATCCTTTGCCTGCATTGCAAGATATATGTGCCCAAAATGTATCGGGTCAAAACTCCCTCCAAAAATTCCTATTCTAGTCATTTACTATTTCTCCAGTTTTTCGTATAAAGTCTTTACTATGCTGTCTGCGGAAACTTCTATCTGTTCAGATTTGTCAAGAATCTTGACCTGAAGCATACCGGTTTCGATTTCATTGTCTCCGATTACCACTGCATAAGATGCTCCTGATCTGTCTGCTGCCTTGAACTGACCCTTGATATTTCTTTCAAGCAGATCAATTTCTGTATTGATGCCATGTGCTCTGAGTTCTCCTGCCAGTTTGAGACCATATTTTTTTGCAGCATTACCCATAATGACTATAAACACTTCGGTTCCCTGCGGTTTTGGTATTTCAACCCCGTTTGCCTCCATTGTAAGAAGCAGTCTTTCTATGCCAAGACCAAATCCCACTCCAGGTGTTGACGGCCCGCCTACTTCTTCTATAAGGTTGTCATATCTGCCTCCGCCGCATACTGTTCCCTGCGCACCTATACTGGTTGTTACAAATTCAAAGGCTGTCTTTGTATAGTAGTCAAGACCTCTTACAATTCCAGGATCCACAACGTATTCAATGTTCATGGCCTCAAGATTCTGTTTGAGCTCTTCAAAAGCCTCTTTGCAGTCATCACAAAGGTAATCAAGCATCACAGGCGCCCCCTGTACCAGCTCCTGACATACAGGTGATTTGCAGTCTAATATTCTGAGAGGGTTTCTCTCGTATCTGTCCTTGCAGGTATCACAAAGGTCATCATATCTGTCTGCAAGAAATTCTCTGAGTGCAGCTCTGTGTTTTTCTCTGCATGAAGGACATCCTATACTGTTGATTCTCAGCTCTATGTCTCTGATACCCATGGAATTTAAGAATTCATATCCAAGAGATATAACCTCGGCGTCTGCCAGCATATTGTCAGTTCCGAAGGTCTCTATTCCGAACTGATGAAACTGCCTTAATCTGCCTGACTGCGGCTTCTCATATCTGAAGCATGAGATATCATAAAAGTATTTGGTTGGCTGCGGATCTGCATAAGCCTTGTGTTCTACAAATGATCTTACTACAGGAGAAGTTCCTTCAGGTCTTAATGTGATGCTCCTGTTTGCAAAATCGGTAAATGTATACATTTCCTTCTGCACGATGTCTGTTGTGTCTCCTACGCCTCTTTTGAACAGCTCTGTATGCTCAAATACAGGTGTTGCAATCTGTCTGAAGCCGTATTTTGCACATATATCTGCAAAAGCGTTCCGTACATATTTCCATTTATATGCGTCCTGAGGAAGCATATCCTTAGTTCCTTTTGGTGCATTTGTAAGCATTTTTTCACCCCCTGTTAAATATATGTTTATTTTTTCTTTCAATCATTTCATCTATTCGTGAAATATATATCTCATAATTTGATACATTAGGTACTCTTTCAAGTCTGTTTTCATCAGGATAATATACCTTGCTGATGCCTCCGGCTCCCATGGCTATAATACTCTGAGCCTCCTCCATAATCCTTATGTTATATATGCCGAATGTATCGTTTTTGCAGTATCCTGTGTTTTCGAGACTGCCTGCCATATGTTTCTGTCTGTAAAGATAATATGGTCTGTATCCTTTGTCATCTAAAATTTCTCTGCCTGATGCAAGCATCTGTGATACTGTATCAGCCTGTCTGAAATGAAAGCTGCTGTCTATATCTTTGAGTTTTGAGGCTCTTTTGACAGCCAGCGTATGAACAGTTATATTCTCGGCGCCAAGCTCTGCAACTTTGTTTACTGTATCACAGAAATCATTGGGAGTTTCCCCAGGAAGTCCTGCTATAAGGTCGCAGTTGATTACCGGAATTTCAAATCTGCGAGCAAGTTCAAAAGCATCATATATCTGCCTGTTTGTATGGTTCCTGCCGATTACATCCAATGTGCTCTCTTTCATTGTCTGAGGATTTATACTTATTCTGTCTATATTATAATCAGCAATCAGCCTGATTTTGCCCTCTGTAATTGTATCGGGCCTGCCTGCTTCTACTGTAAATTCCCTGATGCTCTCAAAATCTATATTCTTCTCTATATGCGAAAACAGTCTGTCAAGCTGATACTCGTCAAGTGTTGTGGGAGTGCCGCCACCTATATAAATGCTCTCAGGAATTATACCGCAGGCTTTCATGCCTTTGCCAACAGCTTCAATTTCTATCATCAGCGCATCAAGATACGTATCTATTGCCTCTTTGCCTGCCTGATTTGATGTAAACGAGCAATAAAGGCATCTTGTCGGACAAAATGGTATGCCTATATATATTCCTGCCGAATCTGCTGACGGTTTGCCTATCTTCTCCTGCTGGTAGCTGTATATGTCAACAAGCTCTTTTGCCTTATCACTGCTGACTCTATAATCTTCTGTAAATTCTCTGTAAGGGTCAGACAGCATACCTGCAAGCTTGACAGGTCTTACGCCTGTAAGCGTGCCCCACGGCGGGTTTTGTCCCGTCAGTTCCGAAAGGCTGTCATAAATCTGAGCCTTTAATTTGTTCTTATCCGTTTTAGTATTGCCCTCAAGTGTGAATTCCAGCTTGTCTGGAAGATTTTCGGTCTGCTCTGCAAGCTCCTGTGCCGTTATATATTCTCCCTGCCTTCTCTGCTCTAAGGCATAAACTTCAAACTTGTCCTCGGGAAGAAATATTTTGATAAGCTCCTCGTATTCATATCTTTTGGTTACATTGTTTAAGACGATATTATACAAAAGGATTGTTCTCCTTTTCAAATCCTATCGTGGTAGGTCCCATATGTCCCGGGAGCACCTGTGTTTCGTCTGGAAGCAAAAACAGCTTGTTTTTGATTGATTCCATGATTGTTTTGAAATCACCGCCTGCAAGGTCTGTCCTTCCTATTGATCTGCAAAACAGTGTATCTCCGCTGAACAGTACATCTTCAACGAGTATGCACATTCCGCCTTCTGTATGTCCCGGAGTCATTATGAATTTCATAGTCATATTGCCTACACTCAAGGTATCTCCCTCGTCAACGAGTATATCTGCTTTAAAGGATACCTTTTCGGATCCAAAATGATGTGCTTCATTTAATTCTGGAGTTTCAAGCATTTTTTCCTCTGCTTTGGAGCATACAACCTTTGCATCAGGAAAATCCTTGAGATGTGCCTGTACTCCGCCTATATGGTCTCCATGACCGTGAGTCAGGACTATATACTGTATCTGTATGTCATTTTTTTCGATTATTTTTTTGAGCTCAGGGCTGTATCCGCCAAGATCAACTATAAATCCGAGTCTGGATTCCTCATCACATACAAGGTATGTGTTTGCCTGCAGCATTCCTGTCGGTATGTTAACTATTTTCATGATTTCACCTCTTAAAAAGTCTTACGGCTGTCTAACAGTATTGTCACCGGACCGTTATTATGTATCTTAACAAGCATATGTGCCTGAAATATTCCTGTTTCAACTTTAATCCCCTCATCCCTTATCTTTTCGCAGACATCCCGATAAAGATTGTTTGCGGCTTCGGGTTCTTCTGCTGTTATGAAGCTTGGGCGTTTACCTTTGCGAACATCCCCCAGCAATGTGAACTGTGATATTGCAAGAATGCTGCCGCCGACATCTTTGACTGAAAGGTTCATTTTTTCATTTTCGTCCTCAAATATTCTGAGACCTGAAACCTTGTCCGCAATATATTTAACGTCTTTGTCGGTATCGCCATCCTCAACGCCTATGAGAACCACAAGACCCTCATCTGTTGCTCCTGTTACCTGTCCGTCTACGCTCACGCTTGATTTTATAACTCTCTGTACTACTGCTCTCATATATATTAATTGCTCCTGTATACGTCTATAACGCCGTGTATGTTCTTGAGATTTCTGAGAACCTTTTGGATTTCTCCTGTATCGGAAAGTGCCAGTGTCATTGTCATATGAACAATATTATCTTTGTCAGATTTTGCATTTACTCCTGTAATATGAACATCCAGATCCTCACATGTTCTTGAAATATCCGCAAACATACCTTTTCTGTCTTCAGCAATTACGGATATATCTGTGTTGTATGAAATAACATTTTCATTGCTGCTCCATTCAACTTCAATAAATCTGGCTTTTTCGGTTTCAGGAAGGCTCACTATATTCGGACAGTCGACTCTGTGAACTGAAACGCCTCTTCCCTTGGTTATATACCCTATAATCTGATCTCCCGGAACCGGGCTACAACACTTGGATACTCTGACAAGGAGATTGTCAATGCCCTTGACTCTGACTCCTGCATCATTGTATCTGGCTCTTGTATTTTTGCTGACAGCTTTTGTTTCAATTCCGGATATTTTGTTTTTTGATTTTTCTTCTTCGGCTTTTCGTTGTTCTTTAAAAAAGCCTATAATAGCAGTTGCAGCTTTGCCGAGGGTAGTACCGCCCTGACTTATCTGTGTATAAAAGTCATCAAGTGAGTGATATTTTAATTCCTTGATTGCTTTGTTGATATATGCGGATTTCAAGACTTCATTAGGGTCGTAGCCTTTTTTGCGCATATATTTATCAATGGCGTCTTTGCCCTTGTCTATGGCACCTGCACGGTTTTCTTTTTTGAGATATTGTCTTATCTTAGTTCTTGCAGTGCTACTCTTGGCAATCCTAAGCCAGTCTATATTAGGTCCTGACGAATTGGGATTTGTGAGTATTTCCACAATATCGCCATTTTGCAGGGTATGGTTAATAGTAACTATCTTGCCATTAATTTTGGCACCTACACATTTACACCCTATATCCGAATGTATCTTAAATGCAAAATCAAGAGGTGTGGAGCCAGCAGGCAGCTCCAGCACATCACCTCTTGGTGTAAATACATAAACCTGGCTTGCAAACAGATCCACCTTGAGAGTCTCCATAAACTCTCTTGGATCCTCCATATCCTTTTGGAGTTCCAATGTCTGTCTTAGCCATGCAAGCTTTACTTCTTCTTTGTCGGATTTAATTCCTTCTTTGTATTTCCAGTGAGCTGCAATACCATATTCAGCAATCTTGTGCATTTCATAAGTTCTGATCTGAATTTCAAACGGATCTCCATTATCACCTATTACTGTAGTATGAAGCGACTGATACATATTAGGCTTGGGCATTGCTATATAATCTTTGAATTTGCCCGGTATAGGCTTCCACATTGTATGAACTATGCCAAGCACAGCATAACAGTCCTTGACTGACTCCACAATCACTCTGATTGCAGTAAGGTCAAAGATTTCATCAAGCTGCTTGTGCTGATATTTCATCTTGCGATAGATACTGTAAAAATGCTTTGAGCGGCCCATGATTTCACATTCAATCTTAAAGTCGTCAAGCGCTTTTCTGACTTCACCTATAACCTGATTTATAACTTCTTCACGTTCATCTTTTTTGGCGCTTACTTTTTCGGCAAGCTCATAGTAGGCTTCCGGCTCCAGATATTTGAGAGCAATATCCTCCATCTCAAACTTCATCGTGTATATTCCAAGCCTGCTGGCAAGAGGAGCATAGATTTCAAGTGTTTCTCTGCATTTTTCTTTTATCTTCTCCTCTGTCATATAGTTGATTGTCCTGAGGTTGTGGAGCCTGTCAGCCAGTTTAATAATCAGAACTCTGATGTCTTTTGACATCGCAAGAAACATTTTTCTTAAGTTTTCGGCCTGTTTTTCTTCTTTGTTTTCAAATACAATTGATCCCAGTTTGGTAACTCCATCTACCAAAAGCAGCACCTCGTCGCCGAACTCGGCACTGAGCTGTTCCTTTGTATATGAAGTATCTTCTATGACATCATGAAGCAGACCTGCAACAATGGTTTCATCATCCATGCCAAGTTCTGCAAGTATGCGGGCAACTTCAACCGGGTGAATTATATACGGTTCACCTGATTTTCTGAGCTGCCCGTTGTGCATCTCCTCTGCTATGGAGTATGCTCTGTTTATAAGGTCAACATCATAGTTGGGATTAATATTCAAAATGTCATCTAAAAACTGTTGCCTGCGATTCATCTTAGTTCCTTCAAATCTTCAAAATCTAAACTATTGCGCCTTCACCATAATCCTTTGGTTTTTCTTTTTCTTTTTTTGGCGCACCCTGGTACTTCTTTTTGCCGCCGCCGTTACCTTTGTCTTTTCTTTTTTCGGTAAGCTTTGTGAGATCATAGTAAAGCGGTGAGCATACAAATATTGACGATGCGGCACCTACAATTACACCTACCATCAGAGGCAGTATAAACTGTCTGATTGATTCTGAAACCATGATATACATAGGTATCATTACAATCAGTGTTGTTGCTGATGTCATCAGGGATCTTCCAAGTACCTGGTTCACACTTGTGTCCGCGAGTTCCATGAGATCACGTTTTTTTGTAAGTCCTAAGTTTTCTCTGATTCTGTCGAATATTACTATTGTATCGTTTATAGAATAACCTACAACTGTGAGTATACCTGCGATAAACGGATTGTTGATAGTAATATGGAATATTCCATAAAAAGCGATTACAATCAGTACGTCATGGAATACACCTGCTAAGGATGCAACACCAAATGGTACTTTTCTGAATCTTACTACTATGTATATGAGCATGCAGAGTGCAGCTATAAGGACTGCTTTGACAGCATTAGCCTTGAGCTCGTCACCTACTGCAGGTCCAAACTGTTCAGATGCTATGAGACCATCATCTTCACATCCGAATTTTTCCTGCATTGCGTCAAATATTTCGCCTCTTGCTTCATTGTCATAGAAAGTTGTCGTCTTGATTATAACCTGAGAGTTGTTATCTCCGCCATAAACAAGATTTATATTCTCTGCGTCAAATTCATTTAGCACATCCTCCACTTCAGAGAACTCAACCTGTTTGCCCATATCAATCGTCATTGTGGTACCGCCTGTAAAGTCAATACCGTAATTAAATCCTCTGATGCCGCCTACAACAAATCCGCACAGAATTATAATAATGCTGACAATATAGTATATTTTTCTGTGTTTGAGCACATGGAAGAATTTCTTGATATGGAAACTTGCGCTTCCGTCTTCTTTGATACCAAACAGTGATTTTTTAGGTTCTTCTCTCTTGAGATTGATGAATGTTTCAAGATAAAGTCTTGAAATCAGTACACCTGATATAATACTGAATATAACGCCCAGCATCAATGTTACTGCAAAGCCTTTAACTGTAGCGGAACCTACTTCGTACAGAACAACACCTGCAATAAGAGTTGTTATCTGGCCGTCCATAATAGCTGAGAGAGCGTTATGGAATCCTGACTCGCATGAAATCCTTACTGATTTGCCAAGGCTCAGTTCTTCTCGTATTCTTGAGAAAATAATTACGTTAGCGTCAACTGCCATACCAATACCCAGTATGATACCGGCAATACCCGGCAATGTCAGTGTACTTCCTGAGAATGCCATTGCCCACAATACCATGATAATATAAAGCAGCAGTGCCACGTTGGCAATAACTCCGAGGAATCTGTATGCTGCAATCATAAGGATAAAAATCAGGCCAAAGCCTATAATTCCTGCAATGACACTCTTTTCAAGTGCATTATATCCTATCGACGCTGACTGAGTTGAGGATGTTACTTCTGTAAGTGTTACAGGAAGAGAACCACCTCTGATAAGCGCAGCAAGGTTTGATGCCGATTCGCTCGTGTAATTTCCTGTTATCTGACAGCTTCCGCCGCTGATTACTGTCTGTACTTCAGGTGCAGTTATGATGCTGCCGTCAAGGACGATTGCAATACATTTGTTGCTTGATACGCCCTGTTCTTCCATTTTGTTTTCAACTTCACCGTAGTATGCCTTACGGGAGCCTTCTTCAAATTTGCTTGATCCTTCACTGTCAAACTGAATGTTTACAACATAACCTGTTGAATCCTGGCTTGTGCCGGCTGTTGCATCTTTGACATTACCGCCATCAACTACAACACTTCCGTCTGCAAGCAGGAACTGAAGCTGTGCAACCTGCCCGATCTGTTCAATGGCTTCTTCTGCATTATCGGCTCCAGGAAGTTCTATCCTAAGCCTTTTGCTTCCCTCTATAGTTACAACTGCTTCTGAAAATCCCATTTCATATACACGGTTTTCCATTACAGTTTTGGTCTGCTCCATCAGCTCTGAAAGCTCTTCACCTGTATAATCAGTTTCGGCTTCCATTACGACGTATACGCCGCCCTTGATGTCCAGTCCAAGATTAAGCTTGTCTTTAATCGGTTCGATTTTACCGATTCCGAAAATGGTGACATACCATGCGAATACTGTAAATACTATGAGTATGATTGACAGTACCCTTCTAAAATTTTGACTCATATTATTACCTGCTTTCTCTTATGTATTTGTGTTTGGCATAAAATTACACCAACTTAAACATAACTCATAATATTTTACTACTTTTTTGTTTATGGTACAAGAGAAATACAGGATTTTAAGACGTAAAACCCTTTACTTTTTTGGATTGATATATTTTTGGCCAAATAAAATCAAAAAAAACAAGGGGATAACAAAGAATCCCCATAGCAGCTGCTAATAATATCTTACTGTTATTCTCTTGCCTGTTTTTTTGAGATTTTCTGATAAGGCTTCAACCAGCTTGAATTTAAGTGTGCTGTCTATAATACCTTCGTGAGCTTCATTCACTGCCTGTCCCACAAAGAAATTTATGTCTGTTGCAATTTCAAACAGAAATTCTGCAAGCTGTGATGCCCCGTCTTTTTTAAGAAATTTTTTTGGTACATCACTGTGAACATCCATATATACTTCTGAAAGCTCTATAAGTTTTTTGAGAGTTATAATGCCTTCCGTAACTAAATCAATTCCTCTGATATACCCTATAGGAGGTATTTCGCTGTCATAATAATCAATTTCCGCTTTTACTTCCTGCCCCATAAATTCTGCGACTATCTGTGACGTGGTACCTCCGCATACTATCCTGATGCCTTCCTCTGCAAGAAAATCAGACACATATTTATCACAATATTCTCTTCGTGATGGCGGTCCTATGAGTATGTTTACCTGCTGTTCCTGCCTTATTTTAACTGCTGCAACAGTTGTATCATCACCCGGCTCACCCTGATAAAGTCCAAAACTGGCATCTGCAAGAACTGCTGCTATGCATCTTGCCGACATATCAGGCTGTATATTCTGATGCATATAGTCAATGATATCATCTCTGCACCATCCAAAGTTAAGCAGCTTGCCTATCCCTGCATGAGGCACACCGTCAGACATCACAATTATGACATCCTGATCTTCAAGCTCCAGCTCTGATTTATATATTTTTTTACCACAGACAATAAGCTCCTCCCTTTCCATAACCCAAGGATATCCATTTCTGAAAAAAAGGCACTCGGGGCTGTCGAATTCAAACATAAATCCTTTGCCGTCATTGTTAAGATGTATTACAGAGAACGTGGAATAAGCTACACCTCTGACCTTGCATACAGGCAGAGTTTCTATTATTGTTTCAACACAATCGTCAAGGGGTATGTTTTCTGATACCATAGTGCTTAATATTGTAGATGTGAGAGTTGCAAGTATATTGGCTTTTACACCGCTTCCCATGCCGTCTGCGAGCACCAACGTAGTATATCCGTTTTTTCTGGCAACAGAAACCATATCTCCACACAGCTCTTCGCCTTTTTTGTTAAATGATGTATATCCATATTCAAGAAACAGACCCATTATAATTCGTCCTCCTCATCTATCAGAAGAATGTCTTTGAGTTTCATTAAAGCTATTTTGCTTTCTGCTGTAGTTTCGCCAAGAAGCGATGCTATTTCCTGAGCTGTTCTCATCTGTTTTTTGATTACAGCATCAGCAGCCGCAATAGTTTCTTCTGTCAGCTTGTCAAGTCTGTCATTATAGTGAACATCTTCTGTGATGTCCTTCATTGTCGCAAACATCATACTATGATTTTTCATATGATTTAACGAAAACTCAACATATGCACCTGTTGCCGGTATAAGAAGCTCTTCCAGCTTGATATTTCGTTTTTCTGCAAGAGCCTCTATAATATCAGGGTTATTTCCCGTAAGGTCAATTATGGAATCTGCTTTTTCTCTAAAATTTTCTATTCCAAGAAGATGTCCTGCCTTGTCGTTAATATCATCAACTTTGAAATCACTATCTATAACAACTATACCGTTAGGGCTGTTTTCAATTATTTCTCCTGACAGATTCTCTGCCCGCTCCCTCATATACGGCAGGCACATTTCGATATCAGCATATCCGTTTGCAACAGCCCACGCTTTTTCTCTGCAGCTTGAATATCCGCATGCTCCACAGTCGAGCTCATCCTCACAAGTAAATTTACCGGTTTGTTCAAGTATTTTTTTGATTTCCTCTTCAGATGGTTTTCTGTCATTTGTGCTGATTTTGCTGTGCTTACAAGAAACAGATATATCTTCATGTTTGTCAGACAATAAATCTCCCCAAATGTTTTCAGCTGCATATTTGCGGACTTTTGCGTTAGATATTATGGAGCTATCCTCCCTGTTTAATGTGCATGGACCGTTGACACATGCTCCCTGGCAGGTGTTAAGCTCCAGGAAAACTCCTTCAAGCCTATCTATTTCTTCAAATACTTCTTTACACCTCGAAGTTCCGTCAACCGCTATATATTCATAATCCACCGATGGGTTTTTGAGAGATTTAATTACGCCTGTATTTACCGGGAACACCCTTGCTCTGTTCCAGGGCTGATTTTCTTTGCCTCTGACCTCCTTCGGACAAAGACCAAGTTCATCAAACAGATCTTTAAGTTCCTCAAATGTTAAAACACCATCGAAGAGCCCCGATTCTCTGCATTCTTTTTTCTTGGCAATACATGGACCTATAAACACTATACCGCAGTCAGGGTTTTCAGCTTTGAGAAGTCTGGCATGAACGATTGCCGGAGATTCAACAGGTGCAAGATATTTAAGTGCTTCCTGATAATATAAAGCAATCGCTCTGTTTACTGCAGGACAGCATGATGATATAAGGTTTTTGTATTTTCTCTGTGCAAGCAATCTCTCATATTCATCTGCTACAATCGCCGCTCCTCTCGCAGTTTCCTCTGCATCAAAAAAACCTGCCTGTTTAAGCATATTTTTCATTGTCGAAAATCCACTCACGTCAAAATTGGATATAAAAGACGGAGCAACACTGGCTATAATCTTCCTGGATTTGAGCATTGCTCTTACATCATCAAGTTCACTATGAACCTCTTTGGCATTCTGCGGACAGACAAGTGTGCATTTGCCGCAAAGTATGCATCTTTCTTTGATTATTCTGGCCTGATTGTCAACTATTCTGATTGCCTTGACAGGACATTCCTTCAGGCACTTATAGCAGTTTTTGCATCTGGCGCTTTTAAAGTCAAGATATGTCGTCATCACTAAACCTCATATATTCTATACATTAGAAATTTATCAGTCAAAATCTATAATCTGAAGTCTGTTTAATTTACAAAGTGTATTTACTACAGCAAATATTATCACAGCTCCAAGATTTGCTGTAGTATTGTCCTGGTCAAATCTCGGTGATATTTCACATATGTCAAATCCCCTTATTTTTTTGGTTCTCAGTATATGCTTGATAACAGGCATTACCACTTCAGGGTCAAGACCAAAGGACTGTGTTGCACTCACTCCCGGTGCAAATGCCGAAGAAAACACATCTGTGCAGATAGTGATATATGCATTATTGCATCTATAGAGAAATGAATCTATCTTTTCTATCAGATCTGCATATGATGCTGTGGTTATATCCTTGGCAAGTACATAATCCACGCCAAGCTCCTCTGCTGTCCTGAAAAGGCTCACTGTATTGCTGTGCTGCTGTATTCCAAGCGGCATATAGTTATACGCAATGCCTCTCTGTTCACATATGTCTGCAATCTGCCTGAACATAGAACCTGACGAAGAACCGTTATCATAAGGTCTCAAATCAAAATGAGCATCAAAATTGATTATGCCCATATCATTCATCTTGAGGCTCTCCATGTGAGCCATCTGACCTGTGTAATGCCCGAAAGTTGTTTCATGACCTCCACCAAGCACTATCGGAAACAGGTTAAGACCAAGTATTTTCTTTACTGCTTCTGCCAGTAGCTTCTGGCCTTCTTCCATGGGAATTTCATCGCACATAATATTGCCGGCATCATAAAGCTTAACTTCCTGTGAAAAACAACATGGCAGATTTGACATCTGCCTCCTTATAAAGTCGGGAGCAAGAGCCGTACCTGTACGACCCTTGTTTCTTTTAACACCCTGCTCACTGCAAAATCCCACAAAAGCAAAACCCAGTGTTCCTTCGAATTTCTGATTACATTCATTAAGATTAATAGGCTTTACCCACTGATGCCATCTGAATGTGTCGTAGTCATCAGCACTGTCAATCCTGCCTTTCCAGTATTCCATTGCATTTACGTAATTATTGAGCATTTTTCACCGCCTTGAGTTCATTGCTGTGCAACAAGCCCATCAAATATCTCAGCTATATTTTCTGGAGTTACATTGCATATAATTTCATCATCAGCTTTTATTGTAACACCTTCTGCACATTTTCCAAGACAGAATCCTGCTTTAAGCTCAACTTTATTTTCAAGCTTTTTCTCTGCAACAAGGTGCTGCAGCGTTTCTATAACCTGCTGCGAGCCTTTGAGATGGCAGGCACTTCCCACACATATTGTTATTACCATTGTATGCACCTCTCCTTTTGAATTTAAAAGCATATTAATGAGTCTCAAGGGAGCTATTTGTAATGTAACAAATGATGTGCTTTGTCGCCTGTAAGAAGATTGTCATATATTCCGTCTGTAACAGGATTTTCTGCTGAAAGTTTAACAGTTGACATGCGGTCTGCTTCATACATTCCCTGAGATCTTTCATTCTTTGCTCCACCAAGAGCGTAAGGCTGTCCCGCACCTGCTATGCAGCCGCCTTCACATGCCATAACTTCTATGAAGTCGTAATGAATTTCGCCGGCTTCAAGCTTCTTTATGAGGTTTTCGGCATTTCGAAGGCCGCTTACAATGGCAATTCTAAGCTCCGTATCTTTGTAAGGAACAACTACTTCCTTGAGGCCATCAAAGCCTCTGACGCCTGTAAATGAAATATCTGCAAGATGTTCTTTGGCCTCTTCGCCCATAATATAGCGGATTACAGCCTCTGTAACCCCGCCTGTGACTCCAAAAATAACACCGGCACCACTGGCAATACCCATAGGCATATCAACAGCCTCAGGAAGAACCTTGTCAAAGTCAATTCCTGATTCTCTTATCATTTTTGCAAGCTCTACTGTAGTAATTGAATAATCAACCGACTGTGCTCCGTCAACCTTCAGGTCATCCCTTTTTATCTCGTATTTTTTTGCTGTGCAAGGCATTATTGCAACCACCTTGGTTTTTTTAGGTTTTCTGCCCGTTTCACTCAATCTTGCTTTTTCTTTTAATACTGCCCCGAGCATTTCCATAGGTGATTTACAGCTTGAAATATTATCTTTAAGCTCAGGATGTTTGATTTCTGCATAACGGAACCATGCAGGACAGCATGAAGTAAACAGTGGCAGGCTGTCTCCTTTTTTAATTCTATTTATAAGCTCTTTGCCTTCTTCAATAACTGTCAGGTCAGCACCTGTTGCTGTATCATAAACTCTGTCAAATCCCATACGCTTTAAAATGCTTACTGTTTTACCCATAACATTTGTACCAAGAGGAAGCCCGAACTCATCTCCAAGAGCCACCCTTACTGCCGGTGCTATCTGTGCCTCTACGATTACGTCTTTGTCATTCAAATCTTCCCAAAGTTCCTCTGTGTCAAGCTTGATTGTGATTGCACCTGTAGGACATACAGCCCTGCACTGTCCGCAGTTAACACAATTTGTTTCTGAAAGAGGCATGTTGAAGGCTGTTGTAACCTCCATTCTGGAGCCTCTGTGAGCAAAATCTATCGCACCTACATTTTGAATCTCTGAGCACATGCGTACACAGTCACCGCACAATATGCACTTGTTTGGATTTCTGATTATGGCAGGCGATGAACAGTCTTTGTTATCCCATATGCTATATGGCTCAAATCTTACTTCTTTTAGTCCGAATTTGCATGCAAGATCCTGAAGGTCGCAGTTGAAATTGATTTCACATGTTGTACAATCTCTGCAATGGTCAGCAAGCATAAGCTCCAGTATCATTCTACGGTATTTACGAAGTCTTGGTGTATTTGTCTTTATTTCCATTCCGGAGCGTGGCGGCGTTGAGCACGATGCCATTATCTCTCCATGTTTTCCCTCAACAACACACATTCTGCATGCACCATATGTTGAAAGCTCTGAGTAGTAACATAATGTAGGCAGATCTATCCCTGCTTTTCTTACAAGGCTGAGTATGTTTTTTTCGCCTTCAATTGCAACAGGCAGGCCGTCAATTATCATGTATTTTTTTCCATTCATCGTATTCATTTAATCAGTCCTCCTTGATTGCATTGAATTTGCATGTGCTTATACATGCTCCGCATTTGATACACTTGCTCTGATTTATTTCAAACGGTTCTTTTACTTTGCCTTCTATCGCGCTCACCGGACATGTCCTTGCACACAAGCTGCAGCCCTTGCACATATCTTTGTCTATTACAATCTGTCTTAAGGCCTGGCATGTTTTTGTCCTGCATTTTTTGTCAACTATATGCTCTATATATTCATCCCTGAAATATTTGAGTGTTGAAACCACTGGGTTCGCTGCAGTTTTACCAAGTCCGCAAAGAGCTGTTGAGGTGATTGTATCAGCAAGCTCCTCAAGCATATCAAGGTCTGACAGCTCACCTTTGCCTGCTACTATTTTTTCGAGGATTTCAAGCATACGTCTTGTACCTTCTCTGCAAGGCACACATTTGCCGCAGGATTCGTTTTGTGTAAAGTTCATAAAGAATCTTGCAACTTCAACCATGCAGGTATCCTCATCCATTACCACAAGTCCGCCCGAGCCTATCATAGCGCCAGCTTTTTTGAGGCTGTCAAAGTCTAAAGGCAGGTTAAGATGTTCACTTGTAAGGCATGCCCCTGACGGTCCTCCAATTTGCACAGCTTTAAAGCTTTTGCCTCCTCTGATGCCCCCGCCTATATCAAATATGATTTTGCGAAGCGGAGTTCCCATAGGTATTTCTATCAGCCCTGTATTTACAATATTTCCTGTAAGGGCAAATGCTTTTGTTCCCGGACTTTTTTCAGTTCCTATGCTGCAGTACCATTCTGCTCCCTTTTCAATTATGATGGGAACATTTGCAAAAGTTTCGACATTATTAAGAAGTGTAGGCTTTCCGAACAGACCTTTTTCAACTGTTCTTGGAGGCTTTACCCTTGGCATACCTCTGTCACCTTCAATTGATGTCGTAAGAGCACTTCCCTCACCACATACAAAAGCTCCGGCGCCTTTGACTATGTCTATATCAAAATTAAAACCTGTGCCGAATATATCCTGCCCGAGAATACCGTATTTTCTGGCATCTTTAATGGCATTGTCAAGTCTTTGCACTGCAAGAGGATATTCTGCTCTTACATATATGTATCCCTTTTCGGCTCCTGCCGTATGACCTGCAATCATCATTCCTTCAAGCATTTTGTGAGGATCCCCTTCCATAATGCTTCTGTCCATAAAAGCTCCCGGGTCTCCCTCATCACCGTTACATACAACATATTTAACAGGTGACTTTTGCTGTTTTACCTGTATCCATTTACGCCCTGCAGGAAATCCTGCACCACCTCTGCCTCTGAGACCGGATTCAGTTATTATTTTTATAACGTCATCCTCTGTAATGTCAAACAGGCACTTTTCAAATGATGAATAGCCACCGTAAGCAATGTATTCTTCTATGGATTCGGCATCTATCTGGCCGCAATCTTCAAGTACGATTCTTGTCTGGTTACTGTAAAACGGTATTTTTTCCTGGACAGGATAGCTGATACCGTCTTTTTTGTATATAAGGCGCTCAATTACTTCATCTCCGATTATAGATTTTTCGAGTATCTCCTCGCAGTCATCTAAGCTGACTTTTAGATAAAGCAGTTTTGCCGGCTCTATTCTGAGCAATGGTCCCATTTCACAAAAGCCATGGCATCCGCTTTTCTTCATGCTGATGCATTCGCCCTCTACTTCTTCAGCCAGCTCTACCTGACAGACTATACCCCTTTGTTCTATGAGCTGCTTGAGTCTCGCATATATCTCAAGGGAACCTCCTGCAACGCATCCTGTGCCTCCGCATACGTATATTTTTTTTGTCTGTTTTTTTATCTGATGCAAAAAACTTTCTCTCAGCTGCTGCAACTGTGCTCTGTTCTTAATTTTCATTTTCGTCTCCTTATTTTAATTCATGTAAAAGTTCGATGGCTTTTTCTGGTGTCATTGCAGGATAAACCTTGTCATTAACTGTCAGAACAGGCGCCAGCCCGCATGCTCCAAGACAGGAGACAGTTTCAAGTGTAAACTGAAGATCTTCTGTTGTTTTCTTGTCATCTGTCAGTTTAAGCTCTTTTTTGAGTGCATTTAAAATCGGAATGGATTTTCTGACATGACAGGCAGTACCGTCACAGATTTTAATTACATATTTCCCTTTCGGTGTAAGAGAAAAATTTTCATAGAATGTAGCAATGCTGTAAAGCTTTGCAAGGCTTACATCAAGCGTTTTGGCAAGATAATCAAAGGCTTCTCTTGGAATATATCTATATTCCTCCTGAACCTCCTGCAAAATAGCCACTATTGGCTTGTTGTCTTTGTAGTTTGCAACAATCTCATCAATTTTTTGATACAGTTCGCTGTTTGTCATAAAGTCCTCCAATTCCTATGCGTTATTTTTTTAACATTTTTTCGTGCAGATATAATTGCAAATATGATTTCTATATTTACAATTATATCTTGTCTCATTTGTCTTGTCTACAGTTTTTTTCGTATTTTCTTGCTTTTTATGTTTTATTCCAATACCACTATCAATATATTCTTTTTTAAAAAAACAGCAAAAATCATCTACTTTTACTTCATCACAGTAAAGCAACCGATATATTTTTCACAATCTCTACCCTTTACTCCATAAAAAAAGACCGTGAATACAAATCCACAGTCTTTTTACATTGTTCAGATTATTTATTCATGACTAAGTTGCTTTGCATATTTATCAGCAAGTGCAGTTGTATCATCTATTACAGCCTGAATTGTTTCCGGCACATCTCCTGTGATTTCATCTTCAAAGCCATTCCATGAATCATCATCTCTGTTCCATTCAGGGTAATCAGCCACAGCATCAGTGCAAGGATAATCTATACCTAATATACAAACTACATTTCCATCCGCATTGTATACGGGAGCAAATGCAGACCAGCACTGTCCTTCTTCATCATCCCATGCAGATCTTGCTGCTGCAGGTGTTCCATTCCATGCTTCTGTAAACTGTATCTCCCATCCATAGTTTACAGCCCAGTCGTCAGGATCAGCAGAACCATCAATAGTAATCAGAAAACTGCCATTTTCGGTTGTATCACCGTCAAGCGAAGGAACTCCATCTTTATCTGGGGATAAAGCATATACGTAGTTAGCGCCACATTCCTCTCTGATTTTATCAAGCTCAGCTTTAAGTGCTTCATAGCCTTCAAAGTCTCTTGCCTCACCTGAATCAATCATTGCAACATACTGATCTGCCCAGCATTCATCAGTTGCAGCTTCCTTGCTGTCACCACATGCTGTCATGGAAAATACCATTACCAATGTTAAAATCACAGCTGAAAATTTCAAATACTTCTTCATAATAACCTCCTCAAGTTATATTGGGGAAAAACTTTCTCTATGATTCTAACAAAAAACTTTCTGCTATGCAATAATATTTTTGAATTTTCAGAAGTTTGCTGCAAAATCATTTATCAGCCTGGTGGCCATGTCATTTTTCTCTTGCCAAGAAGATGAAAATGCAGATGTTTTACAGTCTGCAAACCATCCTCGCCGCAATTATTGACAAGCCTGTAACCGTTGTCAAGTCCAAGCTGCGCTGCTATATCCCTGACCTTCATCATAATATAGCCCAAAAGATCTTTATCCTCTTCTGTCACATCATCAAGAGATGCTATATGCTTTTTGGGTATAATCAGCACATGAACAGGAGCCTGAGGGTCAAGATCATGAAATGCCAGAATTCTATCGTCTTCATATGCGATATTTCCCGGTATTTCTTTGTTTGCTATCTTGCAAAAAATACAATCATCCATAATTAATCCTCCTCATATAATATTTCACAGGACACCCCGTCATACATAAGCCCTGTTATCTTTACACTGCACAGGGTGTTAAGGTATTTCTCATCTGCTGAGGCATAAGCTTTAATGTAATTGTCAGTATATCCTGTAATTTTATCTTTGGCTGTTTCTTCAAAGAGCACCTGCCGGATATCTCCTATGCAAGCCGACATATTCTCACGGGAAACTTTGTCAGCCTCTGCAATCAATGCAGCACTCCTGGTTTTTTTGAGCGCAGGTTCAATCTGATTATCCATAAGTGCCGCTCTGGTGCCTTTTCGTTTTGAATATTGAAATGCATGCACTTTGAGAAACGCTGCTTCTCTGACAATTTTCATACTGTCAGAGAAATCGTTTTCGGTTTCTCCCGGAAATCCTACTATGATATCAGTAGTAATTCCATAATGCGGATCATTTTCTCTAAGCACTTTTACTATATCAAGATATTCCTCTCTTGTATAATTTCTGTTCATTGCACGAATTATATTGTTGCTACCGCTTTGAACAGACAAATGCATATGATGGCACAGTTTGTCATATGAAAGAAGCCGTTTTATATACGCACTGTTTACAACCGTTGGCTCAAGTGAACTCAATCTTATGCGAAATTCTCCAGGCATCTGGTCAAGCAGATATATTATAATTTCTATGCCATGCATATTCTCTGTGCCAGGAATATCAACATCACATACAAAGCCTTCTTCTGCCCCGTAGAGTGCAGTATTAATTCCTGTAAGTATTATTTCCTTAAATCCTGATGAGACAAGATTTGAAGCCTCTCTGATGATTTCTGAGGGCTTCCTTGATCTGATTTTGCCTCTTGCAAAAGGTATGATGCAATATGAACAGAACCTGTCGCAGCCTTCCTGTATCTTGATATATGCTCTTGTTCTTGACTCCATTGATGTTATTGAGCCTATTTCTTCATATGTATCAAGCTCCCTGTATGGTTTCACGGTTTTAATTTTGGAACCGCTGCTCATATATTCCTCAACAAATGATACCATTTTAGACTTTTCATTGGTACCTGCAATTATATCTACACCATCTATTGCAGCCACCTCTTCCGGAGCAACCTGCACATAACAACCTGTAACTGCAATAACAGCTTCCGGGTTTATTGCCTTTGCCCTCCTTATAAACTGCCTGGATTTACGGTCTGCAAGGTTTGTAACTGTACATGTATTAATTACATATACGTCTGCAAACTCTGTTTCTGTTACTATACTGTGTCCTGCTTTTTTAAAGTTCTCTTTGAGACCTTCAGTTTCATACTGATTAACTTTACAGCCAAGTGTGTGAAATGCTATTTTCATGTTAACCTCTAATTAAATATATCGCCTATATCAAAGCGCTCACGCCATAGGTGAGACAAAAAACTATAATTCCTGCAACAAGTACTCCTGCCGCTATTGCAGGGAAGCATCTTTTGAGCCGCATATCAAGAAAAGCTGCAACAAGCGCTCCTGTCCACGCCCCTGTCCCAGGTAACGGTATTGCAACCAAAATGAACAGCCCGAGTGTTTCGTATTTGAGTACCTTGTCTGCATTTTTCTCTGCCTT
>CAVAON010000013.1:0-9093 GCA_963590215.1 Anaerovoracaceae bacterium | reverse complement strand
CCATTGCAGCAACAATTCTGTTGAGAAATTCGCTTTTGGTTCTGAGCCAGACAAAAATTTTTCTGATAAATACAACAATGAAAGGTACAGGAACAAGGTTTCCGAAAAAAGCCGCAATAAATGCAAGTTTCGGATCAAGTCCTGCTGCAGTACCTATCGGAATAGCTCCTCTAAGCTCTAAAACAGGCAGCATGGCTATCAGAAAAGTTATAATAAAATTGGATAATATATTCAACCCTTTACCTCCATAAGCAGCAGTGAATTCATTTTATCAGAACATCATACATCAGACAACAAAAACATTATATACCATGTTTCAGTATTTATCTTGTAAAAATTCCATGAATCCAGCCATTCCCTCAGTTATATCCTCATATGTCACATCAAAATTTCCCGTATACCATGGATCTGCTATATCTCCTCCTCTATTTGTGAAATCCAGCAGCTTGTATATCTTGTTCTCTGTATCTTCTGGTATGATACGTCTCAGATTGCGCAGGTTGTTTTCATCCATTGCAATTATATAATCATATTTATTATAGTCTTCTTTTGTAATCTGCACGGCTCTTTTGGATTTGTCAACAGGCACATTAACCTCATGCAGTTTGCGAAGTGTACCATGATGAACACCATTTCCGATTTCTTCTCTGCTGGTTGCAGCAGAAGCAATAAAAAAAATTTCATCCATATGATTTTTGTGTACTATATCTTTCATAACAAACTCCGCCATGGTGGATCTGCAGATGTTGCCATGGCAGACAAAAAGTATCTTAATCATAATAGTGTCTCCTAAAAACGTTCTGATATATTTTATCTTTTGCTACTTCAGCAACTGAAAGGTATCTCATCTGTTATCCTCCATCGCAAGCCCAACCAAAAGTCACCTCTGTCTGATATTAATATATCATAGCATCGACAAAAGCACCTTGCTTTTTCTGTTGTATTGCTATTTTTGCCGATATAATCAGTACATATGCTCCAGCTGCTTCATCATTTCCTTAATAAAGTCAATTCGCTTCTTATCGCTGTAGTATCCCCAGTAATGTTCGTCTTCTTTGCTTTTTTCTTTGAAATCATTTTCAAATTTCTCCAGATTCTCTGTAAGCTTTTTTCGAAGTTCTCTCCAGACAGGATTATCCTTCGAAATCGCTGTGCTCAAATCAGTATTGCAGCTCCAGAAAATCTCTATTTCCAACAAAGCAGCAATTTTATCAGCAATATCAGCAGTGGATTTCGACATATGACAGCATGCCTCTATATAATCGTAAAGGAGTCGTTCCCGGTTTATCGACAGGATTCCTTCATCGATTGCGTTGTTCAAATCCATATGCTCGTATTCGCAGCAATCATCTGTATCCGGATGATCCTCGACAGCAAACTCAAGGCTAATAATATTGTCTAATATTTCGAGGGCTGTATCATATTCTTCTAACCGAATCAAATCATGGCATCCATCGACTACCGACGTAACAAATCTCATAGCGCAATGCGGATCATAAAAATCGTATTCCCAGTCATCGTGGAAATGCCCAAATTCATCAAACTCAACATAGTGGGTTTCATACTCGAGAGCAATATATCCATTATGGACTTTATCGCAGAAATCAGCAATTTCACTATACTCAGGCATATAAGTTACTTTTTTCACTCCGCACATGCTCTTGTAATAATTCTCCTGCTCTCTTGCAGCAAGAAGCTTCATTTGTGAAAGAAACCATGCATCTTTTTCTTCTTCTGTCATCAGTTCAAGCTGATTTTTGATTTTATCCAAACAACTACTCATATCATTTTGTCTCCTTGCTCACCAAAGATATCTTTCATCTTTTCTTGTTTGCAGTGTTCATTAATATGCCTTATGTATTAGCCATTGTATCATGACGGGCTTACCATGTCTACTACGATATATTCAGCATATTTGCAGAGTTCCTCTTTCAAATGAGAAATCATACACACACAAAAGGAACAACATTTCCTGCTGCTCCTTCTGATAAATTATGCTTTTACTTTTTCTCTCTGAAATATTCATCAATGCTTTCAGCTGCTGTTTTGCCTGCTCCCATTGCAAGAATTACAGTTGCAGCTCCTGTCACAGCATCTCCCCCTGCAAATACGCCTTTGTGGCTTGTTGCAGCCCTTTCGTCTGTACCTATGCCACCTCTTTCGTTTGGCTCAAGGTTTTCTGTAGTGTTCAGAATAAGCTTGTTTAATCTTGTCCCTATTGACATGATAACCTCTTCAACATCAAGCACAAAATTTGATCCTTCAATCTCAACAGGCCTTCTTCTGCCTGATGCATCAGGCTCCCCAAGTTTCATTTCCACACATTCAATACCACATACTCTGTTATCTTCATCTCCTATTATTTTGACAGGATTATTAAGGAGTCTGAATTCTATGCCCTCTTCAATTGCATGCTCTATTTCTTCTCTTCTGGCAGGAATTTCATCCATTGAACGACGATATATGATATATACATGTTCTGCTCCCATTCTCTTGGCACATCTTGCAGCATCCATCGCAACATTGCCTCCGCCTACTACTGCCACGTTATTTGCCTTCTGAATAGGTGTATCATATTCGGGCAGATAAGCCTTCATAAGATTGATTCTTGTCAGATATTCATTGGCTGAGCATACTCCAAGCAGGTTTTCACCAGGAATATTCATAAATGATGGGAGTCCTGCGCCTGTGCCTATAAACACTGCCTCATAGCCGTCCGCAAAGAGCTCATCAACATTCATCGACTGGCCAATGACTGCATTTTTGACTATTTTAACACCTTTTTCTTCAAGCTTTGAAACCTCTTTTGCAACTATTGCTTTTGGAAGTCTGAATTCCGGTATTCCGTATGCCAGCACTCCACCTGCCTTGTGCAGACTTTCAAACACAGTCACATCATAACCCATGCCTATAAGGTCACCTGCGCAGGCAAGTCCAGCAGGACCTGAGCCTACTATTGCTACTTTGTGTCCGTTTAGCTCTTGTGGCTCAAAATTGTCGCTGCCGTTTGCATCATGCCAGTCGGCAACGAATCTTTCAAGTCTGCCTATTGCAACCGGTTCACCAAATACTCCCTGTACACATTTTCCCTCACACTGGTTTTCCTGAGGGCATACTCTGCCGCATATAGCAGGAAGTGAGCTTGTCTGTGATATTATGTTATATGCTTCTTCAAATTCTCCTTTTGATACTGCATCTATAAATTCAGGTATATGGATTTTTACAGGGCAACCTTTTGTGCATGGTTTTTTTCGGCATTTAAGGCATCTCATGGCCTCATTTATTGCCATTTCCTCTGTATAACCTGTTGCAACCTCTTCAAAGTTCCTGTTTCTTATCATAGGATCCTGCTGAGGCATTGGATTTTTATTTTTTTCCAGATTAATCATTGTAACGAACACCTCCTGTCAGACGGCAAATGTGATTTCTGTCTTCTGCTTCTTTTTCTCTATAAAAACCGTTTCTCATAATAAGGTCATCCCAGTCAACTTTGCTGCCATCAAATTCCGGTCCGTCAACACATACGAATTTGCTTTCGCCGCCTATTATGACGCGGCATCCCCCGCACATGCCCGTTCCGTCTATCATATATGCAGTAAGAGATGCTACTGATTTGATATCTGCTTCCTGTGCAATGCCGCACACCAGTTTCATCATTATCGGAGGACCCACAGCTATGATTTCATCATATTTGTTGCCGTCTGCAAGAAGCTGTTTGAGTTTGTCTGTAGTGAATGCTTTTTCTTTGTATGAACCGTCATCTGTAACTATATAGAGATTTTCCGATATCTCATCGAATTCCTTCTCAAGAATAACAAAATCCTTGCTTTTGAAGCCTGCTATGGTATCAACCTTAATGCCCTCTGTATGAAGACCCTTTACAAGCCCGAAGGCAAGGGCATTACCTGTACCGCCACCTACAACGCAGACTCTTTTGAGTCCTTCCATCTCTGTCGGTCTGCCAAGAGGTCCTGCCACATCGCACAGGCAGTCACCCTCTTCAAGCTGGTCTAAAAGCATGGTTGTCCTGCCTACGGCAGCATATATGATTTCAACTGTGCCCTTATCCCTATTATATCCTGCCATTGTGAGAGGAATCCTTTCACCCAGCTCATCAGTCCTGAGAATTATAAACTGACCTGGCAGAGCTTTTCTTGCAACCAGAGGTGCTTCTATCTCCAGCCATGTCATATTATCATTTAATTTTCTTTTTCCTACTATTTTGTACATGACTATATTTCCTCCTCTGGATCAAAACTATGTTTCTGGTTAACAAGATCATCATATTTTTGTGTTGCAATCTTCTCAGCTCTTGTGAAAAGCTTTTCAGCTCTCTCAGGTGATTTGAGCATAAGAGAGTTGTATCTTACTTCGCCCATAATAAAGTCTCTGTATTTTTCTGTAGGCTTAGGATTATCTATCGAAAGCGGATTTACTCCAGCTTCACGTTTTCTTGGGTCATATCTTAACAGATTCCAGTAGCCCGACCTAACTGCTTTTTTCATTTCAAGCATAGCCTTGTCCATACCGGCCTTGAGTCCGTGGTTGATGCAAGGTGCATATGCTATGATAAGCGACGGTCCATTATAGCTTTCGGCCTCTTTGATTGCTGTAAGCGCCTGTGCCGGATTTGCTCCCATAGCGATTTGTGCAACATATACATACCCGTATGACATTGCCTCCTGTGCGAGGTCTTTTTTCTTGACACTCTTACCGTTTGATGCAAACTGTGCTACAGCTCCTATAGGTGTTGATTTTGAAGCCTGGCCGCCTGTGTTTGAATAAACTTCTGTATCGAATACAAGAATATTAACGTTTTCTCCCGTAGCAAGTACATGATCAAGCCCGCCATAACCTATATCATATGCCCATCCGTCACCGCCTAATATCCACATTGACGGTTTAATAAGCATATCCTTGTTTTCAATTACATATACAGCTGATTTATTGTCGCTCTGTTCGCACAGCTTCAGAAGCTTCTGACCATATTCTTCTGCTTTTTTTGCATTGTTCATATTATCAAGCCATGCATTTGCCGCTTCTTCAAATACGGGATTTGCTGCCAGTTTTTCGACCTCAGCTTTGAGCTCGTTTCTTCTCACCTTTACAGAAATAGCCATGCCAAATCCAAACTCTGCATTATCTTCAAACAGCGAATTCGCCCATGCAGGGCCTCTGCCCTTGGCATTAACTGTATATGGTGTGCTTGGAGCAGAGCAGCCCCATATTGATGAGCAGCCTGTTGCATTCGCAACATACATTCTGTCGCCAAAAAGCTGTGTTACAAGCTTTGCATACGGTGTTTCTCCGCATCCCGGGCAGGCTCCTGAAAACTCAAGCAGCGGCTGCTTGAACTGTGAGCCTTTTACCGTGCTGTCATCATACGGAGCACTTTCATAATCAGCATGCTCAAATACGTAATCAAACAGCTTCTGCTGCTTTTGTCCGATTTCTTCTGCCGGAACCATTTCAAGTGCTTTGTTTCTTGCAGGGCATACGTTAGCACATGAGCCGCAGCCTGTACAATCCATAGCCGACACTGCAATTACAAATTTAAGGTTGCTGTCGCCTCTCAATTTGACAGCTTCATCGCATTCACATTCAGGTTTTAACACAAACGGTCTGATGGCTGCATGAGGGCATACATATGAACACCAGTTACATTGCATGCATTTGGTGCTGTCCCATTTTGGAACAACATATGCGATTCCGCGTTTTTCGTATGCTGCAGTCCCTGATGGTACAGAGCCGTCTGCCGATGAAACAAATTTTGATACAGGGATGCTGTCGCCATTCATTGCATTTGTAGGAATCAATATATTTTCAACATAATCCGTAAGCGTCTTGTTTCTGCCTCTGATTCTCTGTTTCCTGCTTTTATCGGAAGCATTTTTCCATTCTTCAGGCACATCTACTTTGACTACACTTGAAATACCTGCATCAACAGCATTACAATTCATTTTTACGACATTTTCACCTTTATTGCCATATGTTTTCCTGATTGCATCCTTCATATATACTGCTGCCTTGTTGATAGGTATGATATTGGCAAGCTTAAAGAATGCAGCCTGCAAAACCGTATTGGTTCTGCCTCCCAGGCCAAGCTCCCTTGCAATGGTAACGGCATCGCATATATAAAATTGTATATTATTTGATGCGATAAATTTTTTAACATGAGCAGGCAGGTGGTCTTCAAGCTCAGCTGCATTCCAGCTGCAGTTAAGCAGGAATATGCCGCCCTTCTTTACATCTTCAACCATATTGTATTTGCCAAGATACGAAGGATTGTGACATGCCACAAAGTCAGCCTGCTTAACATAATACGTGGATTTGATAGGTTTATCTCCGAATCTCAGGTGTGAAATAGTGATGCCTCCTGATTTTTTGGAGTCATACTGGAAGTACGCCTGCACTTTTTTGTCTGTATTGTCCCCTATAATCTTGACACTGTTTTTGTTTGCACCTACTGTTCCGTCTGCGCCAAGTCCCCAGAATTTGCAGGATACTGTACCAGGTGCAGCGGTATCAGGGTTTGAAGCAGTCTTAATTGACAGGTTTGTCACATCATCTTCTATTGAAACAGTAAATCTCTGTTTTGGTTCCTTCGATGCCAGATTGTCAAACACAGCAACTATATCCCCCGGCTGTGTGTCTTTTGAGCCAAGTCCGTACCTTCCCCCTATAACCTTTATATCTGTATCGGCCAGTGCAAGAGCAACATCAAGATACAGAGGTTCTCCAATTGAACCGGGTTCCTTGCATCTGTCAAGCACTGCAATTCTTTTGGCTGACTGCGGAATTGCTTTTTTGAGGTGCTCTATGCTGAAAGGTCTGTAAAGTCTGACTTTGACAAGACCTGTTTTTTTACCTGATGCATTCAGATAATCGATTACTTCCTCTATAGTATCGCATACAGAGCCCATTGCGACCACAACATCTGTAGCATCCGGTGCCCCGTAATAATTAAACAGCGCATAATCCGTACCAATACGTCTGTTCACTTCATCCATATATCCTGCAACTGTTTCTATAGTTTCATCATAAAACCTGTTGCAGCTTTCTCTATGCTGAAAAAACACCTCGGGCGATTCTGACGAACCCATGTTATATGGGTGCATAGGATGGCTTACACGTTTCCTGAAAGCTTTAATCGCATCCCAGTCCGCCATTTCCTTCAGTTCTTCATAATCCCACGTTTCTATCTTCTGGTATTCATGACTTGTTCTGAATCCATCGAAAAAATGCATCATCGGCACTTTACCTGATATTGCCGAAAGGTGTGCTACAGCCGCAAGATCCATGCATTCCTGCACGCTATTTGAGCAAAGCATTGCAAATCCTGTCTGTCTGCAGCTCATTACGTCAGAATGATCTCCAAAAATGGACAGTGCATGTGTAGTAAGTGCTCTCGCTGCAACGTGAAGCACTGCAGGAGTCTGTTCACCTGCCAGTTTGTACATATTTGGAATCATCAGCAAAAGCCCCTGCGATGCTGTAAATGTACTGGTCAGAGCACCTGCTGCAACAGAACCGTGTACTGCACCTGCCGCTCCGCCTTCAGACTGCATTTCAACCACATGAACTTCCTGTCCGAATATATTTTTTCTTTTTTCGGTTGCCCACTGATCAATATTTTCAGCCATTGTTGATGATGGGGTGATTGGATAAATCGCTGCAACCTCTGAAAAAGCATAAGCCACATGAGCCGTTGCAGTATTTCCATCCATAGTCTTTAACTTTCTCATGTTACTTGTCCTCCTTCATTTTGAGCGCTTTTTTTTGCAGATAATTGTATTCTGGAACATCCATGCGCTTGATTGCATTTCGTGAACACATATATGTGCATACGTCACAGTTTTCGCATATATTGCCATTTACTATGGCATGGGAATCCACTATCTGTATAGCTCCGTTAGGACAGTTGCTGACACAGTCTGTGCAGTCAATACACCCGCAGTAACAAAGATCATACCTGTCATCTATAGGCGCCTTTGATGAGCATGCAACAAGCTTGCTTCCCACATAAGGTACTTCTATTATGAGGTGTTTTGGACAGGCATGAACACAGTCAAGACAGCCTACGCATTTATCAAAGTCAACTACAGCTGTGCCATTTACTATATGAATCGCATCATATCTGCAGACTTTAATGCAGTTTCCAAGCCCTGTGCATCCTTCACTGCATATGTTCATGAGACCTGCATTAAGCTTTGCAGCATGAGCGCAATCTTCAATGCCAAGTGCTTTGAACTTTTCGTTAGCTTTCCTGCCACCATTACATTTTACAAATGCTACAGTCTCCTTCAGCTTTGTAAGGTCATGGGCTTCGTCCTTTATTATTTTTTTCTTACATTTGACCGAACAAACAATGCAGCCTACGCATTTGTCATAATCTATAACAGCACAATTGTTTACCATTGTAATTGCTTTTTCAGGACATGTATCGGCACATTCACCACAGCCTATACAACCCGATCCGCATATTTTCCTTGTGTTCACTTCACCAAGCTGTGATGCACACGGTATAAATGTGCTTGCATCAGGCGGCACCATCTGAACCAGCTTCTGTGGGCATACGTTCTGACATGCTTTGCATCCGTTGCATTTTTCTCTATCTACGATTACTTTCCCATCTTCAATGGTTATAGCATCTGCATCGCATACATCGGCGCAGGAACCAAGCCCAACACAACCGAATTTACATTCATCCTCGTTAAATCCAAGTCTCACAAACTCAGCACAGCTGTCTGTACCTGCATTACGGCTCTGACCCGCCGCATTGCCATTACAACGTACAAATGCAACCTCTTCGATGACTGTTGCTTTTTCTCTGCCTAAAGCCTCTGCAATTTTGTCTGCATCCTCTTGTGAACATGCAGGACATAAATTTACGGCTCCACCGGAAACTATAGCGCAGGCACAGGCTTCACACGTTTCAAATCCGCATCCGCCATGTCCTCCGCAATTTCCACCAGGCAGTACTCTTAAAATTTCTTTTATCATCGCTACCTCCAGTATTTATGTATTGCATAGTTTGTGTGTATGTGTTTTGTGTTTTGTGTTCTGTATACAGTGTATTGTACTACTTTTTTT
>CAVAON010000012.1:0-37556 GCA_963590215.1 Anaerovoracaceae bacterium | reverse complement strand
TTCCAGAAGTTTTGCGCCGAAGCTGAATGTGGCAGAGGACCCCGTGTGCGGCTCCGGCCATTGTCACATTGTTCCCTACTGGGCCCAAAAACTCGGCAAAGAAAATATCGTGGCCTATCAGGCATCCCCGCGCGGCGGCACGCTTTATTGCAGAGTATCTGATGATAAAGTGTTTATAGCGGGAAAGGCTGCGTTGTTCTCTGAATGTCAACTACACATCTGAACGGTCAGGCAGGAGATCGGAACGATCGGTGCAGGCATACGAAACACTCTTTCCGGCCTGCCTTTTTTATGCGCTCAGTTGCGGTATTCGCGCCAATTATGGTCTGATCCGCGGAGCGATCTCTGACAGCAGCACCGTGGACTATGCGGGAATGAGCCTGATCCTTGCGGTGGTGCAGTTATGGCTGCGGCGAGCTTATTGGGAATCCCCTTCTGCCGAGGGAAGTGGAGCTTGCTCCTTTGCTTGGGACTGATTATGCCAGCAGGCTTGACAATATCATCATGGCACCCATTCTGCATGTGCGCAGCTTTAATTGATACACAAGGCTGTCACTTTGTCTCGTCCTGCGCAGGGCATTCCCCCAGTGCAGCGGTGTATTTCTCTGCCCACGAGTTGATCGCGTCCAAAATCGGCAGAAATGCCTTGCCCATTTCCGTAAGCGAATATTCCACCCGTGGCGGAACGACTGGGTAAACCTCTCTGTGAATCACTCCATGCGCTTCCAATGTGCGGAGGTCTTTCGTAAGATTGGCTTCCGTGATATGCGGCAGTCGGCGGTGAATTTCGCTGAATCGTAATGTTCCATCGGACAGGACATAGATGATCACCATTGTCCATTTTCCCTGAATGATTTTTGAGACTCGTGCGATCGGGCAGGTTTCCGTATCAAATGTTAAAGCGTCCATAAAACCCCCAACACTATCTTCTAAGATAGTTACTGTAAAATATTATCGTACTTGTAGTTTCCTTTGTGCTTATTATAATGTAGGTAAGAGCCTTTGTAAAGACACAGGAAAGGAAGTGTAACTATGGAAACTGTTCAGGCAATTTTATCGAGAAAATCTACCCGTGCCTATCAGGACACATCCATCAGCGAAAAAGCACTCAATACGATATTGGAAGCAGGAATGTCCGCACCGGTTGGCTCCGGCGCTTATGATTCCCTGCATCTGACCGTCGTGCAGGATCAGAAGCTGTTTACTGAAATCAATACAGCCGTCAACGATATGATCTTCAAAGTGCTGGGCAAGCATATGGACAAGAGCTTCGGCGCTCCTGCCATGATTTTCGTGTCCTCCAAATCCGCCATGGTGCCCGGCTTGGAATACGCCAATGCCGCCTGCGTGTTAGAGAATATGGCAATCGCCGCAACGAGTATGGGAATCGACAATATCATTTGGGGCGGCGCTGCGGCAGCCGTGGCACAAAATGCGAAGCTGTCCGAAAAGCTCGGTATTCCGGCAGACTTCAAACCGCTGCTGTGCATCTCGCTCGGCTACGGCACGGAAAATGAGCCGCCGAAAAAGCACGAAATTTCCGTGAACAGGGTGAAAGCATGATGAGCAAGCACACTGAATGGATCGAAGATTTACTGGGTGCAGCGAAGGCAAATCCCACACAGGCAAGCATTTCTCTGATCGAATGCTGCGGCGCTGGCTGTGCAAAAAGGCAAAATGCGTTTGAAGGCATGGAGGTACTCAGAAAGCAGGCATCCGGTTGCAAAACAAGATCAGATTATGCGGCATTTCTGAGACAGGTCATGCCCGTGCAAATTGAAGAAGTCGATGATGGCATCGTTATGTGGCTTGGCAAGAAAAGCTGCACCTGCCCGATGGCAAGCGAAATCCACGCAAACAGGGAAATGCTCTGCCATTGCACCAGCGGTCACGAGAAAGCCGCTTGGAGCGTTTTCTTCGGAAAACCTGTCGATGTGGAAATCGTCGAGAGCTTTCTGCGCGGCGGAAAGGACTGCGTTATTAAAATCAGGATTTAAGTTCGCTCTCCAACTGTTGCATCTGAAAGGTGATGGTAGACTGCGTATAATTCAGTCTGCGTGCTGCATTGAGAAAGCTACCGGTTTCTATGATCGTTCGGAATGTTTGCAAGTATTTCAGCTCCATATATCCTCCACTATTCAAAATTATCGAATACTCGATTTCAAATATTCGTTTTGATTGCAGTATGCTTTGGTGTTATTATAAGACAAAAGCGATGCTTTTTCAAGCGGAAAAGAATGTGAACTACGCATCTGAACGGGAAAAAAGGAGAGCAGACATGAACATTACTGAAAAAATCAAACAAAAGGGATTGGAATTAGGGTTTTCCCATGTTGGTATCACCACAGCGGATGACTTTACAGAATATGAAACCGAGGTGCGAAGCAGACCAGATTATGCCATGTGGACCGATGATGACCGCAGCAAATATCCCGGTCGCAGTTATCTTAGCATGGCAGCACAACCGAAGAAGTATTATCCGCAGGGAAAGTCCATCATTTGTGCGACCTATGGCTATGGGAGCTATGTCTACCCGCAGGAGCTTACGCAATATGTCGCAAGAGCTTATCTCTGCCGCAGTTATGTGCCTATTGATAATATGCAGGCGGGGATAAGAATCGCGGAATTTAAGCGATATATCCAATCCCTTGGCATAGAGATGTATGAAGGTGAATATGAGCTCCCTGAGCGCGAAGCCTGTGCCCGTGCGGGTATTATTACCTACGGTAAGAACAATTTTGCTTATACCAAAGAAGACGGTTCCTTTAATATTCTCTATACATTTCTCGTTGATACGGAACTGGAGTATGACGCACCTACCGTTCGCTGCGACTGTCCATCTGGGTGCACGAAATGTATGAATGCGTGCCCTACACAATCAATCCTAAAAGCGGGGAGGCTTGCGCCAAAAGGCTGCGCCATGAACCTGCACCAGATGCCTATGGGGAAGTATCCCGAGCAGATGTGGGATAAATTCGGAACAAGGATACATGGCTGTGACGAATGTCAGCTTGCTTGCCCGCGCAATCAGGCCGTTGTGAAAAAGGCCGCACATAAAGATATGTTGCTGGAACACCTGAAGAGCAAGTTTGATTTAGAAAAAGTGCTCATGCTGGATGAGGATTATTATGAGGCAGTTGTGAAGCCTCTAATGTTCAATTATATCCGGGATATGAACATATTCCGTCGCAATGCAGCAATCGCGCTTGGCAATACAGGTGATATAAGGCACCTTCCTGCTCTGCATAAGGCACTTGAAATGTACGACAATGCAGAGTTAAAAGAGACCATACAATGGGCAATTACCAGGTTAGAGAGTACGCAGAATCAGGGAAGCGACAAATAATGGACTCTCTATTTTCCAATCCCCTGACGCACTGGATACGCTGTTCGGGCTGGCGTTTTTGGCACATCAAGGCGGCAGCTTTTTCAGCGCGTGACTGGTCGTCCTTGCGGCAGCGATAGTATTCAGTACTAAGGACTCGATTGTGAATTGATGGAATTAGAAGAAACAAGCCTGTCGAATTGCTCCGACAGGCTTGCCGCTTTTTGCTTTTTTATACCATTCCGTTGCCTGACGCCATCATCGCCTTACTTAGATGCCCTTGACATCAATGCTACCGTCTCTATGGCACTTGTCCATGGAAACATGTCAACAGGTGTTGCCTCTTCAAATATATATCCTTTATCAAGGAGTTTTGCAATATCCCTTGCCATTGTTGCAGAATCACATGATACATATACAATTCTCTCCGGTGCAGCTTTTGCAAGCGCCTCAAGTAGCTTCTCATCACAGCCTGCCCTCGGCGGATCAATTACAGCCACATCAGCTTTATCCATATGTATTTCCTGCTCGTCAAACCATTTTTGCCATCTGCCCAATATAGCTTCATCATCACCATATCCAAGCAGTGCAGGCATTACTTCTTCAGCTCTCCCTGCTATATATCTTGCATTTACAATACCATTTATAACTGCATTTCTATTGGCATCTATCACTGCATCTTTGACAGACTCAATCCCTATTATCTGGCCTGCATATCGTGCAGCAAACAAACCTATAGTCCCTACACCACAATATAAATCAAGCACTGTTTCATTTCCGCTCAAATTCATATATTCAATGACCTTGTCATATAATTTAACCATCTGCTGCGGATTGACCTGATAAAACGATGCCGGTGAAATTTCAAACTCAAGCCCTGCAGCTTCTTCCTTAATTGTCCTGCTGCCTGCAAGAAGTATATATTCACTTCCCAGCACATTTCTTCCTTTGTCAGATTTTTTCTTCCTGTTGATATATACGCTCTCCAATGAATACGCGTCTTCAAGATCATAAATAGCATCGTCTAAAGCATGCACAAGCTTTGCTGCATCCTTGAGCTCACTGCCATCAGAAACAAGTATAACCATTACCTGACCTGTACCAAACGCTGTTTTTACAACCAGATGGCGTATACTGCTTTCTCCTGAAACTCTGACAGCCTGCGCCGCTGCAATTGCAGGCTCAGATTGTATAATGCAATCCGGTATATCACATACTTTGTGGCTTTTAGCTTCAAAAAATCCCACGCAGCCTCCTCTTACAGCCATTTCCGCTTTATTTCTGTATCTGTAGGGAGCTTCCATCTGTATCATATTCCTCACAACAGGATTGCTGATACCTGCGATTCTCTCCAGTTTGTCTCTTACCTGCTGTGTTTTGATTTCACCCTGTTTTTTGTAATCTAAAACAGACAGGCTACATCCGCCACATATATCACTGTATCTGCAGTGAGGCGCAATCCTTGACTCTGACTGTTTTTTGATTTCTAAAGCCTCAGCGAAAGCATATGTCTTTTTGACTTTTGTAATCTCTGCAATTACATCGTCTCCCACTACAGCTCCTTTCACAAAAACAGCCATACCGTCAAAATATCCAATACCTCTGCCTTCATGGCTCATATCATGTATATATATTTCAATTATCTGTCCTTTTTCCATATCACTTAGTCAGATTCTCTGCTATCTCCTCTATTTTTTTAAATCTCTTTGAAAGTCCTGATTTACCTACCGGCGGATCCATCATTTCTCCTATTTCAGGCAGCGGAGCATCTGGATGTGCCAGCCTTAACAGTGCAGCTTCCTGAAGCCTGTCAGGGAGAAAATCAAGGCCCTTTAATTCCTGTATTTTTTTTATTGCAGCTATCTGCCTGCCTGCTGATTTTACTACCTTATCGACATTTGCAATCTCACAGTTGCTTATTCTGTTGACTTTATTTTTGATTTCTTTAATCATCATTACATTATCATATGCAAGATATTGACTGTGTGCCCCCATAATTGCAAGCACGTCAAGAATCTGCCTGCTATCCTTAATGTATACTGCCTCACCTTTTTTGCGTACCACAATTTTAGGATGAAGATCCGTAAAAGTCCTTATCAGTTTGCGCACATCAACGGCTATTACGCTACTGCTGCACCCTATCTCAAAATGATGACTTTTTTCAGGATCACTGATAGTTCCTGCTGCCATAAACATGCCTCGGAGATATGCCTTGCGACAGCATTTTGTTTTGACTATTCCATCATATATACCATCGGCGATATAGTTCATACCGCCTTTGATCATCAATATTCCTATTTCTCTCAATATAGCCTCTGAATTCTGTTCAGGGCCTATTGTAAGGATATATGTGACGCCTTTTTTGAGGGTATTGCTCTTGCCCATCTCAAGAGGCGCATCTACTCCAAAATATTCTTTTATAAGTTTTTTGTAGTGCCTTGCAGCCGCCGGGTTATCTGTTGGCATAACTATCCTGAATCTGCCGAACCCTTCAAGCTTGAGGCTCGCACACATCCTTATAAAGCCTGCAATCTCTGCCAGCTTGCAACAGTCTTTTTCAGGATTTATATGAGCCAGTTCGTTTTTTGTATCTGTTGCAAATGACATTTATCAAACGCTTCCTTTCTGTTTTAATAAAACAATAAAATATCATATCCCTGCTGATATATTAACACACGCAGCAGGTAAAATCCATCTTTTGAGCATACAAAAGCGTGCTGTCTCCGGTTGAAATCCAGCACAGCACGCTTTTTTAATCTTTTTGTCTGTTACAGTGTCAAGCACTTTTTAGGGCATTTTTCGACGCATGCTCCGCATTTAACGCAAGCATCCGATACTTCCCATACCTTGTCTGCTCTGTTAACTGTAAGAGCATCACAAGGGCATACCTTTGCGCAAAGTCCGCAAAATACGCATACATCTTTGTCACATTTAAGTGATCCATCTGATGCTGCTTCACCTGCAGGAGCTGCTGCCGGTTTCTTTTCCTGTTTAGGAACGTTCACAACATCAACAGTCTTAGTTGTATCAGGTGTTGTGTATGGTCTATCCATATCAAGACATTTTTTTGGACATTCGTCCACGCAGCAGGCACACTGGATACATCTCATTCTCTCGATACTCCATGTTCCTGCAGCTCTGTCTACTGTAATAGCATTTGCAGGGCATTTACGTCCACATATACCGCATAATATACAGGATTCTTTTTCAATAGTAACCTGACCTCTGGTTCTTTCCTGAAATTCATTTGGAATTACAGGATACATTTTAGTAGCAGGTTTTTTGAATAAGCTTTTCATTAACACTTTGCCGATTTTAAAAGTTGCCATTCTCACCCACCTACCTTTCTGTACAACTGATGCAAGGGTCTATAGTCAGCACCAGAATAGGTACATCAGCTATATCGCATCCCTGCAGCATCTTAACCAAAGCCGGAATATTCATATTGGTAGGAGTTCTGACTCTCATTCTCTCTAAGAACTTAGTGCCTGCTCCTTTAGCATAATAGAATGCTTCTCCTCTTGGCTGTTCAAGTCTTGTAACGAATTCTCCGTCAACATTTTTACCTTTAACAGGAACTCTGATTTCTCCTTCAGGAATAAGCTCTACAGCCTTTTCTATAAGCTCTATTGACTGGAACAGTTCACGGATTCTTACTATACATCTTGCATAGCAATCGCCGGCTTCTTCAACAACAGGTTCAAATCCAAGCTTGTCATAAACGCCTTCACCTGCAAGTCTCATATCCTGAACTACTCCGGATCCTCTTGCAACAGGGCCTACTGCACCAAGCTCGATAGCTTCTTCTTTAGTAATAACGCCTACACCACAAAGTCTGTTCTTAACTGAAACATCCTGCATAAATACATCTGTGAGCTCTTTGATTTCAGCTTTGATGCCATTAAGTGTATCCACGATTTCTTTGAGTGTAGCATCGTCTACATCTTTTTTGACTCCACCCGGAACACATACTGAGAATATAACTCGTCCGCCTGTTGTTTTTTCAAGCAAATCAAGCACTGATTCTCTGAGCTTCCAGCAATGCATGAACAAGCTGTCAAATGCAAATCCGTCTGCAAGAAGTCCAAGCCATAATAAATGACTGTGTACTCTGCTCATTTCATGCCATATAGTTCTCAGAAATGCTGCTCTCTCAGGGATTTCGATTCCCATTGCACCTTCTACTGATGCACAGTAACCCCATCCATGACCGAAGCTGCATATTCCGCAAATTCTTTCAATTACATATACCATTTCGGTATATTCCTTTTTTTCCACCAGCTTTTCCAGACCTCTGTGAATAAATCCTATTGAAGGGATTGCTTCAACTACAGTTTCATCTTCAACTACAAGGTCAAGATGAATAGGCTCCGGTAATACAGGATGCTGTGGTCCGAAAGGAATAATAGTTCTTTTACCCATAATATCTACCTTCCTTTCTTAGCCTTCTGTGTTCCAAGGAGTTTTTTGTGCAACTCTGAAGAAATTACCCTGGTAATCCAGTTCAAGGTTTTTGAATGTAATACCAAACAGGTCATGCATTTCATTTTCGTAAATGAATGCACCCCATATTTCTCCTGAAATACTCTGCAACTCCATATTGTCAGGAACCATAACTTTTAAATTGGTTAACGCATGATCTTTGTCGAATGAATAAAGAACTTCAATATGTCCATCCTTGCATTTTGTGGCGCATGCCTGGCCAAGTCTGTATCCATCAGCTTTCATGCTTCTTACTTCTGCTAAAAGATCGGAAGCTTCAACCGGTACAAATACGCTTTTGATTTCACTCATTTATGCTTCCTCCTTTTCTTCTTCTACTGCAGGCTCTTCGATTGCCGGAGTAACTGCAGGTGCGTTTTTCATGGCTTCTCTTTTTTCGGCTAAAACACCAAGACCTTTGACAACACCGTCAATTATAGCTTCAGGTCTTGCTGCACATCCCGGAACATATACGTCAACAGGGATAACCTGATCAACTCCGCCCTGAACATTGTAGCATTCAGCAAATATACCTGCTGAGCATGCACAGATACCTACTGCGACCACAACCTTTGGTTCCGGCATCTGTTCATAAATCTGCTTAACAACATCTTTGTTCTGCTCGTTTACAGAACCTGTTACAAGAAATATATCCGCATGTTTAGGATTACCGGTATTGATAATACCGAATCTTTCTACATCATACATTGGTGTAAGACAAGCAAGAACTTCGATATCACAGCCATTGCAGCTTGATCCGTCATAATGGATAATCCATGGTGATTTTGTTACATATGACATTTCTTACACCTCCTTATACAAAATACAGAAGGAACAGGTTGATGATTCCAAGTACAGCTGCCACTACCCATGCTGACTTGAAGGCCACCTGCCACTTCATTCTTGCAAAACTGTTTCCAACAAATGTTTCAAAGAAGAAAGCAATTATTGCAACTACTATACCGATTATAACGCCTGCTATGCTTCCGTTCTGGAAGAAAAGGAATATGAATCCCAGCAGGAATATGTTTTCATACCAGTGTGCAACCTCAAGCATTGCAAGTGTCGAACCTGAAAATTCAGTCTTGAGACCTGCAACCAATTCCTGATGCGCATGATGTGACATACTCAGATCAAAAGGAGCTTTTCTGAATTTGATAGTCAGAATAAACATAAATCCGATGAATATTCCAAGCATAGGGAGTATTCCCATCGATTCTGACTCTATGATTTCAGAAACCTTGAAGCTTCCTGTAAATACATAAAATGCAACCGCAGTCAAAAGCACCATAGGCTCATAAGCCATTGTCTGAAGCAGTTCTCTTTCTGCACCAAGCTGTGCATAAGGAGAGTTTGAAGAATAAGCTGCGATTATAAGGAATGCACTTGCTGTTGTTAATGTAAACAGCACAAGCAACAAATCTCCACCTGCAAAGAAGAAGCATCCTGTAACAACTACAAACAGCAGGAAGCATGCAACATAGAAATCCTGCACCTTGTTTACAGTAATTTTTTCTTTTTCAAACAGCTTGAGTACATCATAAAACGGCTGTAATACCGGAGGCCCTACTCTGCCCTGCATCCTTGCGCTTATAATTCTGTCAAGTCCTGCAAGGAATCCGCCTATGAAAGGTGCAAGTACGATATATGCCACGATAAATATTATCATCTTAACCATTTATATTGCACCTCCTAACACATATCCGGCAAATATTACAAGAACAACTGCAATTGTAGCTGCTGCTGCAATACATCCTATCCAGTTCATTTTGTTTTCACCAAAGTATTTTTCCATATACCAGTTCTTTAATGATACAGCAGTCTGACCCTGGAATGAGTTTCTGAATGTCAGGTCATCTCCCTGGTTAACACCTGCAAGGTATATAGGAACGATTTTTTTCTTGGTATGTCCAAAGAACAGTATTGTTATGAGTATTATAGCTGCAAGCATGATACACATAATCATCATATTTCCTGATGACAGTGCTGCCATGTCTGCTCCAAGATAAGGTACTACTACAGATGATGAGATTACAGGGAATCCCAGACATGTAACCAGTACTAAAATCACAAGCAGTATATGTACGAATTTTTCTGATTTATGTACTTTACCTTCTATATTTTCAGTGCCTGCAACAACTGCTGAGAGTTTGCCCAGCCATTTAACCCAGTAAAATACTGTTGTAGCACTTCCGAAGCATAATACAGCTACAAGGAATACGCTCATAAATACATTTCCTGTTTCGATGAATGAAGCAAGTGCTGCCCATTTTGAAACAAGCATGCCCAAAGGAGCAAGGAACATTGCTGAAATACCAATCATCATGCATGCTGCAAGTTTTGGCATTCTGTCAAACAATCCATCCATATCCTCGATATTTCTTGAACCGATATTGTGTTCTGCTGTACCAACGCACAGGAACAGTAATGATTTGGTTACAGCATGGAATATTATAAGCATGATGCCTGCCCATACTGCAGCAGTTGTACCGATACCTCCGCATACAACTATCAGTCCCAGGTTTGCTATAGTTGAATAAGCAAGAACTCTCTTGGCGTTAGACTGTGAAATCGCAGCAAAGGATGCGAGAAGGAATGTGATTCCTCCGACTGCCATAACCATGATTCCTGCATAATTAACCATACCATAGTCTGCATTTCCCCATCCAAGACATGGTGCAAGCTTCAGGATAAGAAATACTCCTGCTTTTACCATTGTTGATGAGTGAAGCAGTGCTGATGTAGGAGTTGGTGCTACCATGGCTCCAAGCAGCCAGCTGTTGAATGGCATCTGTGCAGCTTTTGTGATCCCTGCAAATGCAAGCAGACCTACTGGAATCATAAGAGCAGGAATTACTCCATAGCCTGATTCGCCGTAAAGAATAAGGTCTGAAATCTGCAATGTTCTGATTGACTCATCCCAGCCGTAGCCCAGGATAATGATTGCAAGACAGAAACCAAGTCCGCCAAGCAGGTTCATTATAAGAGCTCTGAATGAGTTTCTGATAGCTTCCTTTGTCTTGGTAAATCCAATCAGGAAGAATGAACATAGTGATGTGATTTCCCAGAAGAAATACATCCAAATCAGGTTGTTTGAAGTAACAAGTCCAAACATTGCGGCCAGGAACAGGAACAGCAGGAAGAAGAACCAAGGTCTTCTGTCTTTGGAGCCTGCAGGCTGATGATGCTGGAAGTCCTTCATGTAACCCATTGCATATACACATATAAGAGTGCCGATAATTCCAATGATTAAAATCATTATCAGTGAAAGTTCATCCACATAAGCATTGTGTTCAACTTCAATGCTGTGTCCGGTTGTCAGTTCAAACCAGACCATTAAAGGTGTCTGAATGAGGGCAAATACTGCAGCCAGGTATTTTTTGTACTTGAATGCGAGTACTGTAATGACAATTGCTACACCGCACTCTATTATCATCATGATGTAATTTACAATCTCACTTGAAAAATCAAAGTATGTTGTACCATCACCAAGATAAGTTGCAGCACAGTAAATTGATACCGCAGCTATGATTACTGAAGCTGCAATAACAACTGTGTCTCTTGCCTTATCAGCTTTAACGATCAGAAGAACTAAGGCAACCAGCAGTGGGAATAAGATTAGAAAAAATATTGTGCCCATTGAATCCTCCTATAACTAAACATTTTACACAACCTACATTTTACATAAATTAGCCTTTGCAAGCAACACTTTTGAGCAAAAAATATATGCAACTATAGTTGGAAACCTTAGATTTTCAACATTTTTATGATTATGTATTAAAAAAAACACATCGGAAATTTCATTTCCCATAAAATGTATGACAAAAAAGTACTCTTCGCAAGCAAGTTTCAAATTGCGCAAAAACAGGCAACTGTAATAGCTGCCTGCTCTAATCATCATTTATTTTGTTTTCTTAGGCTCTACTTTTCTGTATATGAAGAAGAATACTATCATAAGTATTGCACATACTGCTGTCAATATGTAAAGTCCTGTCTGAATTGCTCCAACAATTGCATCTACATCTACACTTTCAAGCAGACCGTCAAAGTAGTCTCCTGATTCCCATGCATCTTCTGTGCCCCAGCCTTCATACCAAGGTTCAAAGAACAAAGCTATAGCATTCATGATAGTCATCAGCATGAACAGAAATGCCATTCTCTTGGTATCTCCAACTGCAAGACCTGTCTTTTCGTTTTTAGGGAATCTTACAGGATCCTTCTTGGTGAGTCCGCCGTATTTCCTTCTCCAGAAGAAGTAAAGTACAGGACCTGAAAGTATACCTACCATACCGCCGAGGTAGTAATCGGAACCGTTGATGAAGTATGCAAGTAATGCTACGCAGATAGGTACTATGCATATTACGCAAAGGAATCCGTAGCCTCCCGGAATTTTGAATACATATTCTTCTGCCGGAATTCTCTTTCTCAGTATCATAGCTGAGATATATACCATAGCATATGATGCTATCAGAAGTGATACATCAAGTACAATGATGAATCCGAACGGGAACATGCAGAATACCAGATTGAATATTCCTACTGACAGTACTGATACATAAGGTACTCCGTACTTTTTGTCGCATTTAACCATAACCGGTGGTGCAAGATGGTCATCTGCAAGTGAGAAGAATCCTCTTGAACCTGATGCTATGTATGTATTGTAAATCGAGCACTGTGCAAGTATTGCAACAAGTACAAAGAATATACCCATTGCAGGACCCCAGAAATGAGCTGCAACATCTGCATAACCTACGCAGCCTGCTTCTGTTCCCCAGTCTTCCCACTGTCCCAGGGATCCTACACCTGCTACTGTAGGCAGTATGTATGATGCCATGATGATTGGAACTGTAAGAAGTGTTCCTTTAGGAATTACCTGAGGGTTTGAAACCTCACCTGCTATGGTTGACATTGATTCATATCCCGAGTACATCCACATACCAACTGAGATACCGCCGGCAATGTAGAAGAACCAGTCGCCTATGCCTTCTGCAGGTTCAGGTGTAATCTGGAATGAGATTGTTGATGCTGTCTCTGCATCTCCACCCCAGTTTAAGAATCCGCATAATGCAACCATACCAAAGGCTACCATTACGAGAATTGAAAGTATTGTACTTACGATACCTACATCCTTGACTCCACGGATATTTACGATAGTAAAGAGTGCTATCATAATGAATTTGATGGCGAATTCGCCCATAAGGGACATGTCCCATGCTGAAGCAGCATAGCTTCCCGCAAGAATTACATATGAAGTATTATCAATGTATATTGATATGGTTCTCCACCATCCTGCCTGGAATCCCCAGAATTCTCCCAGAGCTTCCTGTACCCATTTGTAATATCCGCCTTCCTGAGGTCTTACTGATCCGAGCTCGGATGCAACAAGGCCAAATGGAAGTCCCCATACAAATGGAAGTACGCATAACATTATGATTGTCAGTCCAGGTCCGCATGAAGGTATCATTTCTTCGATACCATAGCAACCTGCAGCTACCAGACAGAAAATCATGAACACTACTGTTGAAACCTTGATGTCATGTTTTTTCAAACCGTGTTCATCAACTTCAACTACTTGAGTTTTTACTTGTTCACTCACGCTATATTCCTCCTTAAACATAAAATAACATAAATATAATCACACGAACATTATACTATCTAAAGCAAAAACCGCAATGTTTTTAAAAGAAATTGTTTAATTGAGCAAAAATATTGGATTTTTCAATTAAATTAATTATTTTGCGCACTAAAAAAACCTGCTCAATACTACCTTGAGCAGGCTCCTTTGCCTATAATTCTCTCCTGCCTTCGAGGGCTTTGAGAAGCGTTATTTCATCAGCATATTCTAAATCTCCGCCTACCGGGATGCCATGAGCTATCCTTGTGACTTTAATGCCTGCAGGCTTAATAAGCCTGGCAATATACATAGCAGTAGCTTCCCCCTCTATATTGGGATTAGTGGCAAGCACAACCTCTTTGACATCATTTTGCTGAAGTCTTACGATAAGCGATTTGAGATTGATGTCTTCAGGACCTATACCATCCATAGGAGATATGACACCATGAAGTACATGATACAGTCCGTTGAACTCTTTGATACGTTCCATTGCAAATACATCTCTTGGATTCTCAACTATACAGATTATATCCTGTGCTCTTGATTTGTCAGAGCATATGCTGCAGGGATCCTGATCTGTAAGATTACCACATATAGAGCAGTACTTCATCTGCTCTCTGGCATTTACTATTGCCTGGGAAAGATTGCTTGCCTGCTCTTCTTCCATTGACAATATGTGAAAGGCCAGTCTCTGCGCTGATTTGCCTCCTATGCCCGGAAGCTTTGACAGTTCATTTATCAGTCTGGCCAGGGGTCTTGCATACGTCTTCATTATAAAAGTCCCGGAGGAAGACCAAGGCTTCCTGTAAGTTTGTTCATCTCAGCTGCTGCAATCTCATCCATCTGCCTTAGAGCTTCATTAACTGCAGCCATTACAAGATCCTGAAGCATTTCTTTATCTTCCGGATCTATTACGTCCGGATCAATGTCAATATTTGTTATCTGTTTGGCGCCGCATACAGTAACAGTTACTGCTCCGCCTCCTGCAGTAGCTGTTGTTTCCATTTTGTCTATCTCGTCCTGAAGGTCACTCATCTTACGCTGCATAGCCTGCATCTGTGCCATCTGTGCCTGCATATTTCCTGCACCCGGAGCCTTTGGTCTTTTGCCTGCTTTCATTCCTTTACCCATAACATCCTCCTTGTTATTCCATTTCTATATTAATTCCAAGCTTGTCTTCAGCTTCTTTTAAAACACTTGCCATATCTGTTCCCTGTTTTTGCGATTTACTTCCCTGTATGCATTTAAGCGCCAGTTTTTGTCCTGTCTGTTTTTCCATCATTTCAACAAACATATCGCTGCTGTCTTTAATAAGCTTCATAATGAAATCGCTTCCTGCAGCTACAGTAAATACACCATCTGATATGTCAATCAGTCTGGAGCCTGATCTCAGCAGATTGAAGCTCCCCTGCCTGTTGCTTGCAGCCTCTACAACAGCTTTCCATATCATGTCGTAGGCTGCTGATGGGGAAGCAGGCTTTTCGGCTTCTGATTTTACCGGCATTTCTTCATGCTTTGCATGCACAGCTTCTTGTTTTGGCAGTGACTGCACCACGGGCGCAGCTGCTTCTGTCTTTACGGGCTGCCTGTATGTATTCTGCTGATTTTCATATACAGATGCCAGTCTTACTATGCAAAGCTCCAGCAGAATCCTGGGCTGTGTTGACCATTTGGCATCTGTTATGGTCTTTGAGAGCTCAATTATAGCTCTATCTATCTCTGTCACCTCAAGGGTCTGGCTTTGTTCCTTGATTCTGGATATATTCTCTGCTGACATATTAAGCATGTCTTCTGGCGAGGATACGAATTTGGTAATGAGAAGCGCTCTATAGTGCGCCAGCCAATCCTTCATAAACTGTCTGATTTCCTTGCCTTCTGACATGACCTGCTCTAAAATGAGCAATGCCTGTGCAATATTGTGTACTGCCACGTTGTGCGTAATCTCTATGAATACTTCTTCAGAAGAAGTCCCAAGGAAGTCAAGTACATCTTCTCTGCTCAAAGTCTCCCCACCGGCTGCAATGCACTGGTCAAGTATACTGAGTCCGTCTCTGACTGATCCGTCTGCATTAGCTGCAATAAGGCCAAGAGCTGCTTCGTTTGCCTTGATTCCCCTGTCCTCACATATATTTCGCATTCTCTGTCTCAGCAGACTTTCGGAAACCCTGTGGAAATCAAGTCGCATACACCTTGACAATATGGTCGCAGGCAGCTTTTGAGGCTCTGTAGTAGCTAAAATGAACATAACATGCTCGGGTGGTTCTTCAAGAGTTTTGAGCAATGCATTGAAGGCTCCTATCGAAAGCATATGAACCTCGTCAATTATGTATACCTTCGTACGGCCTGTCACCGGAGGATATTTGACGCTTTCTTTGAGTTCTCTGACATCTTCAACGCTGTTGTTTGATGCAGCATCTATCTCTATTACATCTATAAATGTGCCGTTTTTGATTGAAATGCAGTTTGCACACCTGCCACACGGGCGTCCATCTTCCGAAAGGCAGTTTACAGCTTTGGCAAGTATTCTTGCGGTTGTTGTCTTGCCTGTGCCTCTGGTGCCGCAAAGAAGATATGCATGGCCAATTTCATTCTTTGCTATCTGATTTTGAAGTATTCGCACTATGTGCTTCTGACCGAGTATTTCATCAAATACCTCAGGTCTGTATTCTCTGTACAGTGCCTGATACATAAGCCTTCCTTTCTAAAAAAATTGCCCTTTGAAAGCTCCGCAGTCAAGGAGAAGGCTTATCTGCGGCACATAAGAGCTTCCGCTTATTGCTGCTTCCTTCCGGACCTGACAAGGTTCACAGAGTCTTATTGCGCAGGACCCAAACCAATCAGGCGGAGCTTTCAAAAGGCAATCCGAGTTTAATCACTCATCTATTATATGAGATTTGCCCATGCAAGTCAAGGACAACATCGAGCAATCCAAATTGACTTTTGCTCTAATTTTCTTTACAATTAGGTTGTACTATTAAATATTTAAGAAAGGCTTACATCTCATGACAGCTTATATAATTGCAAATTCAATAGTTATTATCATCGGTCTTACGATTAAACTCCCCATTATCTGCAAACCTATTCTACGGTTTAACACCTGGGGTACAATAACAATTGCCGCTGCCTGCTATTCTATCGTGCAATTTGCAGCTCAGCCGTTTTCCCCTGTATATGACAAGCCTATGGTTCATCTGGCATTATATTTTATGTCCATCCTCGTCACCATAATACTTGCACAACCCGGCAGAATCATGGAAATGCTGATTATGGACTATTTTTACCAGGCCTGGTATAACATTCTGGGCAGCGGTATAATGGCAATAATGACTGTCGCATACGGAGCTTTATCCGGTGCTGACAGCACCACATGGTTTACAGTATCAGCAATAACAGCTTCCGATTATGTCCTTCGTTGCATAGCTCTTGTAATAACTTTTGCTGTCGGACTGCTCATATGTCGCAGGTGTATGCCTTTATTGCTCAATGTCAGCAAAAAAATGAAAACTCTGCTGTTTGCAGGAACCGTTCTCCCCGCAATCATATTCATCACACTGAAACAAATTGTCAACCCTGATGCCTCTCAGCTGTTGGCAGGTCCCCTTGTTGTATGCTACGGAGTACTACTGCTTGTTGTAACAACGACACTGCTTGTATTTTTCATCAATGTGTTTGTTCAGATAAGAGAAGAAAACAACCTTATTCAGGCTCGTTTAGAATCCCAGAGCATCTATTATCACAAGGTGCTTGAAATCCAGCAGGAATTAAGAGAAGCAAAGCACGACCTCACAAACAGGATGGCTGCATATGCTATGACAGGCAGAGGCCGATAGCTTCTTCTTATCTGATGTTCTGTTGCCTGCACCACATCTTCATTATGAGCCTGTGAGGCAGCAGCTTGACCGCAAGTCTCTGCATTTTGGTTCCGAATCCGCAAAAGGACATATCTTTGCCCTTTTGCATATCTTTTATCGCTGTCGCAACCACCTGCTGTGGTGTATAAAATTTATTGAAATTCGACACCGTATCGTCTTTGACAGCAGTATCAAAAAACTCCGTTTTCACCCAGTACGGGCATACTGCCATCACTCGGATACCTTTCTTTTTTAATTCCACATTGAGTGCTCTTGAAAAAGAAAGAACAAAAGCCTTGCTCGCGCCATACACATTTATATACGGTACCGGCTGTATTGCAGACATTGACCCCATATTATATATCCGTCCTCCCTGCTTCATATACGGAAGAGTAATATATGTCATGGCAACAAGAGCCCTGTCGTTCAGATCTATCATTTTGAGCTGCTGCTCAAAGCTTCCCTCTTCAAATGCGCCAAAATATCCGAAACCTCCCGCATTCACAAGCACTGTCACTTCGGGTTTTATCTCTGAAAGCAGTTTTTTGTATTCTGCAAACGAAGTCTCAATGGTCAGATCCATAGGAAGCGCCCTTACCTTTGCTCTTGCTTCTATACTTTCAAGCCTCTCCTTCCTTCTTGCTATAACCCATATTTCGTCAAATTGCTCTTCCCTGTCAAGACAGGCTACAAACTCAGCGCCTATTCCAGACGATGCTCCTGTTATTACTGCTATTCTCATCTTGTCCTCCACAATATATTTCGTATTTCTTCTCCCACCATTATAGCCCCTTCAAAAAGAGATTTCACTATAAATCTATATGAAATGTGATTTTCAACAAATTTTTTCACCGAAAATTATTGACAAAACACAAACCTGAAGGTATTATTGTTTTTTAGATATTTTAAAAACAGAGCAAAGGCGTTCATTCTGTCAAAGGGTATCACCCTTGCCTGAATGAATGCTTTACACTTTTTTGGGGAGGCGAAAGGCATGACAAAATATATATTCGTAACTGGAGGTGTTGTATCAGGCCTTGGCAAGGGAATTACAGCCGCTTCACTTGGGCGCCTGCTCAAGCAGCGGGGATTCAGGGTGGCATCTCAAAAGCTCGATCCATACATCAATGTGGATCCAGGAACCATGAGCCCTTTTCAGCATGGAGAGGTATATGTTACAGAAGACGGAGCCGAAACAGATCTGGACCTTGGGCATTATGAAAGATTTATAGACGAGAATCTTAACAGATATTCAAACCTTACAACAGGCAAGGTATACTGGAACGTCCTGAACAAAGAGCGCCGCGGACAATACCTTGGCTCTACAGTTCAGGTTATCCCGCATATAACGGATGAAATCAAAGAGTTTGTCTACCGTGTTGGCAGGCAAACAGATGCAGATATAGTCATCACAGAAATAGGCGGTACCATCGGAGATATAGAATCGCAGCCTTTTTTGGAGGCAGTAAGGCAGATCGCACTCGAATCAGGCAAAGAAAACAGCCTTTTTATTCATGTGACACTTGTGCCGTTTCTCAGCGGGTCTGAAGAACATAAATCAAAACCCACGCAGCACTCCGTCAAGGAGCTGCAGGGAATGGGCATCAGCCCTGATATAATTGTTTTAAGATGCGACAAACATATCGAAGCTTCAATTTTTGATAAAATATCAATGTTTTGCAATGTACAACGCGACTGTGTCATAGAGAATATAACCCTGCCATGTCTTTACGAAGCTCCACTGATGCTTGAATCACAAAACTTTTCATCTGTCGTTTTACGGGGACTTGGACTGGAAGCTCCTACTGCGAATTTAACGGATTGGAAAGCCATGGTCAATGCTATAAAAAACACAAAAGGCTACGTACATATCGGCCTTGTGGGCAAATACATACAGCTTCATGATGCATATCTTTCGGTTGCTGAAGCTCTGCGTCATGCAGGCTGTGCTCTTGGCACAGAAATCGACATACACTGGATAGACTCAGAGACTCTAACACCTGATACATACAAAACCAGCCTTACAAATCTTGATGGTATTCTTATCCCCGGGGGCTTTGGAGACAGAGGTATCAACGGAATGATACTTGCCGCAAGATATGCGAGAGAAAACAACATCCCTTACTTTGGCATATGCCTTGGTATGCAAATTGCTGTAATAGAGTTTGCAAGAAATGTCGCAGGGCTTAAGGAGGCCGATTCAGGAGAGTTTAATGAAATATCCCCCTGCAAAGTCATAGATTTTATGCCGGGGCAAAGCGATGATGTAGACAAAGGCGGTACTTTGAGGCTTGGAGCATTTCCATGTGAAATATCGTCTGGCACTACAATGCTCAGATGCTATGATAGACATTCCATATCAGAGCGCCACAGACACCGCTACGAATTCAACAATGCCTACAGGCAGATCCTTACAGATAACGGGCTTACCCTTTCAGGACTTTCTCCTGACAAAAGGCTTGTAGAAGCTATAGAGCTTTCAGACAGGGAGTTTTTTGTAGGGGTTCAGTATCATCCTGAATTCAAATCAAGACCTGACAGAGCACATCCCCTGTTTTACGGTTTTGTAAAAGCTGCAAAAGCTTTCGGGCACAAAAAGAACGAAAACAAAAAGGAGGACTAATATATGTTACCACTTATTTTACCTAAGGGATACACCCCAGTGCTGGACCTTATGGAAAGCCAGAGGGCAATCAAGAAAATCAAAGACTATTTTCAGCAGGAACTGGCTTACGGTCTTTCGCTAAGACGTGTTTCGGCGCCGCTTTTTGTAACTCCCGAAAGCGGACTCAACGATAATCTTAACGGTATTGAAAGAACTGTACAGTTTACGATTAAAGATATGAATGAACAGACTGTAGAGATCGTGCAGTCTCTTGCCAAATGGAAGCGCATGGCACTGGGCAGATACGGCATATCTGCAGGAAACGGCATCTATACAGATATGAACGCCATCAGACGTGACGAGGAGCTTGACAATCTCCACTCCATATATGTAGATCAGTGGGACTGGGAAAAAGTCATAACAAAAGAGCAGCGGACTGAAGAATATCTCAGAGAAACAGTTACGACAATATACGGTGCACTCAAAAATTTGAGCGACTATGTTAACAGGCTTTATAGAGATATTCAGACAGAGCTGCCCAATGAAATATTTTTCATATCCTCGCAGGAGCTGGAGGACAGATGGCCTGACAAGACACCAAAAGAAAGAGAAAACCTCATAGCAGAAGAAAAAAAATCCGTATTTATTATGAAAATCGGCGGAGCCCTGAAATCAGGAGAAAAACACGACGGCAGAGCTCCTGACTATGATGATTGGGAACTTAACGGAGATATCATTTTGTGGAATGAAATTCTCGGCAGGGCCTTTGAAATTTCATCCATGGGAATCAGGGTTGATGAAGAGGCAATGACAAAGCAGCTTGCAGCTGCAGGCAAAGAAGACCGCAGGGATTTACCTTTCCACAGGGCGATACTTGACAGAGAGCTTCCTTACAGCATAGGAGGAGGCATAGGACAGAGCAGGCTGTGCATGTTCTTCCTGCGTAAGGCTCATATAGGTGAAGTTCAGGCTTCAGTCTGGCCTGACGAAATGATAAAAAAATGTGAATCGGCCGGTATTCACCTGCTGTAACAACGAAAGGATTTACTATGAGTGATACATATATCAACCCGCTAACAACAAGATACGCAGGCGATGAAATGAAGCGGATATTTTCGCCTGACAGCAAATTTTCAACGTGGCGCAAGCTGTGGATTGCTCTGGCAGAAGCTGAGCAGGAGCTCGGGATAAACATCACCGACGAACAGATTGCTGAAATGAAAGAGCATATCTGCGATATAGACTATGATATCGCAAAGCAGCGCGAAAAGGATGTAAGACATGACGTTATGGCTCATATATACACATACGGCCTTGCCTGCCCCAAAGCAAAGCCCATCATTCACCTTGGTGCAACCAGCTGTTATGTCGGTGATAATACTGATATAATATTGCAAAGAAAAGCTCTCATGTGTATCAGAAAGCTGCTGATCCTTGCCATATCAGAGCTTGCAGATTTCGCCGAAAAATACAAAAGTCTGCCCACTCTTGCTTATACGCATTTTCAGGCAGCACAGCCTACAACTGTAGGCAAACGTGCAAGCCTGTGGCTGCAGGATCTTATGATGGATTTAGAGCAGCTTGATTTTGCAATTTCAAACATGAAGCTTTTGGGCTGCAGAGGTACTACAGGCACAGGGGCAAGCTTCCTCGAACTGTTTGACGGGGATGCAGATAAGGTATGTAAATTAGAGGAGCTTGTCTGCAGCAAAATAGGATTTGAGAGGACATATTCTGTAAGCGGTCAGACTTATCCGCGTAAAGCAGATTATTTCGTACTTTCTGTTCTGTCCGGCATAGCACAAAGTGCACAAAAGTTTTCAGGCGATATCAGGCTGCTCTCACATCTGAAGGAATTTGATGAGCCCTTCGAAAAAGACCAGGTAGGCTCTTCTGCGATGGCATATAAGCGCAATCCAATGAGATGTGAGCGAATTTCATCTCTTTCACGCTTTGTCATAGCAGAATGCATGAATCCTGCAATGACAGCGGGGACACAGTGGCTTGAAAGGAGCCTAGATGATTCTGCAAACAGACGCATATCCATACCTGAAGCATTTCTTGCAATAGACGGAATTCTCAGGCTGTATATAAATGTTGTTTCAGGTCTCAAGGTTTACCCCGAAGTTATAAAGAAGAATATGGATGAGGAATTGCCGTTTATGGCAACTGAAAACATACTGATGCACTGCGTCAAAAACGGAGGAGACAGACAGGTTCTCCACGAAGCAATAAAAAAACATTCAGTAGCTGCAGGGCTTGCCATCAAGCAGGAGGGCTTACGAAACGACCTGCTTGACAGAATAGCAAATGATGAGATATTCGGTCTTACAAGGTCTGATATAGATAAGATAATCGCCGAAAGCTGCTTTACAGGGATAGCAGAGAAGCAGACAGAGGATTATCTTACAGAAGTCAGAAGCATGCTTGCAAAAAATCGCAGTGTTTCGGAAGACAATATGAATATATCAATCAATGTATAATGCGAAAGGAGGAAAATATATGCTTACAGCAATCGTTGGCATCAACTGGGGAGATGAAGGGAAAGGCCGTATGGTGGATCTGCTTTCATCAGACTATGACATAATATGCCGTTATCAGGGAGGGAATAATGCAGGTCATACTGTTGTTAATGACAAAGGCAAATTCATTCTTAATCTGCTTCCTTCGGGAATACTCAGGGAAACTACTGTAAATGTAATGGGAAATGGCATGGTAATAGATATTGAACATCTTGTAAATGAAACCCGCAAATTGAGAGAGCATGGCATTAAGATAACTCCAGACAATCTCAAGATAAGTGACAAGGCTGTCATCTGCATGCCATATCACAGACTGATGGATGTAATGGAGGAAGACAGACTTGCAGACAAGAAATTCGGTTCAACCCGCAGAGGCATAGCACCTGTTTATGCAGACAAATATATGAAAAAAGCTTTGCGCATGGAAGATCTGCTTGATATGGACAGCCTCCGTGAAAAAGTCAAGGATATCGTAGAATGGAAAAACATCACAGTGAAAGGATATGGTCATACACCTGTAGATGCTGATGAAATCATGAGCTGGCTCAGAGCATATGGCAAAGAAATCGTACCATATATTACAGATGTATCTGATTATCTTTATCAGGCTGCGGCAGAAGGGAAAAATATTATGTTTGAGGCTCAGCTGGGAGCGCTCAGAGATATCGATTTTGGCATATACCCATATACATCTTCATCGACAACTCTTGCTTCCTTTGCTCCTGTGGGAGCCGGTGCTCCGGGGCTTAGTCTGACAGGCACTCTTGGTATTATGAAAGCATATTCAACATGTGTCGGCGAAGGACCTTTTACTGTTGAAATGTCAGGTGATGAAGCTGAAGCACTCAGAAAAGCCGGAGGTGAATATGGTGCTGCTACAGGCAGACCGCGCAGAGTAGGTGCATTTGACATTCCGGCATCAAAATACGGAGTAAGAGTACAGGGTGCAACTGAAATTGCTCTTACAAAGCTTGATGTATTATCATATATGGATAAGATACCTGTATGCACCGCTTACGATATTGACGGCACCAGAACCACCATATTCCCTACAGGCCAGCGCCTGCTTCATGCAAAGCCTGTCATCGAGTATCTGCCGGGATTTGGCGATGTTTCGAAATGCCGCACATATAACGAGCTTCCTCAGGCTGCAAAGAACTACATCTCATATATCGAAAAAGCTGTAGAATGTAAAATCACCTACGTTTCCGTAGGCGCAGGCAGAGATGAATATATCAGACTATAACAGCATGGGGGCTGACAAACAGCCCCCACTTGAAAATTCTTTTGTCACAAAGCAAAGCCTGTCACTTTCCATGGTCAACCTCAGTCATCTCCATCAAACCATTCATGTACATATTCAAGAAATTCCTCAAAATTCTCAAAATCACTCCGTATGAAGTCATACAATATAGGATCTTTGAACTCATATTTTGAAACAATTGCAAGATATTTGGCCAGGTCACTGCGGCTTAAATCTTTTTCGAGACTGCAAATGTTCTCTAAGCTATAGGCAGCTGCTATCAGCTGACCAAAAGATGTAACGTAGTATATGCCATACACATCCTCGCTCATTTTGAATATTCTTTTGTTGACATGCTCATTATTATTATTAAAAATCATGTAGAGCCTGCCATTTTCATGAGATGTAACCATCGAATTAATCGAAAGCTCCATCATACCCATATCAAACACCTCCGGGCTTGTAAGTATATCATATACTGTCACAAATTCCGGTCTTGCAAGCATCATTGCAGCTTCTGCAGTACTAATATGAAATCCGGAGCACTTTTCAAAATATGTTACTTTTAAGTCCTCAACATGAATCTCGGAAACAGCAAGTGAATATCTGTTGCCTGAATCTATAAGACTTTCGCACATATATCTGCCCGGCATTATCTCATCTATCACATTGCGATAAAGCGATGCTGCCTTGCAATCGTCATAAGCCCTCACATCAACTCCATCATTTGTAAGGAATTTTGCCACCTCGTAATCATGTGCAAAGCATCTCATAAGGAAATAGTTTATCGCCTGATAATCTGATTTCACTGTAGTGCACTGTTTTTTGAGGAGCTCATGTTTTTCTCTGTCTGTAAGCACAATATTCTTGTCAGTCATAAGCTTGTATTCATCTATGCCTGCTGGGTATTTGATATTGCATCTGTCATTGAATTGCATATATTGCTGCAGCAAAGCTCTTGCCTGTCTTTCGGTTATATCAATCTTCCTGCCGCCAAGACCCCCTATAAATGACTGCTCTGTTATAACAATCTGGGCCATGTCATTATCTCTGACACTTTCGTATCGTTCAAAACCGTTTTCTTCACAGTCAAAATAAAAGAACTGATGCAAATCCTCATCGTCTATTATCCAGTGCGCATACATGCAGATTACTCCCATGAGTCTTGTGTCTGTTACGTATGCCGATATGAAGAATGCGCTTTTTTCTGCCTGGCTACCAGCAAGCCCTCCCTCTATAAGTTTAAAGTTCGATTTGTTCAAAAACTTTACCTTCCTTTCAATGGTAGAACCATTATACCCTATTTTGAGCAAAATTCAAGTTGACAATTGCACAATATATAATATAATATATCGTGTTGAAAAAAAATAAATACAATCCTTATTAAGAGCGGCAGAGGGAATAGGCCCAGTGAAGCCCGGCAACCTGTATCAGCAAGGTGCTAAATCCTACAGAATATAATTCTGAAAGATGAGGAATTAAACGTTTAACATGCCTCTTTTCAGAAAAGAGGCTTTTGTTTTGAATAAGGATTTGAGATTTGGAGGTAATTTAATGAAAAAACTATTTACATCAGAGTCAGTAACCGAAGGCCATCCGGACAAAATATGCGATCAGATATCAGATGCCATATTAGATGCCATACTTGAACAGGATCCCATGGGCAGAGTTGCTGCTGAAACCACAGTAAACACAGGTTATGCAATGGTAATGGGAGAAATCACGACATCATGCTATATCGACATACCAAAGATAGCAAGAGATGTTATCACTGATATCGGTTATGACAGAGGCAAATACGGATTCGACGGTCATACCTGTGCCATCATGACATCAATAGACGAACAATCAGGCGATATTGCAATGGGCGTTGACAATGCTCTTGAATACAAAGAAGGTTCGCTCCATGACGAGGCCGTCATAGAGTCAACAGGTGCGGGAGACCAGGGCATAATGTTCGGCTTTGCATGCAACGAAACTCCTGAACTGATGCCTATGCCTATAGCACTGGCGCACAAGCTGGCAATGCAGCTGACAAAGGTCAGAAAAGACGGCACGCTCAAATACCTGAGACCTGACGGCAAGACACAGGTTACTGTCGAATATGATGATAATCAGGTAAAGAGAATAGATACTGTGCTTGTTTCAACTCAGCACGATCCTGATGCATCGCTTGAGCAGATCAGGGCGGATATGCTGGAATACGTTATCAAGCCTATAATCCCCGCAGAGCTGCTCGATGATGATACCAAATACTTTGTAAACCCTACCGGCAGATTTGTGATCGGAGGTCCTCATGGAGATTCAGGACTTACGGGGAGAAAAATAATTGTTGATACTTATGGCGGATATGCAAGACATGGCGGCGGTGCATTTTCCGGCAAGGATCCTACAAAGGTTGACCGCTCAGCAACGTATGCTGCAAGATATGTTGCCAAAAATATTGTTGCTGCAGGCATTGCTGACAAATGTGAGATACAGCTTGCATACGCAATAGGAGTTGCAAAACCTGTATCAATACTTGTAGATACATTCGGTACAGGCAAAATCTCAGACGAAGACATATCATCACTTGTTGCAAAACATTTTGATTTAAGACCTGCCGCTATCATCAGAGAGTTAGACCTCAGAAAACCTATCTACAGACAGGTTGCAGCATATGGACACTTTGGCAGAACAGATATTGATCTTCCTTGGGAGCATATAGACAAGGCTGAAATATTAAAAAAGGAAGCAGGAATGTAAAGGATATAGGCGGAGGGCTTCAACCCTTCGCCTTTACCATTATGTCAAAGACCTGTCTGCATATTTTTCTCATCTCCGCCTGTCTCGTATTAGTCAATGCTATAAAATAGAAATCTTCATCAGGGCATATCCAAAAAGCAGACGAAAATCCGTCGTCTCCACCGTTATGTCCATAATATGTATATCCGTTTCGCTCATATATAAACCAGCCTGTTCCCATATATTCACCTTGGTTAAGTGATTTCGCCACAGGTCTCCACATATTGCAATACGTTTCCTTCTTAAGGAGCGCCGTCTCTTTTCCAAGACTTCCGTCAATATGAAGCCGTGCAAACCTCTCAAGATCATATATATTTGATGTCAATGTAGAGCTTGGCGCATGAATCCTGTTATATGGATAATATCGCTCATATACGATATGCTTGGTTTCATCCTTGGTATGCGGTTTTACAAGGTCATCTCTGTCGCTTCTTGCAAAGGTGAGAAAAGAGGAATCTTTCATCCCTGCAGGTTCAAAAATATACCTGTCTATGTACTCTTCAAAGTTACATCCTGCAATCTCAGCTACAACTGCACCCAGTATGTCATATCCGGCATCACTGTAATGAAAGCACTTTTGTGATGGTGCTGACAGCAATTTTCTTTTTTTGATTTCATCACTAAGAACATATCTTCTGAGTGCATCTTCATCTGTTTCAGGTCTGTCCCAGCGAAGGTCACACACCATACCTATGCCTGATGTATGTTGTAACAAATCTCTGATGGTAATATCATCCGCCCTTACATCGTTTATTTTGAATTCACGAATCACATCCTTAACCCTGCCATCTAAATCCAGCCTGCCATCCTCTGCAAACTGCATTATAGCTGTCGATGTAAACAGCTTGGCAACTGATGCGCAGTGAAACACATCGCTTAATTCCAATGGTTTTTTCGCATCAAAATCTGAATATCCTAAAGCTTTCCTGTATATAAAATCGCCGTATTTTACAGACACCGCAATGCCCGGTAAATCCTGATAAAAATATATATCTTCAATACATCTATCCAGATTTTTCATATGGCCTCTCCTTTGCTTTTTCAATCCACCTATAGTATACTATAATATATTGATTTTAGGGAAAGGACAACAATGTTTTATGAAATACACAAATTTTAAAAACAACAAAGCTTCGCTGCTTGGTATGGGATGTATGAGACTTCCCCTTGACAGCGAAGGTAACGTTGACGAGGCAGAGGCAATCCGGATTATAAGGCATGGAATTGACAGCGGTATTACCTATGTTGATACTGCATATATGTATCATAACGGGCTCAGTGAAAAGGTGCTGGGCAAAGCCCTGCAGGACGGCTACAGAGAAAAAGTACTCCTTGCAGACAAGATGCCCCCATGGCTTGCCAGAAGCGAAGAGGACATTGAAAAAATTTTTAATAAGCAGCTTGAAAGACTGCAGACAGACTATATAGATATGTACCTTATCCACAATGTTAGCAATAAGCTGTGGAAATTCACCGAGAAATACAACGTGCTGGATTTTCTCGCAAAGAAAAAAGCAGAAGGCAAAATCAGGCACATCGGTTTTTCATTCCACGATGATTATGAATTTTTCGAAGAAGTTTTAGACAAATATCCATGGGAATTTGTGCAGATACAGTTAAACTATATAGACGAGAATTTCCAGGCAGGTGTAAAGGGTCTGAAGCTTGCCGGCAGCAAAGGTCTGCCTGTAGTTATCATGGAGCCTCTCAAAGGCGGCAGACTGGCAAGCACAATGCCTCCTGCAGTAGAGAAAATCTGGTCACAGATGCAAGAAAAAAGAACTCCTGTGGATTGGGCTTTCAGATGGGTTGCAAATTTCCCTGAGGTTATGACAGTATTAAGCGGAATGAGCTCCTATGAGCAGCTTGAAGATAATCTCAAGATCTTCTCAAATCTTGAATCAGAAAGCCTTACTGCAGACGAAAAGAAAACAATTTCAGCTGTAGCAGATAAATTCCGTGAGCTTGTTGCATATGATTGCACTAAATGCAGGTATTGTATGCCATGTCCTGAAAAAATAGATATACCTAGAACCATAGATTTGTACAATCAGCTTGGCATATATGACAATACAAACGCTATACGGGTTGAATACAGCTGGATGGTTCCCCCTCCTTCGAAATGTGTATCATGCAAAAAATGCGAATCACACTGTCCACAGAGCCTGCCTATTTCTGATATTATGAAAAAAGCAGCAGCTGAATTTGAAAAGAAATAAGCACGTCAAAAGGTCTGCACCACCACAATGCAGACCTTGTTTTGTAAATTTTTTATTCTTCAATTTTACCAAATATTTCATCCAGCACTTTTGCTATTTCTTCAATGCTTACAGGTTTTATAATATGACCGTTCATACCTGACTCAAGTGCTTTTCTTTTGTCTTCTTCAAAAGCATTTGCTGTCATAGCGACAATCGGTATGTTAGCTTTGCGGTTGTCCGGCAATGTTCTGATTTCTCTGGTTGCCGTATATCCGTCCATTTTTGGCATCTGGATATCCATAAGCACAAGATCATATTTATTATCAGGTGCATTGGCAACGGCTGTAACAGCTTCATCACCATCATTGACGCTGTCTACTTTCATGCCGGTTTCTTCCAGAATAGCTGTAGCAATTTCACGATTAAGCTCATTGTCTTCTGCTAAAAGAATATGTTTGTCACTGTAATCGTAATGGTTTTGATTCTTATCTTGTGAAACAGTTTTGCTACCAGCCGGCCTTGTCAATACTTCTCTTAGCTCAGACATGAATATAGGCTTTGATACAAACGCTGTAACACCTGCTTCCCTGGCTTCATTTTCAAAATCAGCCCAGTCATAAGCTGTCAGTACAATAATCGGGACATCCTCACGAATCACCTTGCGGATTCGGCGCACTGTTTCGATACCGTTCATATCAGGCATCAGATAGTCTATGATATATACTTTATATTCGTCGCCTATTTCTGTAGCATCCTGCGCACGGACGACAGCTTCTCTTCCGGATACTGTCCAGTCAGGGCGCATCTTGATATCGCGAAGCATTTTGCTTACGCTTCTGCATGTATTAAGATCATCATCGACAACCAATGCTCTTGCTCCCATAAGCTCCGGTATTGGTTCATTTTTTACAGGCCTGTTTGCAAGGCGCAGGTCAAGTGTAACAGTAAACAGCGAACCTTTGCCCTCTTCACTTTCCACAGTAATCTCACCGCCCATCATATCTACAATGTTTTTGGTGATTGCCATGCCAAGGCCTGTTCCCTGAACACCACTTTTTGTAGTTGAATATTCTCTCGTAAATGCATCAAATATATGCTCCTTAAATTCTTTGGACATACCTATGCCATTATCTTTTACTGTGAAAACATATTTTGCATAATTTTTGGCTCTGCATGGTTTCTCGGCAAGGCGAATAATGACGTCTCCTCCAGGCTGGGTGAATTTGACGGCATTACCCACTATATTGATAAGCACCTGATTCAGGCGAAGCTTGTCAGTTATAACATCTTCGTGAGCCACATCCTGTGTATCTATATACAGATTCTGACTCTTTGAATTAATGAGTCCCTGTATCATTGTCCTGAGGTCATGCAGGAGATCAGGAATATGCACAGATTTTTCCTCCAGCTTCACTGTGCCGCTCTCAATGCGGCTCATATCCAGAATATCATTAATCAGGCTTAACAGGTGTGTACTTGAAGTGCTGATTTTGGCAAGATAATCCTGCACCTGCTCCTGATCTCCAATATGGGTCTGGGCAAGAGCTGTAAATCCGATAATAGCATTCATAGGAGTACGTATGTCATGGCTCATGCTGTTTAAGAACGTGGTTTTTGCCTTGCTTGCCTGCCTTGCTGCAGCAAGTGCATGTGAAAGCTGTTCCTGCTGTTCAAGGTCTTTTAGTTTTTCGTCTGTGATATCACGGGCAACATAAAGAGCTTCTTTTGCTTTCCCCGCATCATCGCGGCTCTTGAGTATAAAACGGGCTTCAAACCATCTGCCATCCGGATTTTGATATTCAGTGGCAATTGTATTCACATCCTTCATACGGTCTGCAAGGGTATCAAGATCCAAAAATTCATTCATTCTCTCGTGGTCATCAGGCGTCATGAATGCCGCAATAACGTTTGATTTTACGTCATCAAAATTACCTCCTGCGCCTGCCACATCTCCCATCAGTGCAACGCTGTCAAGCACTTCATATCTGTGAGTATCAATCTCTGCAGCGAATATTGTAGAGTATAGAGTAGACAAGGAGGAAATAACCTCGATATGTTCTCTTAATTGCTTCTGATGAGCCTCTTCTATTTCTTTTTGTTTCTTTTCCTGTGCGATATGCTCTTCTATGATTGTATCGATATTCTGAAATCCGCAGATAACCTTGCCTGCATCATCAGCTTTTTTAACGTTAAACTGGAAATTATGTATGTTTCCTTTTTTGTCCATGTTACGATAATTTCCAACATATTCTTCCTGCTCAGCCAATACCTTTTGAAGGTTTTTAACGCTCAATGAGTTTATCACTCTTGCCTGATCTTCAGGATGCACATTTTTGTATGCCCAGTTCTTTACGACTATATCAAACTGGAATGTTTTGTTTTTGAGGGCAGTGATTTCTTTCACTTCAAAGCTGTCGTCAATTCTGATGGCTCTTGCCATACCATTGTTCAAATCAGCAACATATATATTCAGAAAGTCTCTCGAAAGAGTATTGATGATTGTAAGCTGCTCTTTGAGTTCATTCTGGTGAGCTTCTTCTTCTTTTCTTTTTTGTCTTTCTGTTTCCAGATGCTCCTCTATGACTGCATCTATATTCCGGAATCCGCAGATAATATTCCCTGTACCATTCATTATGCTGTAGTTGTACTGGAAATAATGAACCTCGCCATCGACAAGGATACGGTAGTTGCCTACATGTACCTGCTTTGTTTTGAATTTTTCGCGAAGGCTGTTTATTCCAAGTTTCTCATACAGCATCTGTCTGTCCTCCGGATGCACACGAGATGATATATATTGTTTTAATACTTTCTCATATGGGAAGAATCTGTTGTCTGTTTCATCAATTCCTTCAGCTATAAATCCATCCAGCTTGAACATTTTGGCTATTCCATCCTCAAGGTCAATTCTGAATACATTTTGAAACCCGCTTGCAAAAACATCAAAAGCAGATTGAAACTCTATTTCGTCTGTAACTTCTACAGCAAAAATAACATGCCACAAATTACCGCTTAGATCCTCGTCTTCTTTGATGAAATGAAGCTTGCACATCCCTGCGCTTTTGCCTTCAAAGCCTATAGAGATATGTTTTTTGCCCTGCATTCTCTCTTCAAGTGTGCCTCTGTCCATAAACTCCATTGCAGAGTCATAGCTTGCTTCTTTTGACAGACCTTTTATGATGCTTTTGGCGTTCTCGTCATAGTTATCAGAACCCGGAATCGTATACTTCATAATTTCATCGGTTGTCTTGATTGATGAATATGTGTTAGCTTTGATATCTATGCGATGCATGGCAAGATATACATCGGATATTGCAGAATATGCATTGTATAATCCTTCATCTCTGTTTTTCTTCCTGAGAGAAACTATAGAATCTATATTTCTGAACCCTGCAATCAGCCGCAATGATTCTCCCTGCTTTGAAATACGGGTGTAAAGTCCATTAAAATATCGCAATTCGCCATCAGCATATACTCTGTAATCAAACTCCAGCTTCTCCTTGCCGTCTTCGAATGTTTTAACCAAAGCCTCAGGTAATAATTCTTTTAAAAATCCTTCCCTGTCTTCGTCATATACTCTATCATTTGCATAGACGCGAAGCATCTGTGAATAACAGAAATTGTCCAGTGATTTTCTGATTCCCTCAATTTCATATCCTTCCAGCTTAACAATAGAACCGCAATCTGTTTCAGGCTCCAGAATATACATATTCACATAATCTGCTGCAAGTGCATTCATCATATCAAAATAGCTTGCCAGCGAAACTGTCTCTTCTCTTTTTTTGCCGCTCATATTTGTTTATTCCTCTTCTCCCATTTCATCCAGAACACTTAAAAAAGCATTTACAATCTCAGGGTCAAATTGAGTGCCGCTGTTTGATTTAAGCTCGCTGATTATAACATCACTTGTGAGTTTGTTCCTGTATACACGATTGCTGTTCATTGCATCATATGCATCAGCAACACAGATAATACGCCCTATAAGAGGGATTTCCTCTCCTGCACATCCTGTCGGGTAGCCCTTGCCGTCATAACGTTCATGATGATAAAGAGCGCCATCACGGATATCGGCAATGGAAGAGAAGTTTTCAACCATTTCGGCACCATGTGTTGTATGAGTTTTAATTATGTCAAACTCTTCGTTGGTAAGTCGCGAAGGTTTTTTGAGTATTTCATCTGGAACGTAGCATTTACCGATATCATGAAGCAGCGCAACATAATATACCTGCTTGCATCGCTCTGCACTGAATCCGAGTTTTTGGGCAATAAGCTTTGAATATTTTGCAACGCGGCTTGAGTGACCTTTGGTATACGGGTCTTTGGCATCTACAAAGCTACTGAATACATCAAGAGACTCTCTAATCAGGCGATCACTTTCCTGCAAACGTTTCTCATATCTTGATGAAGTAATTGCTGTAAAAATAAATGCCAGCAGGCATACAATCCATACAATCAGTGCAATCAGGTAACCGTAAGCATCGCTTTTGTCAAGATATTCTTTGTGCAGATGGTATTCAAATGTGCAGTCTGCAAGGTCAAGATCCCCGCTATCACTATAGCTGTACAGGATTATGCCTGCGCTAACGCTCGAGTGACTTTCCAGGGGCATCTCATCGTCTGCAGTGCACGGATGATAAACAAGTGCGTCTCCGGGCTTGAAATCAATCATGATATCACTTCCTGATATATGATGCTCTAAAGCAATCTTACTTTTGTCGCAGCTGCGAAGATCAAGGGTCTGCACCTTCTTACCATCATCTGTATTCTGCTGTATTTCGACAGTACCGCACCATGCATTGTTGACAAAGCCCTTGTCTTTCATGTTGATAGTCAACAGCCAGTCCTGAAGCTTAACAGCTGAATCGTTGGTAACAGTAACTTCGAATATAGCACCTGTCAGCTTGGTTCCAAGCACTTCATCCTGCTTGTCCCAGATGTCTGTATCCTCACCACGCGGATGAATATTTACGCTAACACCGTTTTCGTCTGATTCATATGTCCCGCTTATAGTTCGTACAGTGTCATTGTATTCATTAACATTGTAGCAATGTAAGCAAAAACAGGCTGCAATAATAAGGATTGATACAATCAGCAGAATGATCCATGGCATAAATCGTTTTTGTAAAGTTTTATTCTTTTTCATAAAAGCTCCTATATCTATCTCCAAAAATGCGTAAAGCCTGTCAAATCAGGCCTCGCACTTTAGTATTATTCACAGGATATTTTATCATATTTTCAGCCAAAAGTGTAGTTGATTTGAATATTTACATAAAAAAACGGGACGAAACGTCCCGTTTTTTGAAATTCAATCAAACTATTTTGCAACTGCTGCCAAGAAAGCTTTTTCGTTTAATTCATCTGCATATTCTGAATCCATTTCTTTGATTCCTGCAGGGAATTCGTACTTAGCAAGTCTTTCTACGAATGGATCTGGATCAAAGTGTTCTGGTCCCCATGCACCAGCGTCACTCCAGATACCTTTAGCGATAAGTTCCATCATGATTACAGGACCTACTGCAGTCTGAGCAACTACTGAGTTAGTAGTATACTTAGCAATACATTCCTGGTTGTCAGCGATCTGATATAAGTAAACTGATCTGTACTTGCCGTCTTTCCATCCAGTTACCCAAGTACCAGCGCAGCCCTTACCAGTCATTGTCATTGTAGCATCAACTGGGCTAGGGATAACTTTGCATACGAAGTCTCTAGGAGTGATTTCGCTGTCGCCAACCTTGATCTTGTTTCTCTTGTCTGAAAGACCATATTCAAATAATACCATTAATTTCTTTCTGAAATCAGCAGGCACACCATACTTGAATGTACATCTGTTACAATCGATTTCTCTTGGTACTAACAGTACTTCTTCGTGTTCTACGTTGATTACTTCTACGTCGCCGATGCCGCCAGGGAAGTTGAAGATTTCAGGTTCTGAGAACTGTTCTGTGCAGAACCAGTGTCCTTCAGGATGCTCTTCGTTCTTTTCCCAGATTACAGGTGGCTGTAAGCATTCTTCGATAGTTGTCCATACTGAGAAACCAAAGTCTGAATCAGTATTTCCATAGTTATCTCCGTCTCTTACGTTAACTTCATCGATCTTGTCGAATAAGTGCTTAGCTGCATATTTAGCAAATACGTCAGCCATACCCGGTTCAACGCCTGATCCGCAGATAGCGATCTTGCCTGATTTTTCCCATTCTTTCTGCTTAGCGAACTGATAGTCACCAAGTTTGATGTTTGTTAATTCATAAGGTTTTTCAGGATGCTCTGTACCTAATGTCATAGCACAGTCTAAGTATCCGATACCGATTTCAAGGCAAGTATCAAATATAGTTTCGTTCATTCTTGGGTCACAAGCGTTCATTGCGAAATCGCAACCATGCTTCTTTGCAACTGATTTGATGCTCTCTGCATCCATTGCATTGATCTGTTCAGGAACGAATTTGCCTCCGCCGCAGATTTCATTAGCAACCTTCTTTGCTCTTTCGAGATTATAGTCAGCAACTACTACTTTTTCTGCCCAGTCTCCGTCTGCTCCTGCTCTAGCTATAATCTTAGCAGCTGATGTACCAACTCCGCCAGCTCCGATGATTAAAAGTTTCATATCATTACCTCCATTTTATGTTCAGCATTATTGCTGTTTTGTACTTCTATGTACTTTTATTCTATCATATCAGCCTTTTGATACAACTATGGTTTTGCTCAAATTAAATACTATTTTGCTTAATGTTTCATATCGCAAACATTGTTGCTCTAATTAAGTTATTTTTTGAATGCGATGAACAAAAGTGCACTCAAAAGTAATGCAAACGGATAGAACAGATATGGAATTATACTTACAGAGGATATTCCCGCAAGGCCTGATGCTATCAGAAGCTGTGCGCCGTAAGGAATAATTCCCTGCCATACACAGCTGAATATATCCATTATTGATGCCGTGCGCTGAGGTGAAACTCCAAATTCTTCACTTACGTTTTTGGCTATAGGTCCTGCTGCCACTATTGCAACTGTGTTGTTTGCAGTAGCTATATCCATTGCTGATGTGAGAAGTGCAATTCCAAGCTGTCCGCCTTTGCTTCCTCTGAAGTTGTTTCTGATGAACTGAAGTATAGCCTCAAATCCGCCGTTTTCCTTAATAAGCCCGCTCATTGAAGCAACCAGCACTGTAACTATCATTGTTTCAAACATCCCGGAAACACCTGTGCCCATCGATGAGAAGGCAGCGGCAACGCCTGCCGAACCTGTTGCAAGGCCTACAACAAAGTATGCCACGATGCCTGTTCCTAAAACTATGAATACATTAATGCCGCAAAGAGCCATTATCAGGATGCCGAAGTATGGCAGTGCCTGCCATATATTATAGTCAAATCCTCCAACATCAACAGCGCCCCCTTTGAGTGATATTACAATCAGAATTACAAGGGTAAGAATCGCTGCAGGTAAAGCTATCGGGAAGTTTTCTCTGAACTTGTCCTTCATTTTGCATCCCTGAGTCTTGGTTGCCGCAATTGTTGTATCGGATATGAATGAAAGGTTGTCACCAAACATCGCTCCACCTACTACTGAAGCTATGCAAAGCTGCATATTAAGATCAGCTCCCGTGGCAACATTCATTGCAACAGGCACAATTACAGAAATCGTACCGCATGAAGTACCCATTGCCATTGATATAACACAGGCTATTACAAACAGCCCTGCAACAGCAAAGCCTGATGGTATTATTGAAAGAAGCAGATTTGCCGCACTTGCCGCGCCGCCTGCGCCCTCTGCAACTCCGCTGAAAACTCCTGCCATCAGGAATATAAAGAGCATTATAGTTATGTTGTCATCACCTATGCTTTTGGCACAGACACTGATTTTATCGTCAAATTTAAGGCTTCTGTTTTGTGCAAAGGCAACTGCAAGACCTATCATGAATGCGACTACCGCCGACATCACATAAAACCCCATGCCTCCCTCTACAGGGTTGATATACTCAAAATAAATACCGCTTCCAAGATAAAATACAAGGAAAACCAATATAGGCAGCAATCCTGCTGCATTTGCTTCTTTTTTCATAATTCCTCCATTAAATTTATATAATTATACTCAAACAATATATCAGATATATCCTGCCACTTCAAGGGCAAATATTGTGAATCTATTCACATGTTAACCGACTGTTTTCTCCAAAAAACTCCCTGCATCGCACACGCAGAGAGTCCCGAATATCATAAAATCAGTATCCCAGATAATCATTCACAAGTATCACATGAAGTCTGCCTGTGGAACAGAATCTGGTTGAAACAGTATAGCTGCATACAGTATTGCCCTGAGACAGGCAATTTCCGCATTTACCTGTTGCAGCGCATGGAGTTTTTTTGCCAAGCCTTGTGCAATTCGGAGGACAGGCATCAGTTTTGATGCGTGAAACAGCCTCAGCTTCGCTTCCGACTATCTTGTTTACGCCGACAACAAGAATTACTTTTTTGGGACCATAACAAAGAGCTGCAACCCTGTTGCCGGTACCGTCAATATTAACAAGTATGCCATCCATTGTGACAGCATTCGAACTCATAAAATACACATCGGTAGTAAGCGTTCTGACTCTTTCTGCAAACATTTCGTCCGGATCCGTGAATTTAAACGGGTCAACCCAGTCTATATTCATATTCGCAAGTCTGTCCTTTAATCCTATCTGTCCAAGGGTCATAGAACCGCCGCATGCAATCTTGTCCCCTTCGTTTATGAAGCTTAATGCAAGCTTCAAAGCATCTTCTTTAGTTTCGCAATAATATCCTTTCATCCCTCTTTTTTCGAGGGCGCTGATTATTGTTTCGGCTTTAGCTTTATTTGCTTTTTTTATATTTTCGTCAAACATATTATCTCGTTCCTTTCATAATCTATATGTCATGATTATATCACTTTTTTAAGAGCCACATCAATACACAAGAAT
>CAVAON010000011.1:6017-38608 GCA_963590215.1 Anaerovoracaceae bacterium | reverse complement strand
ATAGATGAAATCCAATCGAATTCATATGTGTATAAAGTCAAATGATTGTGATTAATATGGATATAAATTTATGCTCTAATTTAATATATTATATATCAGCAGCAGATAAATTAAAATAGCCACCTTTTATATGCATTAATTCAATTCTTACCAATATAGGCCATTACATCTATCTGTATTTTGGCATTATGCTTAAGCTTATGTACTTCTATACATTTTCTTAAAGGATACGGCTGCGGCATAACAGAATTGTAAGCGCGGCAAAATTCCTTGTATTCATTCATGTCCGTGACATATATATCACATTTAACTATATCTGACAGATCAGCGTTTTCTGTATTAAGTATATCCTTCAGGTTTTTTAGAGTCTGAATAGTCTGTTCATACATACTTTCCCCTGCAAGCCTGCTTTCACTTGTGCTGCCAATTTGTGCGGCAAATAGAAAACCGCCGTTTTTTGCCCATAAGGGATGCTTCTCTCTGCTTTCGTTCTTAATCATACAACACTCTCCAAATCCACAATGCACACCCGGCAGCCATCTACCTTGTTCGGGTCATTTATATATGCATAAAATGCCCTCAGTTTCTCCGGCACCTTATCCGGAGAACATTTTGTGTTCAACAATATTTTACTTGTGCCATCATTAAAATGCAAGTTGTTCTTGCGAATATAGCTCTCTACAACATACATCGGCTCATCAAGATGAAAATAGTCAAATGTGCAGATAAATATGATATATGTAGTTTTCAAATCCTTGAATCTGCCACCTTTTTCAAGGCAATCGGTGACCAGAGAGACTTAACCCAGCGAAGCATGAGCTGTTGGTAAGTCCTCTGTCAGAAGCACAGCACTTTAGTGCGTGCCTTTTTGCCCCAAGCTATGCTTGGTTAGGCAAAACGGACAGCAACGAATGAAGTGAGTTGGAGCGAAGCGTTGGTGCTTTACGGCATAATGCAGTCGGTTCATAGCCAGCTTGTCTTTGACAATCTGGTGAACCGTTTGCAGAAGGCCTTTCCATCAATATGCTTACGCATATTGGGACAAGCCCATTCTCAAACCTGACTCCTCTCATGCGTTTACCAAAATCCAGGCTTGCCTGCGGCATCACCTCCGGTTTCTTTTTCAGCTCCGACAAAGCATCATCAGACAAAGCTACATTAACCTCACCTATTTCCTCATCAGGCAGTATGAGTTCTACAATTCCTTTGCATACATTTGGATCTCTCATTACAAGTGCAAATACAAAGTCATTTGTAAACGGTCTATACTCCTCCTTGTCCTCTGCTTTCTTCTTTTTGATTTGCTTTTCCTTGACTGATTTCTTTTTCTTTTTCTGTTTTTTCTTAGCCATTTTTTTCTCCTTTTTTAGGTTATTTAGAAAACAAAAAACGCACAGCAAAAAACCGTATAAGCTGAATTTCTTCAACCTAAACGGCTTATCTGTACGTTTTCAAAATTTTTCTACGATACCATTTTATCACACCCCGTTTTTACCGTCAATTCTTAAATTTATTTTTGTCACAATTTCACTCAAATGTTCAAATTTCAACATCTATAGCTATCACTTGACAAAAAAACGAAAGTGGAGACGCTCTGAAAGTTTTTTAACCTTATTACAGTAAATTTCCTGATAACTGTACCTTACTTTGAGAGAAAACGCTGATGCGACAGCTCCTTTTTGCCTAATATTCAATATCATCGGGCACCGCTATGCCAAGATGTCTGTATGCCAGCTCCGACACAACTCTGCCTTTTTGGGTCCTGTGAAGAAATCCCGCCTGTATCAGATATGGCTCATAGACATCTTCAATAGTGACTCTCTCCTCGCCTATTGAAGCTGCTATCGTATCTATGCCTACAGGTCCTCCATTGAATCTGGTGATAATAGTTTCAAGAAGCTCTCTGTCAAGTGCTTCAAGACCGTATCCATCAACACCAAGCGCTACAAGAGCTTTCTCGGTTATCTCCGGAGTAATACTGCCATCACCCTTTACCTGTGAAAAATCCCTGACTCTCTTGAGTATTCTGTTTGCAACCCTTGGAGTCCCTCGTGAGCGTTTGGCCATCTCTTCGAGTGAAGATTCATCAACATCGACTCCAAGTATGCCAGCTGACCTCCTGATGATTTTTTTGAGGTCATCTATATCATACAAAGTAAATTTGCTTAGTACACCAAATCTGTCTCTCAGCGGTGCTGAAAGACTGCCTGCTCTGGTGGTTGCGCCTATCAGTGTAAATTTTGCAAGGTCGAGGCGTATCGACCTTGCAGACGGGCCTTTCCCTATAATTATATCAAGCGCGTAATCCTCCATTGCGGAATAAAGTACCTCCTCAACAGAACGGTTTAACCTGTGTATCTCGTCTATAAAGAGGACATCGTTCTCATTAAGATTTGTAAGTATCGCCGCAAGGTCCCCCGCTCTGTCTATTGCAGGACCTGATGTGATTTTAATCTCTACTCCAAGCTCGTTTGCAATTATGCCTGCCAAAGTAGTCTTGCCAAGTCCCGGAGGACCATAAAACAGAACGTGATCAAGAGGCTCGCCTCTAAGCTTGGCTGCCTCTATAAATATTTTGAGATTGTCTGTCGCTGTCTTCTGACCTATGTAATCCTCAAGTGTCTGCGGCCTTAAGCCTATTTCGGATTTTTCCTCATTGAACCCTGCTGATGTTGCTGTTATTCTTTGTTCGTCCATATTCTATCCCCTAAAACAGATTTTTGAGTGCCTTTTTAATGTATTCTTCGATGGTTGCAGCCTCTATTCCTGCAAGAGCATTGACTGCCTCTGCTCTGCTATATCCAAGAGCTACAAGTCCCTTTATTGCTTCTGCCTTTGCATTACCTGATTCCTCTTGCGAAGGCTGTTGCCCTGCAACCGGAATATTGTCTGCTGAAACCTTGTCTTTGAGCTCGAGCACAATCCTCTGGGCTGTTTTTTTGCCTATGCCATTAGCTGTCGCTATAGCTTTGTCATCTTCAAATGATATAGCCTGTCTCAGTTGCGATGATGTAAGAGCTGAAAGTACAGACATTGCAGCTTTTGCTCCAACTCCGTTTACAGTTATGAGGAGTCTGAAAAGCTCAAGGCTCTCTCTGTCTGCAAAACCGTAAAGACTTATATCATCCTCTCTGACAATCATAGCAGTATAGCATATAACCTCGTCTCCTTCGCTGTGAAGATAAAGTGATGAATTGCCCGGCACCGATATATCATATCCTATGCCTCCTGTCTCAATTACAATACCTGTATCAAGCTTCATTGCAAGTGTGCCTTTAATATAATGTATCATTTAATAATATTCTCCATTCGTTTTCGTGATGATGCAGTATTGCCATGACATATGGCTGCTGCAAGTGCATCTGCAGTATCGTCTGGTTTTGGAATCTCTCTGAGGTTGAGCATAAGCTTTACCATCTGCTGTATCTGATTTTTGTCTGCTCTGCCGTAACCCACAAGTCCCTGCTTAATTTGCAGGGGCGTATATTCAAAAATCTCAAGTCCCGAGTTGGCACAGGCAAGTATGGCAACGCCTCTGGCCTGTCCTACAAGAATTGCTGTCTTGTTGTTTGTGTTAAAAAAAAGCTCCTCTATAGATGCCTGCTGCGGGTTGTATTTATCGATAATCTCCATAAGACCGTTGTAAAGGACTTTGAGTCTGTCTGGCATGTCCATACCCGCCTCTGTGGTAACTGCACCATATTCAATTGGCTTGAAATGATTGCCCTCTACATCTATAATACCATATCCGAGTATTGCATATCCCGGATCTATTCCTAATATTCTCATATTGCTCCCCCTGAAACTTATGTTCGTCATTATTGTATCACACAAACAAATGTTTGTCTATCAAAATTGTCACACATATTACGTTTCGTAATGGACATCATTAATACTTTTTGGTTTACTGCACTTTTACCATATATTAAGATATATGTACAAACTAAGATTTGAAAGGCTTTAATCATGAAAATACTTTTTGCATCAGTTATATTCGCTGATATTTTATTTATCATTATATTCCTCAAAGACATATTGAAAAACAAAGAAAAAATACCGTCAGAAAGCGGTCCTGCAATCTACTACCTTGTTTCAGAATTTATAGTCTGGTTTGCCTCCACATTCGGCATATCAGACTCAGCCCTGAATACAATAGCACTCAGACACAAAGCATATGTTTCATTATCTGTGCTTCCCGGCACCTTTGTCGTTGGCTCTACAATTCCAATTTCTGTAATAGGACTGGGCTATATGCAAACCTATTCCGTTGATATTACAGCCTCTCTTGCTATGATGGCAGCTGGAGCAGCTGGAGCTTTTACCGGAGCATCTTTTGCGATAAAAATAAATGGCAGAGCAACAAAAAATATTATGGCAGTGCTTCTTATGGCAACAGCAATAACCCTGATTATAAAATACATAATAACAGGGGGCACGGATGGAGCTTTGACAGAGCTGACTTCCTTACAGACATTTGTAACAGCTCTTGTATCATTCATAGCCTCAGGGCTTGCAATGATAGGCTTTGGAGCTACTGCGCCTGTAATATCCCTGATGATGATAATGAGTATTGCCACCACCACAATTATGCCTATGGTAATGTGTATGTGCACAATGATATCTTTTACAGGCTCTGTAAAATTTATAAGGAGCGGTATGTACCACAAAAAAGCAGCTCTTTGTGAGACTCTTGCAGGTACTGCCGGCGCAGTAACAGCATTACAGTTTATAGGGAATATCAATACTATCATACTCCAGATAATAATGATATCAGTAATTCTCTACAGCAGCATCAGCCTTATAATTGACAAGAGAAAATAGCATTTCTACACGAAAAATATCATTTCTATTTATATTTTTTACATAAAAACCCGTTATATCACGTTTTTTATTCATTTTGTGCATATTTATACTTCCTTGTCTGATGTATTTATGATACAATAGCTTCAGGAAAAAGATTTGGGGGAACAAATTTATGCGTTATGCAAGACAAAACAAAATTCTGGAGCTCATCAAAGAAAACGATATTGATACACAGGAAATGCTTGTTGCATTACTCAAAGAAAACGGCTTTAATGTCACACAGGCAACCATTTCCAGAGATATCAAAGAGCTTCATCTGGTAAAGAATCTTTCTGCCGACGGCAAATACAAATATTCTGTAGCAACATCTTCAGAAAGCAGTATGTCCAACAGATATCTGAGCATATTGCGTGACATAGTCAAAAATGTTGATGCTGCAGGGAACATCATCGTTGTCAAGACACTTCCCGGCTGTGCAAATGCAGCAGCAGAACCTATAGACTGCCTTGACCTTCCTCATGTAATAGGCACTATAGCAGGTGATAACACTTTAATGATGGTCATCGATGCAGATGAAAATGTGCCGGCGCTTGTAGCCAGATTCAACGAACTGCTTTCATAAGGAGTAAAAAATGATATCACACATCAGCATTAAAGACTTTGCAATAATTGAAAATGTACAGATTGATTTCCATGAAGGTCTGAATCTCATAACCGGTGAGACAGGTGCGGGCAAATCAATAATTATCGAAGCCGTAAGTCTTGCTCTCGGAGCAAGAGCTGATACGGCTTTTGTTCGCTCAGGCAAAGACAAGGCAGTTGTTCAGCTTGCAGCAGATCTTGACGGCGAAGAATATGTCATAACCAGAGAAATTGCTGCATCAGGCAGAAACTTATGCAAAATCAATGGAGAGCTTGTAACACTGGGGCAGATAAGCTCCCTTTGCAGCCGCATTGCAGATATTCACGGGCAATATGATCATCAGTCACTGCTCAATACAGAACATCATGTAGACCTTGTCGATCTTTATTCAAAGGATACTATCTATCCATTCAAAGCAAAAGTCGCCGAGAGTTATGCGGATTTTCGCAAAATATCATCAGAGCTTGATTCACTGCTTTCAGGCTTTGCCGAAAAAAAACGCAAAAAAGATTTTATGGCTTTTGAGATTGATGAAATAAATAAAGCCGATTTGAAGCCAGGTGAAGATGTTGAGCTTGAAAACAGAATTTCACTGCTTCAAAATAGTGAAAAAATATATACAGCACTTGAATCTGCCTATGATATTTCTTACGATTCTGAGCACAGTGCCTCATACGCTCTTTCTAAAGCACTTGCTCTTATTCAGGATATATCACAATACTCACCTGAACTTAAATCCCTCGACGAGAGGATATCCGATATATATTACGGCCTTGAAGATATATGCTCAGATATAAGAAATATTAAAGATAAATCGGAATTCTCACCTGAAGATCTTGATGCTTCCATAAGCAGACTTGATGAAATAAACAGACTTAAAATGAAATATGGAAATTCAATCGAAGAAATAATCAGCTACAAAGACAAGCTGGTAAAGAATATCTCTGAGGTTGATAATATAGATGAACTCAAAGAAAAGCTTACTGCACAAAAAAACACAGCTGAAATAAACCTGCAGGAGCTTTCCTCGCAGCTTTCAGATGCAAGAAAAAAAGCAGCTCTTTCACTGCAGGAACAGATTCTTAACGAATTAAAAGACCTGAATTTCAAGGATGCTGATATGGTTATCGATTTCAAGCAGGCAGAGCAATATTCTTCCTCAGGTACAGATATTGTCGAGTTTCTAATTACAACTAACCGGGGAGAAGCTCTAAAGCCTCTTGCAAAGGTTGCCTCCGGTGGCGAAATGTCAAGAATTATGCTTGCATTCAAAAAAATCATTGGAGATTATGACCATATCCCCACTATGATTTTTGATGAAATAGATACAGGAATCAGCGGCATAACCGCTAGTATAGTCGGCAAAAAAATGTGCCAGATTGCAAAGAACCATCAGATTATCTGCATCACTCATCTGCCTCAGATTGCAGCATGCAAGGGTCACAATTTCAAGATTGTAAAAGAAACAAACAATTATGCCACATTTACAAATGTAATTCCTTTGAACCATGAGGAAAAAGCTGAGGAGATTGCAAGGCTTTTAGGAGGTATGAATATAACTGAGACTACAATACAGTCTGCAAAAGAGCTTATTAAAGCTTCAGAGTGAACTACCCATCACCTAAAGGTAATGGGCTTCTAAGGAGCTAACGCTCCTATTTAAGAAGTTTGATATTTAAGTTTCCACCTAACGAATTAGGCAATCCTTATTCTTACGGGCGTGTCCACTTCGTCCCTACCGTATAGGATAGTCATATCCACAACGCTACTTTTACGCATGATATTCAACGCACCGTTTATGTCAGCATTGAAAGTTCTGCCATTTGCTGTTTTGTATAGACCACGATGCACTCGATTACCGCTAAACTCATATTCTTTTGGATTATCGTTGTTGTAGACAGGAATGTTATCTTTATCCCAAAAGCTTGCTTTTGAAGTATAGGATTCTTCCTGTTCTACAAAGCGATACCGTTAAGTTCGCACATATAGGCTAACTTATCTCTAAGGCGACCGTATGGTATATTTACATTCACAGCCTGCGCCGCAGATGCATTACAAGGCATTGCTGATATGGTAAATATGATTATGGCAATCACTGCTGAAAATTTTTTAATTACCTTTAATTTGCTCTCCTCCTCTTACTTCACCTTCACGCTTTTAATGCTGCTCCAGTTGCCATAAACCTTGCTGCCGTCTATGCTCTTGTATGCTCTAATCTTAAAGTAATATTTCTTTCCCGACTTGAGCTTTGTTATCTTTTTTGACAAAGCACTTGAAGTAACGGTTTTTGCTCCTGTCATATTCTTTTTTGTGCTGTATTTTATCTGATAACCCTTTGCTGTTTTAACCTTGTTCCATGTGATTTTAACAGCTTTTTTAGAAACAGATTTTACCGAAGCAATTTTAGCCTTTGTCAGTGCTGCCGGAGCAGCTGTTCCCTTGTCTGACATATCATAAAGTGAAGTTTTGCCATCTGTAAATCTGAAATATGCCGTAAGCGCATAATATCCCTGCTCTGTAGCCATGTTATTCAGTTTGCCTGACAAAGCATGCTTGAATCCGCCATCAGTATAAAAGCTGAGCAGTCCGTCAATGACGCTTTTGCCATTTTTGATAAATCTATCGTCCTTATCTGGATCAATTCCAAGTGAAGTAAGCGCTACTATGACCTGTGCGCAGCTTTCGGAGTTAACAGTACCCCAGCTTGCATAGGCTCCATCATCTGTTTGAACTTCTGAAAGCCACAAAAGTGCTCTGTCAATTGCCTTTTTAACTTCGGCATCTGATTTACAGTATGGTGCAAGTGCTGTAAGTACCATCCCGGTTATATCAACATCAGAATTTGCATCGGAGCTGTTTAAGGACCACCCGCCGCCGTCTTTTTCGGCTTCCAGTATGTATTCTATGTAATAATCCTCAGCAGCTTTGAAATCATCTGAGCTGCTTTGATATTCGCCTGTATTAAGTGCAATCAGCGCCCAGATTGGACCATTCAGGCCCTGCCTTATTACATTGTTTTTTTCAAGCAGCTTCATTGTCAGATTATAACCGCCGGTATTTTGTGGATCACGTCCTATAGCTTTAATTGCAACTATTGTCCTTGAATACTCAGTGTATTTGTTTTTTGATAATACTCCCTTATTCTCCCTGAGAACGTTAATGGTATCTTCGTAGTATGCTTCAAACATCTCATCGCAGTCTGCATATTCTGACCTTGCAAGTCCTAATATATGCCATTCTGCGCCGTAAGCAGGTGCTTTGATAGTGTTTTCATAAATGGTTTTACCTATGCTGCTGTATGCATCCTCTGCTGTAACCTGCGATGCGAAGGAATACTGAAATGTGAGTGTGAATACCACAACAGCCGTCACAAGTACTGATATTATTCTTTTCATAATATAAGCCCCCTATCTGTATATCCCGTATTTAATCTTGATTCTCTCAAGCTTTTTTATCATTGCATTTCCGAAGACAAACACACACAGTGCCGCTGTTGCTGCATGAGCTGCATCATATGGAGCCCCGGTTATAAGGAGGGTTTTGATTGTTCCCATACTTATCGGCTCTCCCCCGGGAAGCGCAGCTGATGTCACCATGGCACATATGTTCATAAGACCTCCGTAGATTATGAATGTTGTAAAAAACGTAAAAACCGTAAGAGTTATATTGTCTGCGGGAAGTCGTTTCCTCTGAAGCAGCACCCCTGCAAGAAGTCCCGCTGCCCCGAATACATAAAGTCTCCATCCGAAAAATGTATTATCATCACCTGGCCATATTATATAGCATATATACGCAGCAATTACTGCAAAGGCTACGCACATTACAGGTCCTAAGATGAGCTTAAAGTTTCTTGATTTTATCTTGTCAAGCTCTGCCCTGTTAAATGCAAGTCCCGCAAGGAAGCCCAAAAGTCCCCAGCAGAACATCTGCCATGGAGTCCACGGGCCCTGCCCCATATAGAAGTTACATATGAATCTTGCAACAGCACCTATGAGAAATCCCGCCTCAGGTCCAAGGGCTATGCCTGAAATAATAATCAGGGCGGTTCCTATCTGAAGAGGCAGCACCATGTGAAAAAACAGCTGGGCACATACTGTAATTGCCGCCATCATTGCTATAAGAACTATTTCTCTTGCTTTGGGTTTTCGTTTTTCAAATACCATAAAAAACGGAATCATGGTATATATGAGCAATGCAAGAGAAACAATCATATATCTTTCATTGTCTAAAAATATACAGCCTGCCGCTATGGTCACAGGTATCAGTATGAATATTATAAATGTAGAAGCTTTCGTCCTTTTGCGGCAGGCAGCCTCATACTGCGTTACATTGAATCCCAGACGCACTGCGCGACCTCCTCCCATGTAACGGCATCAGGAAACCATCCTCTTGCCATTCTGTTTGATATAGTCGTATAAAAACTGTTTCCTGAGAAAAATGCCCGGGGGTCTCCCTCTGAAACGATATCTCCATCAAAAAACATTGCACACCTGTCTGCATATTCAGCACAGAACTCTATATCATGAGAAACCATGAATATTGTCACACCTCCATCAACTAATTCTTTTAAGATCTGCGCAAGAGTTCTTTTAAAAAAGGGATCAAGTCCCTTGGTGGGCTCATCAAGTATAAGAATCTGAGGTTTTAGAAGCAGTATTTTACCAAGAGCCAGTCTCTGCTGTTCTCCTCCCGACAGGTCATAAGGATGAGCCTTTGCAAGATGTGAAAGCTCCATCTGCTCCATCATAACTGTAACAGCTTTTACCTTTTCGCTATCTGTCTCTTTGCTATAATGCAGTGCCTCAAGAAGCTCTTCCTCGACAGTTATCTCTGTAAACAGCGCCTGAGGGTTTTGGGGAACCATTGCAAGTGTTCCGTCAAAAAGCCTGTTTCCCATCTTTTTTACGTCAAGCCCGTCTATGGTAACAGTGCCTCTCTGAGATTTGAGTATGCCACAGAGGACTTTAAGTGTTGTACTTTTGCCGGCTCCGTTGCCTCCCATCAGGCAATACCATTCGCTTTTTTTAACTCTGAGATTAAGCCCCCTCAAAATCTCTCCCGAATTTTTATCATAAGAAAACCATACATCCTCAGCCTCTATTATATACTCTTCATCTGATTTCTTTTTCTTTTCTTTTTTGTATTCTTTGCTTTTTTCTTTTTCGGTCTTTTTATTATACGCCTTTTCTTCAGGCTCTCCTATCAGGCTTTCAAGCCATAGTCTGCCGTCCCTGATGGTCATGGGGCATTTGCCGCCGGCTCCTATCTGAGCATATATTTTTGTTACGGCAGGCAGTCCATAAAACATAGGGTTGCTTTCCTCTGCAAGTCTGATGCCTACTTCATCAGGTCGGCCACAGTATGCAATGCGTCCTTCTTCCATTACAAACACTCTGTCTGCCATAGGAAACAGCTCTTCAAGTCTATGCTCCGATATTATAACTGTGGTGCCAAGCTCACGATTAATGCGATAAAGAGTCCTCATAAACTCCGATGCAGCTATAGGGTCAAGCTGGGCTGTCGGCTCATCTAAAATAAGCACCTTGGGCTGCATTACCATAACAGAGGCAAGATTCAAAAGCTGCTTCTGACCTCCCGAAAGTTCTGTAACGTTTTTGCGGAACCACCCCTGTATATCAAAGAAATTAGCCATCTCCGCAACTCTTCTTTTGATTGATGCATTGTCAAAGCCAAGACTTTCGAGGCCAAAAGCAAGCTCATGCCATACCTTGTCTGTCACTATCTGATTGTCAGGATTCTGCTGTACATATCCTATCTCAGACACGCTAAGCCTGTCATCAAGCTCTGCAATCTCCTCTCCCCTGTACATGATACTTCCTTCTCTGTATCCGTAAGGTGTCAGATTTTTTTTGAGATGCCTTAGAAACGTACTTTTACCGCAGCCGGATTTGCCGCACAGCACTATGAATTCCGACATGTCAACTGACACATTTATATTATCAAGTGCTTTTTTTTCACAGAGAGGATATGTAAAGTTTACATCTGTAAATTTAATTGCTTCCATTTCATTTCTCCTCTCACATCAATTGCAAGCGGTATGACTAACAGCAAAGCATATGATATTGCTGCTGCAATTGTTACCGCATCAAAATTCCCTGTTTTAATTATCGGATAATAGTACATGCTTGTTTTACCCATAATGCAGCCTGCTGTCGCAATGCCGCCTGTTACTGCCATGGTCGCAAGAGCTTTGAAGTCACGTCTTGTGAACTTAAATAAATGAAAACTACTCCTGCCTTTAAGTCCGTAGCCTCTTGCCTCCATAGAATCTGCCGTTTCAATAGATGCCTCAAGAGACCATGATATGAGGATTGACACCTCTTTGAGTATGAGTCTTGTCTTTTTGATGAAGCCTCTTTGCATACCTCTGCCCATGCATTTTTGCCCCATGGAGATTTCAGCAAATCTTGATTTAAGCAAAGGGATAAATCTGAATATCATCGAAAGTGTCAGTCCTAAAACAGGAGCAGCTTTGCCAAACAGGTATATAAACTTATCCGATGACATTATGATATTAAAGCTTACAAACCATACTATAACTGTTGTAAGTACAAATGCCGCCGCAGCCCCATACACCAGAGCCTCCAGCGTGATTCTGTTACCATTAAGATAAAACAGTACAGTTTCTCCGTCATGAGTAAAAAACGTGTTTATGATTACCATTATGACAATAGCGGGCACCATAAACATGATATTTTGCTTCAGCTTCCCGATGCCGCCAAGAAGCACTGAATAACTCCATGAGCATACAAATGCTATGAATATAAACAGCGGTCTTGTAGAAAACATGGCTATACCTGTGGCAAAGGCATAAAAAAGCAGATTCACAAAAGGATGAAATCCTGCAAATTCACTTGTCTCACCAAGCCCTTTTTTAATATCCATTACCCAAATCCTTTCCCAGATTACATGTATATGCCCATACAATGCTGTCGCCATCACTAAGCTTATATGATGAACATCCGTAATCCGGATATTTACCATTCACCTTGTACATCCAGCCGCTTTCAGAGCCTCCGTCAAACTCATATATATGATTGATTCCTTCAACATAATACGAGCCATACACAGGTGTATAATTTGACTCTATATGTATGTTTTTATTCCTGCATACAGCATAAAGTACATCATATACAGTCGTACCTTCACTGCATTTATACTTTGTCTTTCCCAGTATGACTCCGCCTGAAGGAACATACGGCGCCTTAGCCTCATCTGTCAGCTTTGACATATCATTTGAAAGATTGTCGCACCTTATCTCTATACTTACTGTTATCTTCTCATCTTTGATCTTTACATCTGATTTTGTATCAGATTTTTCTTCCTTGCTACTGCTTTTTGCTTCTGTCTTATCACTCTTCTTATCGCTTTTCGCTTTATCCTTATCTGATTTTTTCTTTTCCTTTGCTATTTCTTTCTTTGTTAAATCTTCCTTGTTCGCAGCTTTTTTGAACTCTCCTATGCTTTTTTTCAGAGCCTCATATGCAGACTTCTGCTCTTCATATACACTTGTCTTGTCTTCATATACAGCCTTCGCATCCCCTATATCCTCAGAAAACGTCACTACAGTATCAGGAAGATACTGTCCTTTTTCATATCCTGTTTCAGCCTCAAGAAGCAAATTTTCAGCTTCAGTAACTGCTTCGCCAAGGCTCTCCCTGTAGTCCGCTTTCTCTATATTAAGCGCAAGTGCGCCGCCGATTACGCATATCACTGCAAGAACTGCAAGAGATATCCTTCTTATTCTTTTCTTTTTGAGCTTATCTTCCATATTTCCTCCGAAAAACAAAAAACCGTGGCATAACCACAGTCCGTATTTACTGTATATTCAAAACCATTATTCATATCGCCGTGAATATGATTTGACATTTATGCAGGTCTTCTGGCTCAGAAATCAACATACTGCCTGTCTTCCCGATTCACCAGTGACATAATAGACAGCACTCCTTCATTACAGCGGCGGGTACCGCACAGGATTTACACCTGTTTCCCTTGTCATAAAACGTGTTTTTCTTAATTATATATTTTGCATTCTATCTTGTAAATTCACATTTCGGAATATTTTCTATTAATATATTTTACAGAATGTAATACTGAAGCTAAAATAAGAAGCTGCAATCTATGGAATTTACACCCAAAAACAGCTCCAAGAAAGAAAAAGCAAGAAAAATTTAGCCTTGCTTTTTAAAAAATTTTAAGCGGTTGCCCTATATTATTATTTTTACTCCATATGAATCTATTGTTTCTTCTCTGCAAATATCTCACTCACCGCTTTTGCAATTGCATCAATGCTGATCGGCTTTGCTATGTGTCCGTTCATGCCGGCTTCGACCGCAGCTTTTTTGTCCTCATCAAACGCATTTGCAGTCATTGCAATCACAGGGATATTGGCTTTCTGCGGATCTTCCAGATTACGAATACTGCGGGTAGCGCTATGGCCGTCCAGATACGGCATCTGAATATCCATGAGAATTAAATCATATGTCTGATTTGGTGCGTTCAAAAGCATATTGACACAAGCGATACCATCTGCTGCGTGATCCACCTTCGCTCCGGCATTTTCAAGAATTGTGACAGCAATCTCTGCATTCAACTCATTATCCTCTGCAAGAAGAATACTTAAGCCTGACAAATCTATATCGGCGTTTTTCTCACCTGGAATTCTTTGCAGCATATTTCCCGCACTCTCGGCAAAACGAAGTTGCAAAGTCACTATAAAAGTACTTCCTTTTCCAGGGGCACTTTTTACTTCCACATGTCCATCCATCAAATCAACCAGTTTTTTTACAATTGACATGCCAAGCCCTGTACCCACAATCTTACTTTCTGTTGAATTTCGCTCTCTGGTAAAAGATTCAAAAATTTTCTTTTGAAATTCTTCTGTCATACCAATCCCCGTATCTGATACTTCATAAATATATGTACCATATCCGGGTTTATCACATTGTTCCTCTCGCAGACTTATAGAAATTTCACCGCCATCTGCAGTATATTTCACAGCATTGGATAAAAGGTTAGACAAAATTTCCTGCAATTTTTGACCATCTGCATAAACATATCTGTGTATAACATTTAAATTCTTTTTAAAGCTCAGGTGCTTTTTTTGAATGTCATTTTCAAACAGGACAAATGTTTTTTCTTCACACAAATCCGTAATATTTTCATCCAGAGCTTCTTCCCCGCTATCAATCCTTGCCACTTCCAATACGTTATTAATCAAACTAAGCAAATATTGACCTGAAACTTTGATTTTTCCCAAATGATCCTTTAACTGTTCTGGCTGGTTGAGTTCTTTTTCCATCAAAGTAGTAAATCCCAGTATTGCATTCATAGGTGTACGAATATCATGTGACATGCTGAATAAAAACGCTGATTTAGCACGATCAGATGATTCAGCCTGCCTTCTAAGCTGCTCTTTTTCTATCAGTTCTCTTTCCTTTTTCCGGATATTTCGCACAAGGAATATGATAATAAGAGCAATAAGGACTCCTACCACTATAGAGAACTCTACCAAATGGGCTTTAATGTAATCAATAACCCCATACGAGTAAAAGCTGGCAATATACTGGTAAGAATAATCGATGCCATAAGATGTTCCAAGAACCTTGATTGCACGATTTAAGAGCAATAATAAGTTTTTGTTTCCATGCTTTACACCAAAACATTTCCCTGTGCTGGCTCTCAGCTGGACATAACTGAGCCCGTTATATTTTTCATTGTTCGTGACATACTGTACTCTCAATGTATCCATGATTGTACCATCTGTTTCTCCTTCAAGAACAGATTCCAGACAATCATCAATATTAGGATAATAAACTATCCTCGCCTCCGGATATGTGCTTTTCGAATATTCAATCTGTAGTGAGTTGTTTTCATTGACAGCAATTGTTTGAATATCTTTTTTCTGATTTACTGATTTGTAGAATAACGTTCCACTGTCAGATACTACTTGAGAGCTGGCATGTATCCCATCCTTTTCTAATTGCCAAAGATTATCTGCTATCGGAAAAACAAGGTCAACTTCTTCATTTTTCAAAGCTTTAACCATTTCTTCGTAGCCTGAAAAAGCAATATACTGTATATTGGGTATTTTTTTTAATTCCAATGCTTCAAAAGCACTGGACAAAGCATCTGTTACCAGACCCTGGACTTCTCCATTTTCACCCTGATCCGAATAAGGCAGATAATCATCCAGGCATCCTACTACTATCTCATCATGATTATTCAGCCACTGTGATTCGCCGTCTGAAAGGTCTTTCCCTGAAAGAGCTGAGCCGTAGTTTTTGTACTTCAGACTTTGCAGAATATATGGATCAATAGAAATCATGGTACTCAAAGCATCATTAAGCTCTTCCAGTAAATCTTTTCTTGAATTGCTTACTGCTAAATAATAGGATTCTGTTCCAACCTTTGCTACCTCTCTGATTTTATCAGTTGCAAGGGCATTGTCCAAAGTCGTGGTTTTCAAATCAATTTCACCGTTTTCCAGTGCCTCATCTCTCTCTTCAAAGCTCTTATAATATACCGGTGTAATATCTAATCCCTGCGCTTTAATCCATTGTTCCGTGTATTCAGACATAAGATTGTGATAAATAAGCCCAACTTTCTTACCGTTAAGAGTATTTCGATTCTCTGCTGATATCGTATTATCCTCTGTTCTCTTGCATAAATAATAGTCTTCTACACCCATTTCAGAATCTGGAAAGAGCATTAATCCTTTGCGTTCTTCTGTAATAGATACACCGCCCAAAAAGTCGATTTCTCCATTCTCCAGCATCTCATAAAGCTCTGGCCATCCTCCATATACATACTCATATTCCCAGGAAGCATAATTTGCCACCTTCTGGAGATAGTCATAGCAATACCCGCTTTTGGGTTCTGATTCTGATGCACCTTCCTGAAACATATCACTTTGGTACCACCCTACACGTACCTTTTTCACATCATTATCTACTATTGCCTGTGCCGATACCGGCAACAACACTGAAGCCAATATAAATACAACCAGGCTCAGGCTCAGCAATTTCTTGTTCTTCTTTTTTGGGAAATATATTAAACGATTATTTTGCATCATCTTCAATTATTACTTTCTCTTTATTTCATGCTGATATATGCCTTTTTGTTTTTTCATCATAAGGCACAAACGTTCAAAAATAATATTATCATAAAGCACTTGACGATTCAAATAAATTCATAAAAAAAGCACATATAAACAGCCGCCCTGACTGAAGCATTAGCTTCAGCAGCGGCGGTTAAGTTATTCAGTCCCTATATTCTGTTACTCAGGTTTGTTTTTCATGCGCTCCATCGCCTCTTCACGGCTGATTTTACCCTCTGCAGCAAGATTCATAAGAGCATTATCCATAAGAATACTGCCGCTTTGCTGGTTCATGGTAATAAAATTTTCCAGCTGAGGAGTTTTGCCTTCTCTGATGAGATTTCTGATAGCACCGTTTACAATCATCACTTCACAGGCTGCAACTCTGCCTCCTGAAATCCTGGGCACAAGCTGCTGCGAGAGTACTACCCGGAGAGTAGTAGAAAGCTGCATCCTTATCTGTTTTTGACGTCCATCGGGAAATACTCCCACGATTCTGTCTATGGAATCTGCCGCTGAGTTGGTATGCAGCGTAGCAAAAACAAGGTGCCCCGTCTCGGCTGCTGTGAGAGCTGCTTCAATTGTATCAAGATCACGCATTTCGCCTATAAGGATGATATCAGGGTCTTCTCTTAATATCGCACGGAGCCCATTTGCATAGCTTGCAGTATCTTTGCCTATTTCTCTTTGATTGATAACGCATCTGTCCGGCTTATATACATATTCTACAGGATCTTCAAGGGTGATGATGTGTTCATCTCTGGTATGATTAATCCTGTTTAAGACAGCCGCAAGTGTAGTTGACTTACCTGATCCTGTCTCTCCTGTAACAAGCACTATGCCGTTGCTGTATTTAGGAAACATGTTTACTGCCTCAGGCAGGTCAAGTTCTTCAATTTCCGGAATATGATCGCTGAGTATTCTGATTGCTGCTGATATCTTGCCGTTTGATCTGAAAATATTAATCCTGGTTCTGGCACCGCATTCAAATGTAAGCGCCATGTCAAGTTCTCCGATTTTTTCGATATGGCTGTAGCTTGGGCCTGCAAGCTGTTTTGCTATCTGTTCGCATTCTGCTGATGATAAAGGCTCTTCATCAAGAGTCGTAAGTCGTCCGTCTATACGGCATTTGACGGGCCTGTCTGCCACCAGATGTATATCTGATGCGTTCATCATTTGCGCTCTGTTTACTATACTGTTTATATCAGGCATACTACTCACCTCTTTAGTCTGCTGTCGAATTGATGGCTTTGAGTGCTTCTTCTGTAGTTGTAACTCCCGCAAGCACAAGCTCTCTGCAGGAATCCTTCATCGATTTGAATCCTCCTGCCGCAGCTTCCGCTGCAAGCTCTTCTTCTGTTGCTCCCTCTGAAATCATATGGCGCATTTTTTTGCTCAGAGTCAGTATTTCAAACACTGCCTGCCTGCCTGAATAACCCGAATGATGGCATTCCGGACATCCTTCTCCTTTGTAAATTTTCACGTCTCCTGTCTGCGAAAGTCCCAGGAGTTTGATTTCTTCATCTGCAGGAGTATATGATGTCCTACAGTTAGGGCAGACTTTTCTGATGAGACGCTGTGATATTACACCTTTGAGGGCACTTGAAATCATATATGGCTCAACACCTATATCCATAAGTCTGTGTACTGCTGATATCGAATCGTTGGTATGAAGTGTCGACAGCACCAGGTGTCCTGTAATGGCAGCTCTTGCCGCTATAGTAGCTGTCTCGCTGTCACGGATTTCTCCCACCCCTATAATATCAGGGTCCTGTCTCAGTATCGCCATAAGCCCGCTTGCAAATGTCATTCCTGTTTTTTCGTTTATCTGGCACTGGCTGACTCCTGCAATGTCATATTCAACAGGGTCTTCAAGTGTAACCACATTTACTTCTTCACGGGCAAGCTCTGAAAGCATAGCACACATTGTCGTTGATTTACCTGAACCTGTAGGCCCTACAAGCAATATGATACCGTTGCTGTTTTTGAGGAGCGCATCGTATTTGGCTTCGTCTTCTTCTGTAAGACCTATAGTATGTTTTGATATTTCATGTGATGATTTGTCAAGCAACCTTATTACGACATTTTCTCCGTATATGGTAGGCATTACAGACATACGGAGATCTATACTGTGGTTTTTAACTGTAATCATAGCATGACCATCCTGTGGGATTTTGCGTTCTGATATATTCATGCCCCCCATTATTTTGAGTCTTGATATTACAGTGCTTTGCAAATCTGACGGTACTGTAAGTATTTTGTGCAGAAGCCCGTCTATTCTCATTCTTACAACTACTTCGTCTTTTTGAGGCTCTATGTGTATATCACTGGCACGCTCCAAAAAAGCTCTCTCTATTATGGAATTGACAAATCTGATTGTCGGAGCTTTGTTGATATCCTCGTCTGCTGTTTCTTCTTTCTGGCCCGGAAGTATATCGCCTCTTCCCATCTCACGTTTCATATCTTCTATGGCACGGGCTGTTCCCTCGCTGCCATAGAGCGTTGCTATTACCTGTTCGATGGATTTTTTGGTTGCAATCATCGGTATGACGTTTTTGCCTGATATTTTCTTGACTACCTCCTGCGCTATAAAGTCAAGAGGATCGCTCATTGCAATATACAGGTTATCATCAACAAGCTTGACAGGTACTATGCAGTGCTCTTTGGCTACATTCCTTGGTACAAAGCTTGTCAGCTCAACCGGAACTGATACTGCAGTAAGGTCTATAAAATCAATACCAAGCTGCATTTGCAAAGCCTCTATAAGCTCGTTGTTTGTAATAAAGTTATATTCTATGAGTATGTCTCCGAGACGCTGTTTTGTTTTCTTTTGAATATCAAGTGCGGCCCCAAGCTGTTCATCGCTTATAATGCCTGATGATTTAAGTAATTCTCCTAATCTGATATATGCCATATATACCTCCTGTTAAACTGCCTTAGCTGTAATAATTTTACCTTTATTAATATATTTTTGTCAATAGTGCATTCAAAAAATGACTGCATCCTCAAATGCAGTCAGTCAAGCATACCAAAAGGATTAGCCACTAAACTTTGCGTCCCCGTATTTCTGCGGGTTTGCCAAAATCATATTCACTATCAGATCTCATCATGGCAGAGGAACTTTGCTTTTACGGCCTTTTTTGCCTTTGATACGGTACATTTCTTCATCAGCGGCATCCATAAATTCTTTCCATGTCTTCATATCGTGAGTATGGCGCTGTTTCCCTATAGAAACCGTCAGTGCATATGGCAAATCCGCTTTTGAAAGCATTTGCGTAATGCCTTCTATTATCCTGCTGCATTCGTCTTTTGGGTCAGCATGATGCAGTATGACAAATTCATCTCCTCCGCTTCGGCAGATAAAATCACCTCTGCCGGCATTGTGTTTGAGAGCATCTGCAACAAGCTGCAGCGCTCTATCGCCTTCGATATGGCCATATTTATCATTAATCTCTTTGAAATTATCCACATCGATAACAAGCAGAAAAAGTCCGCTCCTTGCATTTTGATCTGTAATAGCATCCGTGATTTTCTGGTCCAAAAGCCAGCGATTGTTCAGACCTGTCAACGGATCTGTAAGAACCTGCTGTTCCTGCAGTGATATGTAAACATAAATCAGCGCAACAACAGTACCGACAAACAGCACTGACATTTCAGGCAGCAGCATCTGTGCTACGCCGGCACATACCGGTGCAACCGCAAAGGATACTATAGACAGAGACTGCCTGCGTGCCTGCTGCGTTCTGGCATTTCGCGCACGTCTAAGTGCCAAAGCAAGTGAAACAAACATGTATCCGTAAGGAATTATCACCTGCAGGATATATCCAGGTCCACGGGTAAATGCTCCCTGCTTTGATATCTGAAACATAAATCCTGTATGACCTGTAGTTATAACCAGTATAGTGATAATAACAACAGGGAGCATTGCAATAATAAATTTCATGCGACTTCGTATCAGATAATTATCCTGTATGACTTCTGAGAAAAGAAGCCATGTCATTCCCAAAAGTGAAATAGAAACAGCATCCATGCTGTTGAATATATAGCTCAAAACTACTCCATGAACCGGAAATGTCTCCGTAAGTGAATAAAATCCATTGTTGAAAATCCATATCAGATCACTTGCAGCAAGAACAATATTACTAAGCAGTACAAGGGAAAAGTACTGCTTTTGACTGGCTGTAAAGTTTGATGTACGTGTTTTGTATGCCAGCATTATCAATAAAATTATACACAGGAAATCAACCTCTGCATAATAGCTTGCAATCATTTTTGTTGCCATACAATCAAGTCTCCTGTTTTCTATCTGTTCTGAATATTGTACCAAACCAGCGCTAATATAGCAAGCTATGCTTTTTGAATTTTTGAATATCCAAGCATTTTTTTACCGCCCGGATTATCTGATTGACATATATGAAGCAGCGCAACAAAAGTTTTCCTCCTGCCATAAAAAACAAATATAATCTCATACTACAAAAAGAAGCTGATGCGTAGATCCACCATTTCCTTTTTTCATTTGTATTTATCAAGCAAAGTGTGTAGGATTTTTATTTGCTGACGCACTCGATTTTTTATACTTGAAATTATTATACTTTCTAGTATAACAATTTCAGGTCCGTCAACTACCCACTACCTTTAGGTGGTGGGTAGTTGACAAAAAAGACAGGCTGCAAACCTTTACTTGCTACCTGCCTTTTTCACATTTACTTTTGTTTGTAAATCACAAAAGTTTTAATTATTATCTGCTGTTTTTTCGAGATTCCTGTGTGCTGTTGCCATCATGAGCTTTATTCTGTTGATCTGGTTTACACTGCTTGCACCAGGATCATAATCTATGGCTGCAATATTCGCCTTTGGATTATATTTTCTTAGTGCCTTGAGCATGCCTTTGCCTGTAACATGGTTTGGCAGGCATGCAAACGGTTGCAAACAAACTATGTTTTCACATCCAGAGTTTATGAGGTCAACCATTTCACCTGTCAGAAGCCAGCCTTCTCCACACTGATTGCCTATGGATATGAGCTTGGAAGCTTCCTCTGCTATTTCCTCTATATGCAGCGGCTCTTCAAACCTGCTGCTTTCTCTCAAAGCCTTGCGATAAGGTTTTCGCAAAAGCTCAAGTATATCAATTGCAATCTGATTTCCCTTCATTTGCTTCCATGTGCCTGAAAGATGTTCATAGTTAAATTTTTTGCTGTACATGCCATAAAGGAAGAAATCAAGCAGGTCAAGAACAACAGCCTGTCCGCCCTCGTTTTCAATAACACTGACTATGTCATTATTGGCCGTAGGATGATATTTAACAAGTATCTCACCTACAACGCCCACCTTTGGCTTCTTTATATTTCTAAGCGGTAGTGCATCAAAATCTTTTGCTATGCCCTGCAGGATTTTTTTGAAACGACTGAAGCTGCCGTCTCTGATATTATCATCTGCAATAGCCGCCCATTTTTCATACAGTGCATCAGCTGAGCCTTTTACCTGTTCATAAGGTCTTGTTGCATACAAAACTCTCATAAACATATCGCCATAAATAACTGCCATCATACCGCTTTTGACAAGAGGTAGCGTTATTTTAAATCCCGGATTTGATTCAAGTCCTGCCATATTTACCGAAATTACAGGTATCTGACTCATATCAAGGTCCTTGAGGGCTTTTCGAAGCAGTGATACATAATTACTTGCCCTGCAGCCGCCGCCTGTCTGTGACATGAATATAGCTGTCCTGTCAAGATCAAATTCTCCGGATTTAAGTGCTGCTATAGTCTGCCCCAGACTTACGATGGTAGGATAGCATGCGTCATTGTTGATATATCTTAACCCTTCATCCACTGCCTTTACATTTACAGGTGGCAGCTGTACCGCCCTGTAACCGGCTTTTCTCATTGCAACCTCAACATGCCTGAAATGTATAGGTGACATCTGCGGAATCATAATAGTATATTCTTCCCGCATTTCCTTTGTGAAATATTTTCTCTTAAATCCCGCATTATGCGGAGTTGCTCTGATTTTGTTTTTTTCACGCTCATCGACAGCAGCTTTAAGCGATCTTATTCGGATTCTTGCCGCACCAAGATTTGATCCCTCATCTATCTTGAGAACCGTATAAAGCTTGTTATTGTTTGTGCATATTTCCTCAACCTGATCTGTCGTGACTGCATCAAGTCCGCATCCAAAAGAATTAAGCTGAATGATCTCAATATCATCTCTGGTACCTGCAAACAAAGCAGCCTTATATAATCTCGAATGATATACCCACTGGTCAAGAACTCTGACTGGTCTTTCAAGAATAACTTTATCTGCAACTGAATCTTCTGTTATTACAGGCATATCAAATGAAGTTATGAGTTTGTTGATGCCATGGTTAATCTCAGGATCAAGATGGTATGGCCTGCCTGACAGAATCACTGCTTTTTTGTGGTTTTTTTCTATATATTCAAGTATTTCATCTGCTTTTGCTTTGACGTCCCTGTGGAATTTCTCATCTTCTACTCTGGCTTTATCCACAGCATCTGATATTTCTTTTTTGTCTATGTCAAATACTCTTGAAAGCTCACGTTTAAGCCTTTTGTCATCATCATAAGGCAGGAAAGGATGCATGAATTTCACATCATATTCACTAAACACATCATCCATATTGCTGCCTATAACTTCAGGATACGTTGCAACTATAGGACAGTTGTAGTGATTTGGTGCTGACGGATCCTCAGCTCTTTCATAATTGATGCTTGGATAAAAAATTGTCCTGATACCGTTTTCACAAAGCCATTTAATGTGCCCGTGAACAAGCTTTGCGGGATAACATGCAGTATCAGATGATATTGTATCCATTCCCATCTCATATATGTTTTTTGATGATGCAGGCGAAAGTACAACTCTATAGCCAAGCTCTGTAAAAAATGTATGCCAGAATGGGTAGTTCTCGTACATATTCAGCACTCTCGGTATACCTATAATGCCTCTTGATGCATTATCCTCTGCAAGAGGTTTGTAGTCAAAGAGTCTTTTGAATTTGTATTCATACATGTCAGGGACTGTGTTTTCGGCACTCACTTTGCCCTCACCTTTTTCACATCTGTTACCTGTTATGAATTTCGAGCCGTCACTGAATCTATTGACAGTAAGCATACATCTGTTTTCACAGCCGTTACACCTTGTATGAGTATTTTTAACTCCAAAGCTTTCAAGCTCTTCAGGAGAAAGCATGGAGCTTTTACCTTCTATATATGTTTCTTTAGCTACAAGTGCCGCACCAAATGCTCCCATGATGCCTGCAATGTCCGGTCTTACTACATTTTTGCCTACTACACGCTCTATGCTTCTGAGCACTGCATCGTTCAGGAAAGTTCCTCCCTGAACAACTATTTTTTCTCCTGCTTCATCAGGATTTCTCAGCTTGATTACCTTGTACAGTGCATTTTTAATTACGGAATACGAAAGTCCTGCAGAAATATCCCCTATCGTTGCCCCTTCTTTTTGAGCCTGCTTTACTTTTGAATTCATAAATACAGTACATCTTGTTCCAAGGTCTACAGGATTCGATGCAAAAAGAGCTTCCTTTGCAAACTCTGCCACAGTCATATTAACAGACTTGGCATAAGTCTCTATAAAAGAGCCGCACCCGGAAGAGCATGCTTCATTAAGCATAATATTATATATCGCTCCATCTTTTATCTTCATGCATTTCATATCCTGGCCGCCTATATCAAGTATGAATTCAACTCCCGGAAGGAATTCCTGAGCAGCCTTGTAATGTGCAATTGTTTCAATTTCACCTGTATCAATTTTGAAGGCGGCTTTGATAAGCCCCTCACCATAGCCCGTTGCTGCTGCCCTTGCTATATACGCACCATCGGGTATTTGCCTGTACAAATCGCTTAACATTTCAAGCACTGTCTCAAGAGGTTTTCCCTCGTTATTTTTGTAAAATGAGTAAAGCACTCTGTTATCTTCGTCTATAAGGGCGGATTTGGTGGTTGTAGATCCCGCATCTATACCAAGATAAAGTCTGCCGGAAGCTTTTGCCAGTTCGCCTGTTTTGACCCTGTTTGCGGCATGTCTGCCTGTAAATTCATCATATTCTTCCTGATTTGCAAACAGCGGCTCTATATGCTTGGTGTCCGATACGTCTGATGCATCTATGCTATCAATCGCCTCAACTATATCTCCAAGCGTTGTTGCTGTATATTTTGAAGACAGCAAAGCTGCACCTATCGCTACAAAATATTTTGAATTTTCGGGGAATATGATATTCTCAGGAGTAAGCCCCAGAGTTTCTGTAAATCTTACTCTAAGCTCTGAAAGAAATGACAGCGGGCCTCCCAGAAAAGCCACTTTGCCTTTAATAGGATGACCGCATGCAAGTCCCGAAATAGTCTGATTTACCACAGCCTGAAATATAGAAGCCGCAAGATCTTCTATGGCTGCTCCCTCATTAATAAGGGGCTGTATATCTGTTTTGGCAAATACACCGCATCTTGCTGCTATAGGATAAATCATTTTGTGTTTTTGGGCAGCATCATTAAGCCCTGCTGCATCAGTATTAAGCAGGACTGCCATCTGATCTATAAATGCACCTGTGCCTCCTGCACATGTACCATTCATTCTCTGCTCTATGGAAGCTCCATAAAAAGTTATCTTGGCGTCCTCCCCGCCAAGTTCTATTGCTGTTTCGGTTTCCGGTATAAGCTCCTCTACTGCTTTGCTGCATGCAATAACTTCCTGTTCAAAGGGTATCCCTGCTTTCTCTGCAAGAGCAAGTCCGCCGGAACCTGTAATTACAGCTTTAACTGTAATATCCCCTGTTTCTTTATAAGCTTCTTTGATAAGCTCTTCAACCTTGTCAAAGACATTTGACATATGTCTTTCGTATTTGGAATATTTTATTTCATTGTTTTCATCTAATAGAACTAACTTTACTGTCGTTGAACCGACATCAATACCTAACTTCATAAATAATTAACCTCTTTAACTAGTAATCCAATATTATTCTACCACTTAAAAGAGAATTTTGAACATCCTTAATCAATTTTTTTCAAAATAGCACTATAGTTCTAAATCGCCTCAATCGTTGAAATTTCAACAATTATCACGTTTCATCCAAACAAACACGCAAAATGCATTTACCCTTGTAACATATAGCATTAGAGCATATAATGATATAATAAAATCACTGGTGGTTGGGTCTGTCGCCGTAGATTTCTTTCCAATCGCGCTTTGCACTCTTGGGAAATCCTTGAAGCCCTAGTCCAATTTGCACAAGCAAATTGTGACAGGTCTCATGCAAGAGTTCTCTGCCCGTTTGTTGTAAGAACTCACTGCTTGAAGCCCTAGTCCAATTTGCACAAGCAAATTGTGACAGGTCTCATGCAAGAGTTCTCTGCCCGTTTGTTGTAAGAACTCACTGCTTGAAGCCCTAGTCCAATTTGCACAAGCAAATTGTGACAGGTCTCATGCAAGAGTTCTCTGCCCGTTTGTTGTAAGAACTCACTGTTGACGTTTGACCTACCTGCCATTTACTTCATAAATGGGGTTAGGTCATTTCGCCGTAGATTTCTTTCCAATCGCGCTTTGCACTCTTGGGAAATCCTTGAAGCCCTAGTCCAATTTGCACAAGCAAATTGTGACAGGTCTCATGCAAGAGTTCTCTGCCCGTTTGTTGTAAGAACTCACTGTTGACGTTTGACCTACCTGCCATTTACTTCATAAATGGGGTTAGGTCATAATGAAATCGAAGATAAGAAAAAGTACGTTTAAAGCTATATACAGGCTCCTTGACAGAGTTTCTCCTGTGGACTATGACTGCGGCACATTGTGTGGTGCTGCGTGCTGCACATGCGGAGGAGATTCAGATGATGGAGATTTTGATCTTGGAATATATCTTCTTCCGGGAGAAGATAAACTGTTCACAAAGCAGGAGGACTGGATTAAATGGAGCTACGAAAACGCAGAGGATTATGAGTTTCCGGATTCATGGCACGGTAAGGTATATTTTATACGTTGTGTGAATCCGCCTGTATGCGACCGCAAAATGCGCTCGATACAGTGCCGGACATATCCTCTGGCACCGCATATTGATGATTACGGCAGACTCTCCCTTATATACAATGCATCCGATCTGCCTTATGTATGCCCTCTCATCGAGGATAAGATTAAGCTAAACCACAATTTCATACAGGCCACATATACTGTATGGAAGCATCTCATCAGAGATCCTCTCATCTACGACATGGTTGAAATGGATTCTCAATACAGAGATTTTGACGGAATTGAATATGAGACAGTAAAGGAACCCGAATAAGGTTCCTTTAGAATTTCCGAAGCAAAAAAGCCATATACAGCAGTAATGCCCGTATCTGATCCATATATTATAATCTTTTTACAAGCGACTTTTTGCTATTTGTATTACTCTATCCCCATGTTTTTGATTTCTCTCTTGTAAAGCCATATGAATGCACAGATTACATAGCCTGTTCCAAGCACCTCAGCAATTGGAAATGCTGCCCATATTCCTGTCATGCCGATAAATCTGCTCAGTATAAATGCTGCAGGAAGTGCTCCTACAAGCTGCCTTATCAGAGAGCTCCACAGGCTGAGTACTCCATGACCTGTCGCCTGAAATACTGTTGATGTTGTAATACCATATGCTGCAGGAATAAAGCATATGGATATTATTCTCAATGCTTTACTACCTATTTCATACATCTGCTCTGTAGCGTTGAATATTGAAAGCAACGTCTCGGGAAAGAGCTGGAAGAAAATGAATCCTGCTCCCATTATTATCAGAGCAACTCTCAGTGCCAGCTTGTATGTATGTATAAATCTTTCTCTGTTGCGTGCACCAAAATTAAATCCCAGTATAGGCAGTGCCCCCTGTGTGAGTCCGAAAACAGGCATAAATACAAATGACTGCAATCTTTGGTATACACCAAGCACTGCAATACCTGTTTCAGATATAGCCCCAAGTATAGCATTAAGACCGAACATCAGCACCGATCCTATTGCCTGCATTATAATTGCTGGAAGACCTACGGCATATATATCACGTATAATCTCCCCTTTGAATTTAAACCCTTTGAATCTGATCGTTACAGCATGGTTTTTGCCAAACAGAAGGAAAAGCCCCAGTGTCATCGAAACGGCCTGCCCTATTACTGTCGCAACAGCAGCACCTGTAACCCCCATTTCGGGGAATATCCAGATACCGAATATAAAGCACGGGTCAAGGATTACATTTGTTACTGCTCCTGCCAGGCTGCATATCATAGGCATAATCATATTGCCTGTTGATTGCAGGATTTTTTCGTTGGTAACCTGCACCATAAGGAACAGGCTCCCTATAGTAGTTACCTGCAGATATGCGGTTCCATTTTCGATGATATATGGAGTTTCTGTAAAGGCCTCCATAAACATTTTGGCAAAGAAAAGCCCGAATATGGCAAATATAGCCCAATTGAAAAACGAAAGCCTGAAGCCGTGAGATGCTGCATCATTTGCTTCATCAAAACGTCTGGCTCCAAGTCTTCTTGCTATCAATGAATTGATACCCACTCCTGTACCCACAGAGAATGCAATCATAAGCATACTTATGGGAAATATATAGGTTACTGCTGCTATGGCCTGTTCATTTATAAACGACACGAACATGGTGTCTACGATATTGTATAATGCCTGAATCAGCATTGACAGAATTGCAGGCCACGACATATTAAGAAGCAGTTTGCCTACGGGCATTGTGCCCATTTTGTTTTCACTCATTTTTACTTCTTGTGACATGTTTTTTCTCCATCTGAAATTGTTGATATAATAAGTATACGGATAATCTGGAAGTTTTTCAATATATACAAAGCAAGTCGATATATTCAGATTATTCAGAAGCTAAAATAATTCAAAAAAACTCTGTTCGAACGCCCTTTATTATGATAAAATCCCTTTGGAAATAATTTAGGAGAAACAAAATGACAGGAAATATAAATGACAGAAGAATATTCGGTATAATTTCACACCCTGATGCAGGTAAAACAACCCTTACAGAGAAACTGCTGCTGCACGGCGGTGCAATCAGAGAAGCAGGTACAGTCAAAGCAAGACGTAATTCAAAATTTGCAACATCTGACTGGATGGAAATCGAAAAGCAGCGTGGTATTTCTGTAACTTCATCTGTAATGCAGTTTGCCTATGCCGGCAAGATAATATCAATAATGGACACTCCCGGCCACAATGATTTCGGTGAAGATACATACAGAATACTTACATCTGTAGACAGTGCTGTAATGGTAATTGACGGAGCCAAGGGTATAGAAGCTCAAACAAAGAAGCTTTTCAGGGTATGCTCTATGAGAGGCATCCCTGTATTCACATTCATGAACAAATTTGACAGAGAAGCAAGAGATCCTCTTGATCTGATGCAGGAGCTTGAGGATGTACTTGGCCTTCCCTCAACAGCAGTAACATGGCCTATAGGTTCAGGTCTGAACTTTGAAGGAATCTACGATATTCTGAATAATTCTGTATTTCTATACAAACAAAACAAGGAAATACAGCTTGGCGACGATGGCGTGTTCGGAAATGAGCTTGAGGGCAAAATCGCAGGCTATAACCTTGATACACTGAGAGATGAAATGGAACTGGTTTTAGGTGCCGGAAACGAATTTGATCGTGCCCTTGTAGAGGCAGGTAAGCTTTCACCTGTATTCTTTGGCTCTGCCCTTGCGGATTTTGGCACAATTCCTTTCCTTAATCATTTTCTTGACATGTCCCCTGCCCCAGGGACAAGAAAAACAACAAATGGTGAAGTTAGCCCCGATGATCCTTTTTTCAGTGGTTTCATATTCAAAATACAGGCAAATATGAATCCTGCTCACAGGGACAGGCTGGCATTCCTTAGAATATGCTCAGGCAAATTTGAACGCGGTATGACAGTAAAACTCTCAAGAACAGGCAAGGAAATGAAGCTGTCGCAATCAACACAGCTGTTTGCAAATGAACGCGAAACAGTAGATGAGGCATATGCTGGAGATATCATAGGTATATATGATACGGGCAATTATCAGGTCGGAGATACGCTTACAACCACCAAGGAGCCGCTGTTCTTTGAGCCGCTGCCTACATTCCCTCCTGAGTTGTTTGCCATGGTAATGCCAAAAGACACTATGAAGGCAAAACATTTCACAAAAGGTGTTGATCAGCTGGCGCAGGAAGGTGCTGTACAAGTATACAAAACAGAATACAACGAAGTAATACTGGGTGCTGTAGGACAGCTTCAGTTTGAAGTATTTGAATACAGACTCAAAAACGAATACAATTCAGAGGTTCGCATGGATTCGCTTGATTTCTCAGTAGCAAGATGGCTTATTACAGAAGACATATCCTCCGTAAAGAAAACTCTGGATTCAAGAACAAAACTGGTATTTGACCACAAGGAACGACCTCTTATCCTTTTCACTAACCAGTTCACTTTAGACTACTATATGCAAAAGCACCCCGACATAAAACTCGTCGAGGCACTAGAAGTAAACGAAAAGCTGTAAAGATTTTGGATTTTTTCATTGTCTTTTTTGCCTGTCTCAGTTAGCAAAAAACCGTTGGTGACCACTCCGTCATTATTGATGGATCCAGCTGGCTCCTTTGGAGCGGAAGCAAGAGGCTCGACGGTTTTTTCTTTATACTGCTGCTCGAGCGTATCAATTCGTTCCTGCTATTGGGCTTTGATGTGATTTCTGTTCGCCAGATCAGAGGTTTGCTTACAGCTTCCTTCAGGTTCCATCTCGCAATGGACACCATTGCTGTTCAGCTATATTCTTCCCACTGTCGGGCGAGTTCGAGGCTTTTAGTCGCTAGAGTGAGAAAACCGCCTGTATTTCTACAAGCGGTTCAATGATTTGTCATTTATTCATCTGTTGCACTGTCTCCGAATAAAATCCGCATATAATCACGGCGGGCATAAAGAATACGGTCAATAAAAACTTCGCTGCCGCAAGCACGGCAGAAGCCAATGTAATTGCCGCTTACAATAAAGCAATAATCGCTCTCCATATCCGCAATCGAAGATAGCGGAGCTCCGGCCTGTGCATGGTTTTGTAAAATGCGGAGACTCTTTGTAATTCGACTTACGGTTGCCAATGCTGCGGATGGGTTCAGTAGCTCTTCCTCAATATAGGCTTTAATTTCTAAAAGATCGTTTTGGGCTCCTTCGGATAAATGTAAATTATTCATTGAGAATCCCGAGGGTCTTCTCCACGGCTTCCAATGTCAGCCAGCCTTTCTCTTCGCCAGATTTTTGGCCTTTTGCAAGCTCATTCATAAGCTGGAGGGTTGCCTGTGTCTTTTCAAAGTCTCGCATATCGAGAATTGCATATCTGCCGCGTCCGTTCTTTGTCAGAAACACCGGAGCACCAACAGCTACATCACGCAGCACATCGCTGTAATTTCGCAGATCGGAAATGGGTTTGATATTTGGCATATTGCTCAACTCCTTTCACCCATAGTATATCCCAATCTGCTGTAAAATTCAACCGCAGTTTTTACAGCACATGAGTTTTATTGTTTTCCAATTTACTAAGTTTCATAACGGGTTGCATAGATACGCTCACTGTAGCGGCATAAAAGGCTGAGGCAGTTTCAAAGCATACAAAGCGGCGTTCTGTATTGATAGCCGCAAACGCTTTAAAAAAATTTAATATGAGTTACTATTTGAAAAAGAGAGAAGATGAACTGAAAAGAGAATTTGGATTAGAAGTCGGTGTACCATAAGCATTAGCCACTCACAGTTGGCTGCACACAAAAACGCCTAAAACCATTGAAACTTCAATGACTTTAGGCGCCCTGAATATGGAGCGGCATATCGGACTCGAACCGACAATCCCCTGCTTGGGAAGCAGATGCCTTACCATTAGGCCAATGCCGCATATCCATATCTATTATCTAACATTTGCATTGCTTTGTCAATATTACATATTGATTTCTGTTTCCGGTTATTCCTATGAAAACCAGACTTATTTTCTCTCCTGTTTTTCCTGTGAATTTTCCTGAAATTCCTTCCTTGTTCCTGAAGTTTATATCACGCACCTTATGAACAGTCCCATTATAGTCCCAGTCTATACTCCACATTTTTATTGCCTCATCACCATTTTCAAGTGAATTTATATAATCTTGTGCATCAACACAAAACTCCCCGGATTCATTATCATATATAACATTTATTGTACCAGGAAACTGTGATATATCATTTGTTGCCGACATTACATCAAAGGAAGCATCATCCATAGCAAGTCTTTGCATACCCATTGATATAGCAAGGCTACCGCCATCACAGGTTATAAAGCGTCTGTTCATTTTTTGTGCCACCGATGCGAGAGTTCCTGACCCGGCAAAAAAATCGGCACATATATCTCCTTCTTTCGAGCAGCTCTCAAGTATTCTGCAAAGAAGAGCTTCCGGTTTCTGAGTCGCATAACCTGTCCTCTCTGCTGATGTCCTGCCTACCATATCAATATTCCATACATCCTTCATATTAACAAGAGTATACCATCCCATGTCATCGCAGAATTCATCTACACCTTTGAATTTGTATGGTTTTAATCCCCTGTTGTATGATTTTTCTTTTTGCGGTTTGAAATAGTATTTTTTACTTTTGCCATAAAAGAACAATGTGTCATGCTTCCTTGAAAAATGCCTTTTACTGCTCCCTCCCGATTTGTATGTCCAAACGATTTCATTTATGAAATTACCATATCCAAAAATTTCGTCAAGCAGAATTTTGACATAGTGTGAAATATGCCAGTCAAGATGCACCCATATACAGCCATCCTTTGCAAGAAGCTCTCTCATGGCTATAAGTCTTGATGCCAGCATGCGCAGATATTCAGCTTCGCCTTCTTCCCATCTGTCTGTATATGCAGGAACAGAAATATTCTCATTTGATGCAGGCATTTTTACTACCGCTTCATATTTAATCTTAGTGAAAAAGGGCGGATCTACGTAGATAAGGTTAATTTTGCCTTTCATATCCATCGTATTTATGAGGAA